>CAYVUM010000054.1:0-24052 GCA_964454795.1 uncultured Rhodospirillaceae bacterium
CCCATCCGTCAGCTGAATCGAACCACAAGATCAATCGTTGAGTGGATCGACCGATCATCCGCTTGGGAACCAGGCGAATGATCCGATCCACTAGGCGTGATCCGGACCAAATGTCTCCTGTGATCCGGGTTTTGCGGGGATCCCCGAGCAATGGTACTTGGCAAGCGTAATGAACAGCATCAGGCTGCCCGTCAGTATCGGGCCGATCTGCGTAAACATAACGCCCCCGCAGATAAAAAAAATTGCAACAGCTCCACTCACCATATAGCCGAGCCGTTTCATAAATCCCTCCTTCATAAGGGCATGGATGAAAATTTACCACAAGCCTTAAGGTCGCGCTGTAATCTGGCTAACAGTCCGGCTATTCTACCGCCCGAAGAGGGAAGGACAGCCAATGTGTGGGCGCTTTACCCAGGCCCGGTCCTGGGCCGAGCTGGTCGACATTTACCGGATCACCGAGACGGACCGGCCGCTGAACATCCCGGCGCGATACAACGTCGCCCCCACCCAGGACGTGCCGGTGATCCGTCACCCGAAAGACCGGCCGGGGCGCGAACTGGTGATGATGCGCTGGGGCCTTGTGCCGTTCTGGGCCAAAGACATCGCGATCGGCGCGAAGATGATCAACGCCCGTGCTGATTCGGTTGCAGAAAAGCCGGCTTTCAGGGCCGCCTTCAAGACGCGGCGATGCCTGATCGCCGCCGATGGTTTCTACGAGTGGCGTGCGGAAGACGGTGGCAAGCAACCGTATTACGTCACCCCGGCCGGCGGTGAGCCGTTCGCCTTCGCCGGCCTGTGGGAACGCTGGACGCCTCAAAAGGAGCCGGACGCCGCGCCGTTGCAGACTTGCACGATCATCACGACCGATGCGAACGCGCAGATCGCGTCGATCCACGACCGCATGCCGGTGATGCTGGGCGAGCCGGCCTGCGATATCTGGCTCGATCCCGAGCGGCCGAAAGATCAGTTGCAGGCCGTTTTGAAGCCCTATTCTGGCGAGGTGAGCCTGTTGGCGGTCAGCCCGCGGGTGAACAGCGTCAAAAACGACGATCCGGCCTGTCTCGTTCCGATGAACGCAAAGTGAGCACCGAACCACGAGGCTCTTCATTTTGTGGTTCATCTTGTGGTTCGATTCAGCTGACGGATGGGACCCATCCGTCAGCATCGAACCACGAGCGGATCGGGCGGGAAGCCGGAGAGGATGGTGGCGGCGATGAGCCGCCGACCGGCCTGCCCCCGCCGCCAGACGGGATGATCCGGCGCCGTCCGCGCCCCGACCCCATCACCTCGGAGAACCGCTGCGCGCTGACCCTGGTGTGCTCCCCATCTTTGAGCGGCGAGGCGCCATAGGGGATGGCCCTACAGCGCAGACAGGTAAGGACCGTTGACGGATTTGACCGACTAAATCAGTCAATGCTAATTTATGATATGCGTGGTTTTGGCGGATGAGGCGCACGCCTTCGCGGGCGGATCCTGAAGGCGCGGGATCGCATGGGAACACACGGTCTTCAGCGGCCCGGTTTCGCCGCGGCGCCGTCCGGCCCGCCGGGTGGAAAGCGATCGCTGCGGGGTGGGGGAGAGCATCGGTTGCGGCAGCGCACCCGTGGAGCGTGCCGGCCGGCCCGCACTTCGCCGTCGTCGGTAAGCACAGCATCGTGAACAACAAACGTCCAGGGGAGGACTGCGAAAATGCCGCAACCCACAGTCACAGCTTTTTTTGACGAACCTACCTTTACGGTCAGCTATGTCGTCGCCGATCCCGTGACAAACCGGGCCGCGATTGTCGACTCCGTACTTAATTTTGACCCGGCTTCAGGCCGGACCAGCAAAGCCTCGGCCGATGCCGTCATCGATCATGTGCGCGCCGGAAATCTGACCGTCGACTGGATCCTGGAGACCCACGTCCACGCCGATCATCTCTCAGCGGCGCCTTATCTGAAGGAGGTTCTGGGCGGGAGGACGGGTATCGGTTTTCATATCACTACAGTGCAGAAGACCTTCGCAGCTCTGTTCAACGCCGGGCCGGCCTTTGCCACCGATGGCCGCCAGTTCGATCATCTGTTCCAGGACGAAGAGGAGTTCGCCGTCGGCTCAATCGAGGCCCGGGCCCTGCATACTCCCGGCCACACGCCAGCCTGCATGACTTACCTGATCGGTGATGCCGCCTTCGTCGGCGACACCCTGTTCATGCCCGATTACGGCAGCGCCCGCTGCGATTTTCCGGGCGGGGATGCCCGCACTCTTTACCGGTCGGTGCGCCGGATCCTGTCGCTGCCCGATGACACCCGGCTGTTCATGTGTCACGACTATAAGGCGCCTGGCCGCGACGCGTACCGCTGGGAGACCACCGTGGCTGAAGAACGGGCCGGCAACATCCACCTGCGTGACGGCATCGCCGAGGACGACTTCGTGAAGATGCGCACCGAACGCGACGCCACCCTCGACATGCCGCGACTGATCCTGCCCTCCGTGCAGGTCAATATGCGCGGCGGCGACCTGCCGCCTGCGGAGGAGAACGGGGTGCGCTACCTGAAGATCCCGATCGACGCGGTCTAGCCAGCTGTCCTATCACTTGTATAACAATCAAAACCGGGAGGTACACATCAATGGATCGGGTCAAATCCCTGACGCCGTTCTTGTCGGTTTGTCCGCAGATCTCCGAGGCCGATGTCGGCGTCCTGGCCGGCCACGGCTTCAAGGCGATCATCAACAACCGCCCCGAAGGCGAGTCCGAAGACCAGACGCCTGGCGAAGTGATCGCCCGGGCCGCCGAGCGCTGCGGCGTTGCCTACCGGTTCATTCCGGTGATTTCCGGTCAGGTGACCGATGACAACGTCGCAGCGTTTCGCGACGCCCTGAATGAGCTGAAAGGCCCGGTGCTGGCCTACTGTCGCACCGGCACCCGCTGCACCACGCTGTGGGCGCTCAGCGAAGCCCATCATCTCGACCCGGACGCAATCGTTCGCACCGCCGGTGCTGCCGGTTATGACCTTGAGGCGTTGAAGCCGCGGCTGGATGCGCGCTGGCGGACCGGCGAGCTGATGGCCGAGGGCGCCTCCGAGACGATCGCCACGCCGGCGGCGGGGTTCGGGCGGATCACCACCTATGACGTGGTGATTGTCGGTGGCGGGGCCGCCGGTTCCTCAGCCGGCGCCAGCCTGCTCAAGCGCCGCCCGGGTCTGTCGGTGGCGATCATCGAGCCCCGCGAGAAGCATTACTATCAGCCCGGCTGGACCCTGGTCGGCGGCGGCTGTTTCGACCGTGCCGCCACCGAGCGGCCGATGAGCCGGTGCATTCCCGCGAAAGCGAAGTGGATCAAGGCGGCGGCGGCCGGGTTCGAACCGGAGCACAATGCCGTTGTTCTGGAGGACGGCGAGCGGGTCGGCTACCGGGCGCTGATCGTCTGTCCGGGGATCAAGCTGAACTGGCAGGGTATCGAGGGCCTGACCGAAACCCTCGGGCGCAACCATGTCACTTCCAACTACCTGTTCGACATGGCCCCGTATACCTGGGAGCTGGTCCAGACCCTGCGCGAGGGAACGGCGCTGTTCACCCAGCCGCCGATGCCGATCAAGTGCGCCGGCGCGCCGCAGAAGGCGATGTATCTCTCCTGCGATTACTGGCGGCGCAAAGGCGTCCTCGGCAACATCGATGTGGAGTTCAACACCGCCGGCGCAGTGCTGTTCGGAGTTGCCGATTTCGTCCCGCCGCTGATGGAGTACGTCAAGCGCTACAACGCCAAACTGGCGTTTACGTCAACGCTCACCGCCGTCGACGGGCCGGCGCGCAAGGCCTGGTTCAGGGTTTCGAACGAGGACGGCACGACGACAACGGTGGAGAAGCGGTTTGACTTCCTGCACGTGGTCCCGCCGCAGACAACTCCCGACTTCGTCCGCAACAGTCCCGTCGCCGATGCCGCCGGCTGGGTCGAGGTCGATCCGGAGACGCTCCGCAATCCCCATTTCGGCAATGTCTTCGGGCTCGGCGATGCCTGCTCGGCGCCGAACGCCAAGACCGCGGCGGCGGTGCGCAAGCAGGTCCCGGTTGTCGCCGAAAACGTTCTTGCCGCTTTGGACGGCCGCGGCCCCCATGCCCTCTACGACGGCTACGGATCGTGTCCGCTGATCGTTGAGCGCGGCCGGGTGGTCATGGCCGAGTTCGGCTACGGCGGCAAGCTGCTGCCCACCTTCCCGCTCGATCCGCGCCTGCCGCGGCGCTCGGCGTGGTACTTCAAGACCCGGATGCTGCCGATCATCTACTGGGACCTGATGATGAAGGGCCACGAATGGCTGGCGGCACCAAAACGGCTGGATCACGAACCGCGGCCGCATGAGGCCGAGCAGGCCTGCAACTACGACGGCACGCCGAAGCGGGCCTGACGGCGTCCGGCCGGGGGCAGACGATCGGGGGATCAGGGCGATGCGGCTGGCCAGTTGGTTACCGGCGGTGGCTTGGGCGCGGGAATATCGCGGCGGGACCCTCGCCAGTGACCTGATGGCCGCCGTGATCGTCACGATCATGCTGATCCCTCAGAGCCTCGCCTACGCGCTGCTTGCCGGCCTGCCGGCCCACGTGGGCCTTTATGCCAGCATCCTGCCCCTGGTCGGCTATGCCGTGTTCGGCTCCAGCCGGGTGCTGGCGGTCGGACCGGTGGCCGTCGTCTCGCTGATGACCGCGGCGGCGGTGAGTCAGGTGGCGACGCCGGGAAGCCCCGAATATCTGACCGCGGCGATTGCGCTGGCGCTGCTGTCCGGGCTGTTTCTGGTGGTGATGGGGCTGCTCCGCCTCGGTTTCCTCGCCAACCTGCTCAGCCATCCGGTGATATCCGGGTTTATCACCGCCTCGGGCCTGCTGATCGCCGCCAGCCAGCTCAAGCACATCCTGGGGGTGCCGGCCTCCGGCCATAACCTGATGGAGATCGTAAGCTCGCTGGCCGCGCATCTGGACCAGACCGTGGTGCCAACGCTGGTGATTGGCGGCTTGGCGACGGTTTTCCTGTTCTGGGTGCGCAGCCGGCTCAAGCCGGTGCTCCGCCGGATCGGCCTCGGGCCGCGCCTCGCCGACGCAGTCACAAAAGCCGGTCCCGTTGCGGCGGTGATCGTTTCCACCTGGACCGTCGCCGCGTATGACCTGGGGGCCGGGGGCGTGGCGATCGTCGGCGACATCCCTCAGGGTCTGCCGCCGCTGGTCGTCCCGCCGGTGGACGCGGCGCTGTGGCTCGACCTTTTGCCCGCCGCGGTGCTGATCAGCGTCATCGGCTTTGTTGAGTCCGTCTCGGTGGCGCAGACGCTGGCCGCCCGCAAGCGCCAGCGGATCGTCCCGGACCAGGAGCTGATCGGGCTGGGGGCTGCCAATCTCGCCGCGGCAGTCAGCGGCGGCTATCCGGTCACCGGCGGCTTCTCCCGGTCCGTCGTCAACTTCGATGCCGGCGCCGAGACCCCCATGGCCGGGGTGTTCACGGCGGCGGGAATCGCGATGACCGCGGTGTTCCTCACCCCGCTGTTCTTCAATCTTCCGAAAGCGGTGCTGGCGGCAACGATCATCGTTGCGGTGTTGTCGCTGGTCGATCTCGGCGCGCTGAAGCGGACCTGGAGCTATTCGAAAAGCGATTTCGCAGCGATGGCGGCGACCATCCTGGTCGTCCTCGCCGTCGGGGTGGAGGCCGGGGTGGTCACCGGGGTTGTCTTGTCGGTGCTGCTGTTCCTGTGGCGGACCAGTCGGCCGCACATGGCCGTGGTCGGCCAGGTGCCGGGCACCGAGCATTTCCGCAACGTCCGCCGCCACCAGGTGGTGACCAGCCCGAAAGTGCTGCAAATCCGGGTCGATGAGAGCCTTTACTTCGCCAACGCCCGTTATCTGGAGGACCGGATCCTGGAAGCGGTCGCCGAGCAGCCGGAACTGGAGCACGTGGTGCTGATGTGTCCGGCGGTTAACCTGATCGATGCCTCGGCACTCGAAAGTCTCGAGGCGATCATTGACCGCCTCAAGGTTGCCGGCGTCCGCTTTCACCTGTCCGAGGTCAAGGGGCCGGTGATGGACGCGTTGCGCCACTCCGATTTCTTCCGCCATTTCGAGGGCGGGATCTTCCTCAGTCAGTACGAAGCGTTCCGTGCGCTTGACCCCGATGTGGCGGCCGCGGCGATGGCCGCCCCCTGTGCCGCGGCCGAAGCCCAGGCCCGCGCCGCCGCCGGCGGGGCGTGAGGGTCCGTGAGGGTCCGGGTCGGGGCGCCGGCATTCCCGTCGGTGCTGGCGGTCGTCCCTGCGTCCCATTTCCGGGCCTGCACGGTCGGCCGGAGCGTCTCCGAGAGAACGTCTACTGGGTGGCCCAGACGATGCGGGCGATCCACTCCACCTCTTCGACCGGCAGGATCCGGTCCTCGAAGGCCGGATTGAAGGAATAGAGTTCCAGGCGGATTGCTGACTGCCGGCGCAGCACCTTGGCCATCACCTCGCCGCCCCGGGACTTGACGACGACCCGGTCGCCGCGGCGGACGCTGGCAATCGGCGAGACCACCACCACGTCGCCGTCCCGGTAGACCGGCTCCATGCTCTCCCCCGAGATCTCCAGGGCATAGGCGTTGGGATCGCCGACATCGGGAAACGGAATTTCGTCCCAGCCGCCACCGGTGGGATAGCCGGCATCGTCGAAATAGCCGTCACTGCCCGCCTGAGCCATGCCGATCAGCGGGAAGGTCCGGTTGGCAACCGCGGTTGCCGCGCCGTCATCCACGAGCCGGACGAAATCGCCGATCGGGGTCCCGGTTGCGTCGAGGATCCGGGCAAGGCTTTCCGTGCTCGGCCAGCGGGGCTTGCCGTCGCGATTGGCCCGCTTGCTCTTGTTGAAAGTGGTCGGGTCGAGGCCGGCGCGACGGGCGAGTGCCGAGGCCGAAAGGCCGTGCTCGGCGGCAAGCCGGTCAATTCCCCGCCAGATGTCCGCGTGCTTCACCATCCGCTCACACCGCTCAAGGCCGCTGTCGCCATCATTAGGAAGAAATTCTTTCCAAACGGTTGCCGACACCGGGACCGGGGGCTATCTTGCCAATGTTCTTGCAATGTTCTTATGCCTGATCGGATGGGATCGTGTCAAGACGCCGTTTGCCCCCCGGTGGAACCGGCGGGATGGCCGCGGTGCCATTCCGCAACGCCGAAGACGCCTGGTTGTGGTTCGCCCGCTGCCAGCAACTCCGCCGCGATGGCGTGCGTTTTCGATCGTCCGGTTCGAGACGCGAGCGGCCGTGCGATCCCGACGACATTTACTGCGCTGCCGCCGGCTTGCATCGCGCCGGCCGGCTCAGCCGTCTGCACCTGCGGGTCTTGGCGGTTTACGGTCTGCACGAGCGGGCGCCCGACCCCCGCTGTCGGGACGAGACAGCCGCTGCCCGGCTTTGGCATGAGGCGCTCGACCGGCTGGAGCCGGTGTTGCTGGCCAAGCGGATCGTTGAGCCGCCGGCCTGACGGCGAAATCCGGACATGACGACTGTTCCTTCGCAACCGTTCGTCGCCGCCCCGGCCCTGGTCGTGTTCAGCGGCGGGGCATCGCTCCGCTGGCTGCGCATCCTGCGGCGGGGGTTCCGCCACTGCTTCGTTGCGGTGCTGAGCGGCGATTGCTGGATCTTCTGCGATCCCCTGTCCCACCGCACCGATCTCGCGGCTGTTGCCGGGCTTGGCGTGGACGATCTCGCCGATTGGTACCGCAGCTTAGGCCTGACCGTCGTCGTGACGAGGACCCGGCCGACGGCGCTCCGCCTTGCGCCGATCCGGCCGTTCACCTGCGTCGAGGCCGTGAAGCGGGTACTCGGCATTCGCGCCCCCCGGGTGTTCACGCCCTGGCAGTTGTTTTGCTGGTTGAACGAAAATCCTGCCGAACGAGGGATTGACTGCCCTGGTTCCTAGGAATAAGTGCCTATTAGTGACCGGGCGAACTCCGTCCTTCCCGCCCGGTCGGCAAGCGTTTGCTTTCCCTTTTTGCACGACGGCACCGGTTTCCCCTCGCTGCGGACCGCCAGACCGCAGTGATCGGTCCGGCCTGCCGCCCGGTCAAGGAGTCAGCCAGCCATGGGTTCCCTGTTCAGTCCTCCGTCGCCGCCGTCGCCGCCGGTGATCGCGCCGCCGCCGGCAACCCCCGACCCTGAGGACGCGGAGCGCCGGCAGCGTCGGGAAACCCTGGAGCGGCTGCGTCGCGGACGTCGCGCCACCATTACCACCTCGGCGCGCGGCCTGCTGTCCCTCCTCGACAACGTGCCCCAGCGCAAATCGCTGCTCGGTGAGTGACATGCCGGTGAATGACATGGCAAAGGCTTCCAGAGCCGACATCACCGCCGGTTACCGGCGGGCTCTCGATCGCCGGGCCAACTGGGAGACTCACTGGCGCGAATGCTATGAATTTGCGCTGCCGCAGCGCTCGGGCGACCTGATGCGACCGTCCCGTCCTGGCGAGAAGCGGACCGAGCGGCTGTTCGACGGCACCGCCCCCGATGCGGTCGATCAGCTGGCCTCGATCCTCCTGGTCCAGCTGACCCCGGCCGGCGGCCACTGGTTCTCGCTCCGCCCCGGCCCCGACGTGGCGGACTTCGAGCGCCAGGCCGTCTCGGCGCAGCTCGAGCAGATCGCCGCGATCATCCACAGCCACTTCGAGCGCTCCAATTTCGCGGTCGAAGCCCACCAGTGCCTGCTCGACCTGGTCACCGCGGGCACCGCCTCGCTGCTTTTCGAGGAAGCACCACCGGGCCATTCTGCTGCGTTCCGGTTCACCGCCGTTCCGCTGGCCGAGATCGCCCTGGAAGACAGCGGCAGCGGCCGCCTGGACGTCACCTACCGGCGCAGCGAACTCACCGCGGCCGAGCTGATCGGCCGATTCCCGGACGCAGCCAGCGCCGCAGAGCTGGCGGACCGGACCGGCGACGGTACCGCGCGGCGCATCCCGATCGTGGAAGCGGTGTTTCCGGCGGCGACCGGCCACGCCTACCGGGCGGCGCTGCTCGAGGGCGAGGGCAGCCAGGACGGCCTGCTTGCCGAGGGAACCTTTTCTGCGGCGCCGTTCATTAATTTCCGCTGGCTCAAGGCACCCGGCGAAGCCTATGGCCGCTCGCCGGTGATGAAGGCGCTGCCGGACATCAAGACCGCCAACAAGGTGGTCGAACTGGTGCTGAAAAACGCCTCGATCGCGGTGACCGGGATCTGGCAGGCCGATGACGACGGTGTCCTCAATCCGGCGAACATCCAGCTGGTGCCGGGGACGATCATTCCCAAGGCCGTCGGCTCGGCGGGGCTGACCCCGCTGGAAGCGCCGGGGCGCTTCGATATCTCCGAACTCGTCCTCGAACAACTCCGCGAGCGGATCCGCAAGGCGCTGTTCGTCGATCAGCTCGGTCCGGTCCGGGGCCCGCAGATGACCGCCACCGAAGTGCTGGAGCGGACCGCCGAAGCCTCGCGGGTGTTGAGTGCCGTCTACGCCCGGCTGCAGTGCGAGTTCCTGACCCCGCTCGTGGACCGGGCCGTGGCCATCCTGGCCCGCCGCGGCGAAGTGCCGCCGTTCCAGGCCGACGGCCGGCGGGTTGTGCTCGACCTGCAATCGCCGCACTCGCGCTACCGCGCTCAGCTGGACGCCCAGAACACCCTGGCCTGGCTCAACGCCATCCGCGACCTGGGGAGCGAGGCCGCGGCGGTCGTCGACCCGGCCGCCGCGGCCCGCTGGCTGGCTCAGGCGTTCGGTGTCCCCAACCAGATCCTTCGCGACCCGGCGCCGGCGACCGCCGCCGCCCTGGCCGAAACCCTGATTGAGGCGGTGGCCGTCACCGCCGGCGAGGGCGCTCAGCTGGCCGTGTCCCGTCCTGCCTCGGCTGCACCGGCCGCGGCAGCGCTGGATGGGGAGGGCTGAGATGGCCGTCGATGACGAGGACCTGACCGGCACCGCAGATCCGTCGGGTCGGCTGATCCGGGTCGGCCGGTCGCCGGCCGCGGACGAGTCGCTCGCCCGGGCTTTCGCCGTCTGCTTCACCGGTCCGGCGGGCCGCCGGGTGATCGATCACCTGCGCCGGATCACCATCGAACGGCGCCTGGGACCGGAGGCGCCGGACGCGCTGCTCCGATACGTGGAGGGCCAGCGTCAGCTCGTCGACATCATGACCACCCTGATCAGGCGCGGCGGCGGTGCCGTGCCTGCCTGCGCCGATGCCAGCGGCGATGCCGCTTGCGCCCCTGAGAAGGAGCACTGCCGTGACTGACAACCTGCTCGATCCGGGCCAGACCCCGGTCCCCGACCCGGTCGCCGAAGCCACCGAAGCGCCGCAACCGGAGGCCCTTACGGCCGGCCGTCCCGACGACGTGCCCGAGAAGTTCTGGGACCCTGAAAAAGGCACGCTGCGCACCGATGCGCTGCTCAAGTCCTACCGGGAGCTGGAACGCAAGCTAGGGGCGCAGCCGGCGGCTGACATCCCCGCCGGACCCGGGGATTATGCCCTGACCTTTGACACCGATCTGATCACTGCCGATCCGGAGGTGAACAAGCGGCTCCACGCCGCGGGCTTCACCCATGCCCAGGCGCAGCTCGTCTATGACCTGGCGAAGGAGCACCTGACGCCGATGGTCGGCGAGCTGGCTTCCGTGTTCGAGGCCGAAAGCCAGGTCCAGCGGCTGACTGAGTACTTCGGCGGTTCAGAAAAATGGCGGGAGACGGCGCGCCAGATCGCCGCCTGGGGCCAGTCGCGGTTTGCCGAAAACGTTTTTTCGGCGCTGTCATCCACCTACGAAGGGGTCGTCGCCATGCACCGGATGATGCAAAGCGATGAGCCCGACCTGATCGGTACCGGCCGGTCGCCGGAGACCGCCGCCAGCGAGTCGGCGCTCCGGCAGATGATGCGCGATCCGCGCTACTGGCGCGATCAGGACCCCGGCTACGTGGCCCGCGTCGAGGACGGCTTTCGCCGCCTCTATCCCGACTGATCCCGCTGCCGCTGGCATCCCCGGCGCAGCCCTCGCGGCTGAGTTTGCCGGCGGCATCAACCCCTTACCGCGCCCGGACAACCCGGAGCCGTCCCGCCACGGCCTGGGCCTGGTCGCGGCTGCGCTCGCCGACCGGCGGACTCCCGCAACCGGAAGGCCAGCGACCGCTCGCTCCGCCCCGCTCACCGAAATGGGAGTACCCCCGCTGTGTCCGTACAGATCGAAGCCGCGTTTATTCGCAACTTCGAGGCGGAAGTCCACCTGCAGTTTCAGCAGGCGGGATCGAAGCTTCGCAACACCGTCCGCATGAAGAACAACGTCATCGGCCTGTCGACCACCTTCCAGAAGGTCGGCAAAGGCACGGCGAGCACCAAGGCCCGCCATGGCAAGGTACCGGTGATGAGTGTCAGCCACAGCGCCGTCGAGTGCTTTCTGGAAGACTACTATGCCGGCGACTGGGTCGATACCCTGGACGAACTCAAGACCAACATCAACGAACGCCAGGTGATCGCCCGGGCGGGTGCTTACGCTCTCGGCCGCAAGACCGACGAGATGATCATCGCCGGCCTGGGGGCCACCACCCAGGCAACGACTGTTGACGCTGCTCTGGGTCTGACCCTCGACAAGACCCTTGAGGCGTTTCTGCTGTTCGGCGCGCAAGACGTGCCGGAAGACGGTCACCGCTACGCGGTGGTCGGTTGGAAGCAATGGACCGATCTGCTCCAGATCAGCGAGTTCGCCGACGCCGACTATGTGGGCAGCGACGACCTGCCCTGGAAGGGAACCCAGGCCAAGCGCTGGCTCGGAACGCTCTGGCTCCCGCATTCCGGTCTGCCGCTCAACGGCAATGTCCGGGACTGCTTCTGGTACCACAAGACTGCGATCGGCCATGCCATTGGCTCGGAAGTTAAAACCGACATCACTTGGCACGGCGACCGAGCCGCGCATTTTGTCAACAACATGATGAGTCAGGGTGCCTGCCTCATCGACGGTACCGGTGTCGTGCGCATGCCGTGCGTGGAAAGCTAAGGAGTATGTTGAGATGATGAATCCGAAAAATCTCAGCGTCATTGCGTACGCGAACGGTTTTACGCTCTGGCATTATCTGACTGGCGACACTGCCGTAGCGGTGAAAGGCGCGAACTATTTCAACTCAGCCAGCGACCTCCTGCGACAGGGCGATTTCGTATTTGTCAACGCTGCCTTGAACAAGTCACAGATCCACGCGGTCACGGGTAACACCAACGGCGTGGTGACGGTCGCTGAAATGGCCCTGCCTCCGTAATTCCGACTTTAAGGCCGCGGCCTCCGCCGCCGCCGTTTCTTTTTTCCGAGCCGACCTGGGAGTGACGACGATGACGTTCAGCAGCATCGATCTGTGTTCTCGCGCGTTGATCAAGATCGGCGCCGAGCCGATTTCCTCGTTCGACGACGGCACCGTCGAGGCCCGGGTCGCCGCCGGTCTCTACCCGGTCGTCCGCGACGCTCTGCTCAGCTTCCACCCCTGGAACTTCGCCCGGACGCAAAGCCGGCTGCCGCGGCTGCTGACGGCACCGGTTGCCGACTTTCCGCACGCCTTCGACCTGCCGCCCGACTGCCTCAGGGTGATTTCGGTCTCCACCTCCGGCTCCGGTCAGCGCCTTCCCTACCGGATCGCCGGACGGCGGGTCGAGACCTCGGCCGGGGAGGTGATCATCACCTACGTCGCTCAGACCGCCGAGGCGCTGTTTCCGCCCTATTTCTCGCTGGCGATGATCGCCCGGCTCGCCGCCGAGTTCTGCATCCCGCTCACCGACAGCACGACCCGCTGGAAGGCACTGAGCGATCTCGCCGAGACCGAACTGCGCCGCGCCCGGCTGTTCGACGCCCAGGAAGACAGCCCGCCCGCGATCGAGGGCTTCACCCTGGTCGAGGAGCGCAACTGATGGCCCGGATCCGCCAGACCAAGACAAACTTCACCGCCGGCGAGGTCTCTCAGGCGCTGATCGGCCGCAGCGACCTTACCGCCTACGAGAACGGCGCGGCCCGGCTTCGCAACGTGTTCATCCGTCCGACCGGGTCGGTTCACCGCCGACCCGGCCTGCGGCATGTGGCCGACGCTCCCGGCTGTGGCCGGCTCGTCGCTTTCGAGTTCAACGTCGACCAGGTCTTCCTGCTGCTCTTCTACGACTATCAGTTGCGGGTCTTCGACGGGGCGGCGTGGCAGGAACCGATCACCGCTCCCTGGTCGGAAGCACAGGTCCGCCAGATCACCTGGACGCAGAGTGCCGATACTCTGCTCGTCGTCCATCCGGACGTGCCGCCGAAAAAGATCACCCGGACCCTGAACAACTCCATGCGGATCGATGACTGGGAGTTCTTCGCCGAGCCCATCGGCCGCCTGCAGATGCCGCACTATAAGTTTGCAGGGCTGGACGTGACCCTGAGTCGCTCCGGCGCCGGTGACAGCGTGGTCCTCACGGCAAGCAGTCACGTCTTTCACCCCGACCACCAGAACATCCGCTTTCGTTTCGAAGACAAGGAACTGATCATCAGCGAGGTGGCCGGGGCGGGCGGCAGCGAGATGAACGGCTGGTACGACATGGCCACCGCCACGGCCGTCGAGGATCTCACCGGCACCGCGCTGCAGACCCGCGACTGGAGCGAGCAGGCGTTCTCGCCGGTGCGCGGCTGGCCGGTCGCGCTCACTTTTCATCAGGACCGGCTGGTCATCGGCGGCAGCCGCGACCTGCCCAACCGGCTGTGGCTTTCCAAGAGCGCCGATCTCTTCAACTTCGATCAGGGCGAAGGCCAAGACGACGAGGCGATCGAGTTCGCGCTGCTCTCCGACCAGGTGAACGCCCTTCGCGCCGTGTTCTCCGGCCGCCACCTGCAGGTGTTCACCTCCGGCGCGGAATGGATGGTCACCGGCGATCCGCTGACCCCGACCAACATCCAGGTCAACCGCCAGACCCGGATCGGCTCGCTCACCGACCGGACGATCCCGCCGCGGGACGTGGATGGGGCGACCGTGTTCGTGCCTCGCAACGGCCGGCAAATCCGCGAATACCTGTTTACCGATGTGGAGCAGGCCTACCGGGCCACCGACCTGGCCCTGCTCGCCGCGCACATCGTCAACGATCCGGTGGACATGGACTACGATCCGGCAAACCGGCTGCTGCACGTGGTGATGGCCAACGGCACCCTCGGTACCGTCACCCTTTACCGGGTCGAGCAGGTCACCGCCTGGTCGGTGCAGGAAACCGCCGGCCTGTTCAAGTCGATCGCCGTGGTCGGCGACACCGTCTATCTGCTCGTCGACCGCGATGGCGTCCTGTCCATCGAGGCCTTCGATGAAAGCCTTAACGTGGACGCGGGTCTCACAGGCTCCAGTGCCGAGCCCACCGTCCTCTGGTCGAACCTCCATCACCTTGAAGGGCGGATCGTCAAGGTTCTGGCCGATGACATGCCGCGGCTCGACACCGGGATCGCCGGCGGCGAGATCGTTCTCGATGAGCCGGCGTCGGCGGTGCAGGTGGGCCTTGGCTACAGCCATGTCATTGAGCCGCTGCCACATTCCGCGCGGATCGGCGGCGGCAGCGCCGAAGGCGTGCGGATCCGGCCGATTTCGGTGACCTTCCGCCTTCACGAGACCCGCAGCCTGATCGTTGATGTGGGCGAAGGCCTGCAGGCCGTGCCATTCGCGACCTTCGGTCCGGACCTGCTCGACAGCCAGGGGGAACCGTTCACTGGCGACAAGACCGTGCGTCTGATGGGCTGGCGACGGAGCGCGATCGACGGCGGCTGGCGGATCGTCCAGGACGTGCCGCTGCCGTTCGCTCTGCTGTCCGTCACTTCCGAATACAGCATCAACGGCTGACGCTCCGGCCCGCGAAGCGCGCCGCAACACTCCGTCATTGTCATCCCGCTCGACCGGGGCGACCCGGGCTCCGGGCGCATTCCGCGCGATCGCCATCGCGCCGTTTCACGTCCATCGACTCGAGGAGAACGACCATGGGTGGTTTTACACCGGCAGGCCTCGTGGGTCTGTTGCAGATCGGCCTCAGCGCGGCCCAGCGCTCCGACCGGGCCCGGGCGGCCGAAGCCGCGCAGGCAGAGCAGGCGAACCTGCGGATCCAACAGATCGAACAGGCGCGACAGGCGGATGCGCAAGACCGGGCCCGCGCCCTCCGTCAGGCCGCGGCGGCGCAGCGCGCCCGGTTCGCGGCCGGCGGCGTCGGACTCGACGGCTCCGCTGGCAGCGTGCTGAGCGGCCTTGCCATCGAGGCCGCCGAGCAGGATCGCCAGGCGGCCGACCGGGCTCGGCTGCAGGTGGACCGGATCAGCACCGGGCTCGACGCCAGCCGGCGGCGCAACCTCCTGGACGTCACCCAGCCGCTCGTCCAGAGCGGGTTCGATGCGATCCGTCGCAATCTGAGCAGAACCTCGCTGCTCCGCTAGAGCAGATCCCGATCTGATTGAATCGCTTTGCGATCCAATCTGATCGGGTGAATCTGCTCTGATTCAACAGGGTAGAGCGGATTCACGCCTCCCAATAGCATCGCGGAGCGATGCTATTGGGAGGCGACCCGCTCTAGTGGATCGGATCATCCGCCTGGTTCCCAAGCGGATGATCGCTCGATCCACCAAGCCATTGATCTGGTGGTTCGATTCAGCCGACGGACGGGACTCATCGATCGGCATCGAACCACTGGCGGCGCCCTACGGGCCGCGCTTCACCGCGGTCCCTCAGCGACACCAGCCACAACCGGTCGGACGGCGGCCGCAGCGGGAGCGGGACACGGATGAGCGCATCGAAGAAATCCCGGACGCAACAAACAAAAAAGCCGAGGACCTCGACCAGGAAATCCAAGACAGCGCTCGCCTTCGGCCAGTTCGTCGATGAGTGGAATGCGCTGCAGGAGCTGAGCACACCAGACCTGCACCGGCGGATCGTCGACTGGCTCGAGAGGAAGTACCACGCAAAGGACCGCAGGTTGCTCCTGTGCGCCTTTCGCAATTCGGGCAAGTCGACGCTGGTCGGGCTGTTCTCCGCGTGGATCCTCGTCCAGGATCCCAACACCCGGATCCTGGTCTGGGCGGCGGACTTCGCTCTGGCCAAGAAGATGGTCCGCAACGTCAAGCGGATCATCGAGCGCCACCCCCGCACCCAGGCGCTGGTACCGGTGCGCATGGACCAGTGGGCGGCGGACCAGTTCACGGTGGTGCGCAGCGCCGAACTGCGCGATCCGTCGATGCTCGCCAAGGGGATCGGTGCCAATGTCACCGGCTCCCGCGCCGACGTTGTCATCTGCGACGACGTGGAGGTGCCGAACACCTGCGACACCCCGGGCAAGCGCGCCGACCTGCGTGCCCGCCTGGCCGAGATCGACTACATCCTCGTGCCCGACGGCTTCACGCTCTACGTGGGGACCCCGCACAGCTACTTCACCATTTACGCCACCGAAGCCCGGCCGGAAGACGGCGAGAGCCGGCCGTTTCTGCACGGGTTCTCGCGGCTGTCTATCCCGATCCTGGACGCGGCCGGCAACAGCGCCTGGCCGGAGCGGTTCCCAGCGGAGCGGATCGCCGAGATCCGCGAGCGGACCGGGCCCAAGAAGTTCCGCAGCCAGATGCTCCTCCAGCCGACCCACCTGCAGGAGGCGCGGCTCAGCGTCGACGAGCTGAAGTGGTATGATGATGAGTTGATCTACACCGAACGCAACGGCACCGCGGCGCTGACCCTGGCCGGGCGGCGGCTGATCTCGGCCTCTTGTTGCTGGGATCCGTCGTTCGGGGCCCCCGGGCAGGGCGATGCCAACGTCATCGCCGCCGTCTTCACCGACGACGCCGGCGAATACTGGCTGCACCGGATCGCCTACCTCTGCCACGATCCGGCCCGCGCCGATGAGCTGGATGAGGCCACCCAGCTCTGCCGGCAGGTGGTCGGGTTTGCCCGGGCGCTGTTCCTGCCGGCAGTGGCGATCGAGACCAACGGCCTCGGCCGGTTTCTGCCCGGACTGCTGCGCCGGGAGTTTTCCGCGGCGGGACTGCGCTGCGCCGTCGTCGAGCGGGTGGCGGTGCGACGCAAGGCTTTACGGATCGTCGAGGCCTTCGACGCCGTTCTCGCCGCCGGTCACCTTCATACGCACCGCTCCGTCAACGACACGGCGTTCGTCCGGGAGATGCGGGAATGGCACCCGGATGCCGCCGGCCACGACGACGGCCTCGATGCCGTCGCCGCCTGTCTGCTCAGCGAACCGGTACGACTGCCAACGGTGACACCCGGCGGCGGTGGGGGACCCCGGCCCGGCTCCTGGCGTCCCGGGCTGAAGCCGTTTCCGGTGCAGAGCGACTTTGCGCCCTGACCCCGGCCAGGGTCCGGCCACTGCCGGGGCTGCACGTGCCGGCTCAGCGGGTGAGCAGGCCGGCGGCGACGGCGATCGGCAGGACTGCGCAGGCGAACAGCGTCTGCGTGGTGATCAGCGCGGCCATCAGCGCGTGGTCGCCGCCGAGCTGGCGGGCCAGGACGTAGGCAGAGGGCGCCGTCGGCATGGCGTTGAGCAGGACGATCACCGAGATCGCAACTGCCGGCAGCTCGAGCAGGGTCGCCGCCACCAGAACCGTGCCCGGAACAACCACAAACTTCACCACGCCGGCGGCGGCAAACTGACCGGGTGACGGCAGCCGGGCGCCGACCCTGGCGAGCGCCGCGCCCACCGCCATCACCCCCATCGGCAGGGCGGCGTTGCCGAGAGCCGCGGCGAAGCCGTGGAGGCCTTCGGGCAGAAAGATCCCCGTGGCTTTCATCGACCAGCCGACCGCGCAGGCGATGAGCAGGGGATTGCGCGCCAGTTCGCGGGCCACCGCGAGGAAGCGGATCCGGCCGTCGTTGAGGCAGACCGCGAAGGCGGTCACCGAAATGACGTTGAGGCTGAAGATCATCACCCCGATCGCCACGGCGGCCACCGCCATGCCCTCGGTCCCAAGCAGCGGGGCGACCAGGGCGAGGCCGATATAGGTGTTGAATCGCACCCCGCCCTGGATCAGCGAGGTGAACTCGGGCGGGGAAACCCGGAGGAGGCGGTGCAGGCCGATCAGGAGCACGACCCCGGCGCCGAGCCCGCACCAGATTGCCAGGGCGATGCCGGCGAGGGGGATGATGGCGGCATCGGGACGGCCGAGATTGGCGAGGATCAGCGCCGGCATCAGCGCGTAATAGGTGAGACGCTCGATCTGCGCCCAGAAGCCTTCCTCCAGAAAGCGCAGGCGCCGCGACAGGTAGCCGAAAAGCAACAGGCCGAGGACCGGAACGAACGCGTTGACGACGATTTCCAGCGACACCCGGCGGGGCTCCGGCAGGCGGTCCGGGACCGGCGCCGTCGCCCCCAGGCCCGGCTGCCGGAGGGAAGCAGCCGGGAGTGGGGGAGTCGCGCCGCCGGACCTCAGCGATAGGCGAGGGGGACGGCGGCCTCGGCGCTGTGGACCCGGAAGGTCAGGCTTTCCTCGAGATAGAGTTCGACGGTGTCGGCGGTGTGGTCGTGGTAGCCGATCGACAGATCTCGGCCGACGATCAGCTCGAAATCCCCGCCCCGGAGGCTCGCAACCACGGCACCGTCCACGGCCGGCGCCCAGATGATCGGGCCGTCGAGCAGCTTGCGGACATGCTCGAGGACCGGATAGCCGCCCCGGCCGGTCGTCCGGGTCAGACCCATCCAGCACCGGGGGCCGAGGGCGATGGCGAATGGTCCGTCGACCCCGCGGGTGCGCAGGCTGGACAGGGCTTCGGCAACGGCCGAGGGATAGGCCTCGTAGTCCTCAGTCAGGGAGATCGTCTCTCCCGAGGCCGCTTCGCACAGCCCGACGATCCCCGCGGAGGGATAGCCGTGAAAGATCAGCCGGTCCTCGGCATGGGCGATGGCCCGAGCCGCGTCGACCACCGGGTCCAGGTCGGCATCGCTGGCGCCGCGGGAAATGGCGTCCAGTTCCGTCCGCAACAGCGTGAACGGCACCCGCATTTCGATCAGCGGCCGGACCCGGCGGATCGCCGCCGCAACTCCGTCGCCGGGGCCGGCGGGCAGGGTGTCAGCGCGGCCGGTTCCCACCGCCGCCGCCTCCCAGCCGAGAGGGCCGGTGAAATCCACCAGCTTGCGGCCGGCCAGGGTCAGTTCGAGGGTCCGTTTCGCCTCCGCATCGATCTCCTCCCAGGCTTCCGAGGCAATGGGGGCGAGACCCCGTCGCAGATCGTCCATCACAGTCCCCTCCCCTTCAGGCTGCCGATCCCGAGCGAGCCGGCGGTCGACCCGTGCGTGGGCCCATTGCCGCCGTGACCCTCGCCGGTCGCATGTTCCTCGTGGCCGGCGATCGAACCTTCCGTAAACAGGTATTCGCGGAGCTGCTCCTCAAAGCCCCGATCCTTCCGCCGCAGCCACTCCAGCACCATCGCGGCGTGTTCCTTTTCCTCGTCGCGGTTGTGCGCGAGGATTTCGCGCAGCTCGTCGTCCCCGGCGGCGTCAACGCGCTGATCGTACCAGTCGACCGCTTCCAGCTCCTCCATCAGCGAAACGATCGCCCGGTGGCGATCCAGCGTCTCGGGCTTAAGGTCCTCCTTATCCTCATGAAAACTTTCGCTGGCCATCGCGTCTGCTCCGTTGTCGTTGGTATGGGGATGCCAGTGCGGCGACGGTCGTTGCGTTGTGCCGCCGTCGCGGCCGCCGGTGATGGGAAAAGCCGGTGGGGATCGCTGCTCCGCTGCTGACCGTCGCCGACGTTCAGTCTCCGACGCGGATGTGGTCGGGGCCGAGCGGCATCGGATACTCCTCGGTCAGGCTCGCCAATGCCTCGCCGTGGTACCGCTCGGCGGCGCGCTGGATCTCGGCGGATGGGAGAACGACCCCTGCCTTCTCAAAATCGGCGCGGATCGCCGCGGCGACCGCATCCATCTCCCCGCTCCCCAGCGCCAGACCGATCATCCGTTTTGAATAGGCTTCGCTGGCTGCCGGCGGCAGCCCGAGGCGTTGTGCAGCCCACCGGCCGAGCAGCTTGCTGGTACGGCATTTGGCCTTGAAGCGGAGCTCCTGCTCCAGCTTGTACCGGGCCTCGTGGCTCTGCTCCAACTCCTTAAACCGGTCGGTTGCCATCCTGACCGCTCCGCTGTCCGTTCAAACAAGAGTGTAGGCGCCGGTCCACACGGGCGCAATGGCGTCGCCGGGGGGGGTGTAGCCAGCTCGTGACGTGTCCGGAGTTTGTCGCGCGTGATCTGTCCGGTTTTGGAATCGCTCCAGGCAGGGTTGTCGGGAGCGGGTCGTGGGTCGGGCCGGGATGTTGCAGGAGATCCGGAGGATGCGGTTCGAGGCGTTGCTGGACCGGCATGGCGCGGATCACCGCCGGGGCTTCCGTATGCCGGCTCAGGCGCTGCCGGCGATGCGCGGCATCACCGCCGCGGCGGCCAGCGACAGCCAGCCGAGAATCAGCAACACCCCGCCGAGGGGAGCGGCGCCCTCGAAGGGTATGAAGCCGAGGGCAACGAAGGCATAGAGCGTGCCCGAGAACAGCACCGTGCCGAGGACGAAACAGGCGCCGGCGACGTGCACCGGGATCGCGGCCGCGCCGCTCCGCTGCGCCGCCAGCCAGGCCACGGCGAGCAGGGCCAGGGCGTGGACGAGCTGGTAGGTGGAGCCGATGTCGAACATCTGCCGGGCGCCTTCATCGCCGCCGACCGCGTGCCAGCCATAGGCGCCGGCGGCCACTCCGATCGCCCCGGACAGGCCGGCCAGCAACATCCAGATCTGCACTACCGGCCTCCCGCCGCCGAACCGTTCAGCGGGCCGGGACCGGGGTCGAGCCGCTCCCGGAGCCGCGGGTCGGCCGCCGTCATCTCATCGAACAACCACACCATCCGGTCACAAAACCACAGCTTACCGAAATAGGCCAGGATGCCGCCGAGGACGGCCGGCCAGACAGCACCGGCGATCGCCCCGGCCAGGCCGAGGACCGCGCCGATCGCGGCGACGACGGTGAGCACATGCGGCACGATCCGATGATGGTCCGGGACCGGCCGGTGGTGCCGGCAGAGCCACAGCCGCTCGCCGAAGGTGGCCCGGGCCGGCCAGGTGTCGGTGCGCCGGGGCGGCGGGAACAGCCGCGGATTCCACCACGACCAGATCAGCACGGCACCGGTAGCAGCGGCGGCGACCCACCAGCCGGCCCAGACGTGGCTGAACAAGGCGAGGAGCAGAACCGGCAGGGTGGCCACCCGGGTCCAGACGCTCCACGGGCTGGCATGGCGTTGCCATGTCCGCTCGTTCATCCGGAACGCGGACGCCGCGAGCCGGTAGACATCCAAGGTCATCGACGACCACAAGCCATCCGTCGGGAGGGGCCCGCCCACCCGGAAGCCTGCCCCGCCGCCGCCGGGGCCATCAGCGCGGCAGCTCGCTCTGACCCATCAACAATTGGTCGACCGAGCGGGCGCACTGCCGGCCTTCGCGGATCGCCCAGACGACCAGCGACTGGCCTCGGCGCATATCCCCGCAGGTGAAGATCCGATCGGCGCTGGTCCGGTAGGCGCCGGGGTCCGCCTCGGTGTCGGCCTTGACGTTGCCGCGGCTGTCCAGCGCCACACCGGTCCCGGTGATCAGCGCATCGTGGACCGGGTGGACGAAGCCCATGGCGAGGAGGACCAGCTCGGCATCGATGGCGAATTCGCTGCCGGGTACCGGCTCCATGCGCATGGCGCCGTTGTCACCGGGAACCCACTGGAGGCGCTGAAGGTGGAGCTTTTCGACCCCGCCGTTGCCGGTGAGGCGGGTCGTCGAGACTGCCCAGTCACGCTCGCAGCCCTCCTCGTGGGACGACGAGGTGCGCAGCTTCAGCGGCCAGTTCGGCCAGATCAGCGCCTTGTCCTCCCGTTCCGGCGGCCGCGGCATGATCTCCAGCTGGGTCACCGACGCCGCCCCCTGGCGGATCGAGGTGCCGACGCAGTCGGAGCCGGTGTCGCCGCCACCGATCACCACCACGTGCTTGCCGGTGGCGAAGATCCCGGTGTTGGCATCGTCCAGGGACTGGCCGGCAACCCGGGCGTTCTGCTGCGTGAGGAAGTCCATGGCGTAGTGGATACCGGCCAGCTCCCGGCCGGGCACAGGCAGGTCCCGCGGCTGCTCGGCGCCGGCGGCGAGCACCAGCGCATCGTACTCGTGCAACAGGGTCTCGACCGGGATGTCGACCCCGACATGGCTGTTGGGGCGGAACTCCACGCCTTCGGCCTGCATCTGCGCCATGCGGCGGTCGATCAGCGGCTTTTCCATCTTGAAATCGGGGATGCCGTAGCGGAGCAGCCCGACGATCTTGTCCCGCTTCTCGAAGACGACCACCGCGTGGCCGGCTCGGGCCAGTTGCTGGGCGCAGGCGAGCCCGGCCGGACCGGAGCCGACGATCGCGATCCGCTTGCCGGTGCGGTGAGACGGGATTTGCGGGGTGATCCAGCCTTCTTCCCAGGCACGGTCGACGATCGCGCATTCGATGGTTTTGATCGTCACCGGCGCGTCCACCAGGTTCAGGGTGCACGCGGCCTCGCACGGCGCCGGACAAATCCGGCCGGTGAACTCGGGGAAGTTGTTGGTGGAATGCAGCACCTCGCTCGCCTCCTGCCACTGGTGGCGGTAGACGAGGTCGTTCCAGTCAGGAATGATGTTGTTGACCGGGCAGCCCTCATGACAATAGGGGATGCCGCAGTCCATGCAGCGCGCGCCCTGTTGGGCGAGCTGGTTGTCGGTCAGCGGGAGGACGAACTCCCGCCAGTGACGGACCCGCTCGGGGACCGGCACATAGGCACGGTCCCGACGCTCGATCTCCAGAAATCCGGTCGGCTTTCCCATGGCTCTTCACGCTCCCACAGCAACGCTGACGCCGGTCCGTTCCACCGCCCGGGACTTGGCTTGCATCTCCTGAAGTGCGCGGCGGTAGTCCACCGGCATGACCTTCACGAACTTCGGCAGAGTGGCCGCCCAGTTGTCGAGGATGTGCCGGGCCCGGCGGCTGCCGGTGTAGCGGTGGTGCTTGTCAATCAGGGTGTACAGTCGCTGGGCATCGAACCGGGTCATGTCGTGCGACAGGTCGACCCGGCCGTGCATCTCCAGATCGCCGCCCTGGTGATCGTGAGCCTCCAGATAGTCGTCCTCCTCGGCGATCGGTTCAAGATCGACCATCGCCAGGTTGCAGCGGCGCTCGAACCGGCCGTGCTCGTCGAGAACGTAGGCGACCCCGCCGCTCATCCCGGCGGCAAAGTTCCGGCCGGTCTCGCCGATCACCACGACGCAGCCGCCGGTCATATACTCGCAGCCGTGATCACCGACGCCTTCCACAACCGCATGGACGCCGGAATTGCGAACCCCGAACCGCTCGCCGGCGACCCCGCGGAAGAACGCCTCACCGGCGATCGCGCCGTAGAGCACGGTATTGCCGATCACGATGTTCTCATGGGGCTCGATCGGACATTCCGCTGCCGGATAGACGATGATCCGGCCGCCGGAGAGGCCCTTGCCAACGTAGTCGTTGGCGTCTCCTTCCAGCTCCAGGGTGACCCCGCTGGCGAGGAAGGCACCGAAGCTCTGGCCGGCATTGCCCTTGAACTTGATGTGGATGGTCTCGTCCGGCAGGCCGTCATGGCCATAGCGGCGGGCGATGCGGCCTGAAAGCATGGCGCCGACGGTGCGGTTAACGTTGCGGATCGGCAGTTCGATCCGCACCGGCGTGCGGTCCTCCAGGGCCGTCGCCGCTCGGCGGATCAGCTCGTGGTCGAGGGCCTTGTCGAGCCCGTGGTCCTGGGGCTGGCAGTTGAAACGGGCCACATCCGGTCCCGCCGCCACCTGGTGGAAGATCCGGGTGAAGTCCAGCCCGCGTGCCTTCCAGTGATCGATCGCCCGGCGCATCTCCAGCCGGTCGCTGCGGCCGATCATCTCATTGAAGGTGCGGAAGCCGAGCTTGGCCATCCACTCGCGGATCTCCTCGGCGATGAACACCATGAAATTGACCACGTGCTCGGGCATCCCGGTGAAGCGCTTGCGCAACTCCGGGTCCTGGGTCGCCACCCCGACCGGGCAGGTGTTGAGATGGCATTTGCGCATCATGATGC
>CAYVUM010000055.1:0-23601 GCA_964454795.1 uncultured Rhodospirillaceae bacterium
ATCACCTTCTGGTGGCGCCGCTGGATCGAGCACTCGCGCTCGCCGAGGTACAGGGTATGGCCATAGGTGTCAGCGAGCACCTGGATCTCGATATGGCGCGGGTTCTCGATGAACTTCTCGATGAACACCCGGTCGTCCCCGAATGCGGTGCGCGCCTCGCTGGAGGCAACGCGGAACGCATCGCGGAGCTCGTCCGCAGTGCGGGCAATCCGCATGCCCTTGCCGCCGCCGCCGGCCGCGGCCTTCAGCATTACCGGAAAGCCGATCTCCTCACCGATCCGCACGGCGTCGTCCGCGCTCGGGATCATTTCCCAGTGGCCGGGGATGGTCGGCACCCCCGCCAGCTTCGCCTGACGGTTGGCGGCGATCTTGTCGCCCATCAGCTGGATCGCCTCGACCGTCGGCCCGATGAAGGTGACCCCTTCTGCCGCCAGCGCCTCGGCGAACCTGGCGTTCTCCGAGAGGAAGCCGTAACCCGGGTGGACGGCGTCCGCGCCGGTCTGCTTGCAGGCGGCGATCAGCGCATCGATCGCGAGATAGCTTTCCTTGACCGGCGCCGGACCGACACGCACGGCCTCGTCACAGGCGGTGACATGGGGACTGTATTTGTCAGCGTCGGAGTAGACCGCGACCGTGGCAATACCCATCCGCTGGGCCGTGCGATTGATGCGAAGCGCGATCTCGCCGCGGTTCGCGATCAGGATCTTCTGGAACACGACGGTCCTCCGGTCAAAGGGGCAGGTTCGAGTGCTTCTTCCACGGCATCGCCGCCTGTTTGTTCTGCAGGACGGTCAACGCCTTACAGAGCCGGCGCCGGGTGCTGTGCGGCATGATCACGTCGTCGATGAAGCCGCGCCGCGCCGCCGCGAACGGGTTGGCGAGCGTGGCGCGGTAGTCCTCGATCCGGGCGGCGATGCGATCGGGGTCGTTCAGCTCGGCGCGGAAGATGATCTCGACAGCGCCCTTGGCCCCCATGACCGCAATCTCGGCCGTGGGCCAGGCGAAGTTGATGTCGCCGCGCAGGTGTTTGGAGCCCATCACCGCGTAGGCACCGCCGTAGGCCTTGCGGGTGATCACGGTAACCTTGGGGACCGTCGCCTCCGCATAGGCGTAGAGCAGCTTGGCGCCGTGGCGGATGATTCCGTCGTGTTCCTGATCGACACCGGGCAGGAATCCCGGCACATCCACGAAGGTGACCAGCGGAATGTTGAAGGCGTCGCAGAAGCGCACGAACCGGGCGGCTTTGATCGACGCGTTGATATCGAGGCAGCCGGCGAGAACCGTCGGCTGGTTGGCGACCACGCCGACCGTTCCACCGTTCAGCCGGCCGAAGCCGACAATGATGTTGAGCGCGAAGTCCGGCTTGACCTCGAAGAAGTGACCCTCGTCCAAAACCTTCAGGACCAGTTCGCGCATATCGTAGGGGACATTGGGGTTTTCCGGAACCAGTGTATCCAGCGACATCTCAAGCCGGTCCACCGAGTCGTAGGTCGGGCGCTCCGGAGGCGGCGTCCGGTTCGAGGCCGGCAGGAAATTGAGCAGCCGGCGGACGTAAAGCAGTGCCTCCACATCGTCGTCGAAGGCCGCGTCAGCGACGCCCGAGCGGGTGGTGTGGACGCTCGCCCCGCCCAGATCCTCGTGGGAAATCGTCTCGTGGGTCGTCTGGCGGACCACATCCGGACCGGTCACGTACATGTGCGCCCGGTCGCGGACCATGAACACAAAGTCGGTCAGTGCCGGTGAATACACCGCGCCGCCGGCGCAGGGACCGAGGATGACGGAAATCTGCGGCACCACCCCGGACGCCTGGACGTTGCGGTAGAAGATTTCCGTGTAACCGGCGAGGGAGGCGACTCCCTCCTGGATGCGGGCACCGCCCGAATCCTTGATGCCGACGACCGGGGCGCCGATCTTCATCGCCGAATCGAGGACCTTGCAGATTTTCTCGGCATGGGCTTCGGAAAGGCTGCCGCCGAGAACCGTGAAGTCCTGGGCAAAAACGAACACCGGCCGGCCGTTGACGGTGCCGTAACCGGTGACAACGCCATCGCCCGGCACCCGGGTGGCGGCCATGCCAAAGTCGTTGCAGCGATGCTCAACGAACATATCCCATTCTTCGAACGAGTCGGGATCGAAGAGGGCGCGGATTCGCTCGCGGGCCGTCAGTTTGCCGCGGCCATGCTGCGCCGCAATACGATCCTGTCCGCCACCAGACCGGGCAAGTGCTCGCTTTTCTTCGAGCTTTTCAACAATCTCGCGCATGATCGGCCCCTTCCGTGTTCGCGAATGCAGCATATGCAGGGCGGCGCAGATGTTTCAACCACAGAGATAAGTCAAGTATGCGACTCTTGCCCGTCGGGTGAACTTTTTAGTTGTAAAACTGCCCGAGACTTTTCCATTATTGCGGCCAGCCGTGATCCTGGATGCGGGCAGCCCTGTCCTTCTATCCTTGCGCTTGTCACAGTGACGTCGTTCGCAAGACAAGGGCCACACCGCCGGGACGGCATGGCGCCAGAAGGGGACACGGATTGCAATGGAGGGACGCGCCCGGGTCGGTATTATCATGGGTAGCCAGTCGGACTGGCAGACCATGGTTCATGCGGCCACGATGCTGGAGACTCTGGAGGTGGCCTACGAAGCGCGCATTGTCTCGGCGCACCGTACGCCTGACCGCCTCTGCCGGTACGCCCGGGAGGCCCGCGACCGGGGCCTGAAGGTGATCATCGCCGGCGCCGGCGGAGCGGCCCATCTGCCGGGCATGACCGCGGCGATGACGATCCTGCCGGTGTTCGGCGTGCCCGTGGAGACCGGCGCCCTCAAGGGTCAGGACAGTCTGCTGTCAATCGTCCAGATGCCGGCGGGGGTGCCGGTCGGAACCCTTGCGATCGGCAAGGCGGGGGCGGTCAACGCGGCCTTGCTGGCAGCAGCGGTGCTTGCGCTGGCCGACGCCGGCCTGCAGAAGCGCCTTGAGGCGTGGCGCGAGGCCCAGTCCGCGGCGGTGGCCGAGACGCCGGAGTCGTCGTGAGCGCGGCCGCGGACAGGGGCGCAACCCCGGGCCCGATTGCGCCCGGGGCGACGATCGGCATCCTCGGATGCGGCCAGCTCGGGCGGATGCTGGCGCTGGCTGCGGCGCGGCTCGGATTCCGCTGCCACGTTTACGGCCCTGAGGAGGAACGGCCGGCCGCGGCGGTCGCAGCCGCTTCGACGCATGCGGGCTATGACGACGAGGCCGCGCTCGAAACCCTGGCCCGCGAGGTTGACGTTGTCACCTACGAGTTCGAGAACGTCCCCCATGAGACCACGGCGTTCCTGCAGCAGCGGCTGCCGGTCCATCCGCCCCCGCATGCCCTGGCGATCACTCAGGACCGGTTGCTGGAGAAAGCGTTCCTGCGCGACGCAGGGATTGCCACGGCGCCGTTCGCGGCCGTCTCCGCGCCCGCGGATCTGGACCGGGCGCTGGCCGAAATCGGCACGCCGGCGGTGCTCAAGAGCCGGCGGTTTGGCTATGATGGCAAGGGTCAGGTGCTGGTCTCCAGTCCTGATGAAGCCGCCGGAGCATGGGCGGGCCTGGCCGGCGCGCCGGCGATTCTGGAAGCCTTCGTCGCGTTTGATTGTGAGCTTTCGGTCATCGCCGCCCGCGGCCCCGATGGCCGGACCGCCTGCTATGATCCGGTCCGCAACATCCATGAGCATCACATCCTGGCGCGGAGCCTTGTCCCTGCCGGGATATCCGACGCTCTGGCGGTCGAGGCGCGAACGATCGCCGGGCAGATCCTGACCCGGCTCGACTACGTCGGGGTGATCGCCGTGGAACTGTTCCTCTGCGATCGCCCGACCGGCGACCTGGTTGTCAACGAGCTGGCGCCGCGGGTCCACAACTCGGGCCACTGGACCCTCGATGCCTGCGCCGTCAGCCAGTTCGAGCAGCACATCCGGGCGATTTGCGGCTGGCCGCTGGGGACGACCCGGCGCTTTGCCGATGCCGCCATGGAAAACGTGCTCGGCGATTCGGCCAGAGACTGGCAGGCACTCAGCGCCGCGCCCGACGCCGCCCTCCACCTCTATGGCAAGCGGCGGATATCCCCGGGTCGCAAGATGGGGCACCTGACCCGGCTGTTTCCCCTTGGCGCCGGCCCGCACGCCGGGACCGAGCACGCGGGCGTTCCCGGCAGGGCCGGAACGGCGCGGCGCTGACAGACGAATCGCTGCCCTTGCAGAACCTGGTTTTTCGGTCGCCCCCACCGGCGGCGACCGCCATAATGGCGTGCGGGCGGGGTTAACCCGCCGCGTCCGGTCAACGGACGACTCCGCCTCCCAGGTCCGGCTCTGCGCCACGGGGGCGGGTGGGTATGCGCTTTTTCGCCGCCGAAGGCTCGGTATGTCGTTCCCTCCGCCCGATCAGGCCTCCTCCGCCCCGTCAGCGGCCGCCGCCGGCAGCCGGACGGGCCAGCGCGACGCCGCGATCGACGTGCGCGGGGTGACGATTGCGTTCGGTGATTTCGTGCTGCAGCGAAACCTGGAGTTCACCGTCGGCCGTGGCGAAATCTTCGTCCTGATGGGGGGCAGCGGCTGCGGCAAGACCACGGTGATGAAGGTGCTGACCGGTCTCAAGGAGCCGCGAGACGGTCAGGTGTTGCTCGACGGCATCAGCCTCTGGGAGATTTCGGAAGCCGAGCGCCTGACGATCGGCCGGCGGATGGGGATCGTCTATCAGCAGGGCGCCCTGTGGAGCTCGATGACGCTCGCCGAGAACGTCGCCCTGCCCCTTGAGGAATACACCGATCTCTCGCCGGCCACGGTCCGCGAACTCGCCGTCCTGAAGCTCTCGCTGGTCGGCCTGAAAGGCTTCGAGGACTACTACCCCTCGGAGATCAGCGGCGGCATGCGCAAGCGCGCCGGGGTCGCTCGGGCGCTGGCGCTTGATCCGGAGTTCCTGTTCTTCGACGAGCCCTCGGCGGGGCTCGACCCGATCACTTCGGCCCGCCTCGACGACCTGATCGTACAGCTTCGCGACAGCCTTGGCGCCACGGTGGTGCTGGTCACCCACGAACTGCCGAGCATCTTTGCGATCGCCGACAACTCGGTTTTCCTCGACGCCAGCACCCGGACCATGACCGCCACGGGCAATCCCCGGGAGCTGGCCCGCAACTCCACGGACCCGACCGTGAAGGCGTTCCTGACCCGCGGCGGCAAGACCGCCGCACCGGACTGACGCCACGATGCGCGAGGCGCTGGTTGTGTCCGTGTGGATCGCCGGCGGTGCCGCCCTCGGCGGACTGCTGCGGTTCTGGTGTTCGGGCATGCTCGCCCGGCTGATCGGCGAGAGCTTTCCCTTCGGCACCCTGTTCGTGAACGTCACCGGCTCGTATCTGATCGGTCTGGTGGCCGAGCTTGCGGGCCCGGACGGACGACTGCTGATCGCGCCTGAGCACCGCCAGTTCCTGATGGTCGGCGTGTTCGGCGGCTTCACAACCTTCTCTTCGTTCAGCCTGCAGACGCTTTATCTTGTCCGTGACGGGCAGTTTCTGTGGGCGGCCGGCAATGTGCTCGGTTCTGTGATCCTTTGCCTTGTGGCGGTCTGGCTCGGCGCGGCGACCGGGATCGCCATCAACCGCTGAAGGAGGCAAGGATGCTCAAGGCGGAGGAGGATGCGGTGCTGGTGCGGGTGTTCCTCGGCGAGAGCGACAGCGCCGACGGCCGGCCCCTTTACGAGGCCCTGGTTTTAAAGGCCCGGGAAATGGGACTGGCCGGCGCGACGGTGCTGCGCGGCCCGATGGGCTTCGGCCATGCCAGTATCCTCCACACAGCGAAAATCCTCCGCCTGTCCCAGGACATGCCGATGATCGTCGAGATCATCGACCGGGAGGAGCGGATCCGCCCGTTCCTCGACGCCATCGCGCCGATGATGACCTCGGGCCTTGTCACCCTGGAAAAGATCCGGGTGCTCCGTTACGGTCAGGCCCATCCGGCTGATCCCGGCCGTTAACCGCCGTCGCTCCCGCCGCGTCGTCTCCCAGAACCGCCTGTGTTGGAAACGCCATGACCGATCTCGTCGTCCACTTCAAACGGCCCGAAGGCTGGGCTGAGATACTCTACGTCTACACCTGGAACGCCCGGCCGCCGCGGCCCGACGATGTCTGGCCCGGACAGATGATGCGCGCCGAAGGCCAGGGCTGGTACCGTCACACCCTGGAGGGAGTCAGCGCGGTCAATCTGATATTCAGCGACGGCACCTGGCGACAGACCATCGACCTGGAGCGCGACCGCGAGGGCTGGTTCGAGATGGGTGTGGGCTGGACCGACGAGCCGCCGCCGTCCGCGGTGGGCGCCGGCCAGGCCGCACCGCCGCCGGAGCCGTCGCGCCCGGCCCCCTCAGCCGAACCACGCGCCTATACGCCCACCGGTCCCAGCAGCGATTTCCGGGAAGAAACGATCTATTTCCTGATCACCACCCGGTTCTACGACGGCGATCCATCCAATAACTTCTTCTGCCGCGACCGGATCACGTTTGATGCCGCCGGCAAACCCGTCGATCCCCACTGGCGCGGTGACTTCAAGGGTCTGATCGAGAAACTGGATTACATCAAGGACTTAGGCTTCACAGCCATCTGGATCACGCCGCCGGTGGAAAACCGCTCGGGCCTCGACTACCACGGCTATCACGCCTATGACTGGACCCGCATCGATCCGCGCCTGGAAAGTCCGGGTGCCACCTATCAGGACCTGATCGACGCCGCCCACGAACGCGGCATCAAGATCATTCAGGACGTGGTGATCAACCACTCCTGCCAGTACGGCATTCGCGGCAAGGTCCACATCGACCACCTGCCAATCAAGTACTACGTACCGGCCGGCTCGGAGCAGGGGAAGGTGGACCACGGCCCCTATCAGGGCAACCTTGGCAACTACGCTTGGCCGAACCGGGATGACGTCGACAATCCGGTCGCGCCCGAGTGGTATCGGGACCGCCACGGCCGCGACCCCGAGGGTCTCGAGCCCCTGGTCGACCCCAAGACCGGAGAGACCGTGCCGAAGCCCGGCTACAACCCGGGTCGGTTCTTCGGCATTGATCCCCAGGATCTGGACCCGGAGTGGTTTCACCAGCACGGCTTCATCGCCGGCGGCGACTGGGAGAACCCGTGGCCGCTGCAGCAGAAGCACATCGCCGGCGACTGCATCGACCTCAACACCGAGGGCGAGACGGTCAAGACCTACATCATCGAGTCGATCAATCGCTATCTTGACATGGGCGTCGACTCGCTCCGCATCGACACCGTCAAGCACCTGGAACGGGGCAACCTGCTCGAGTACGTGAACGCCTGGAAGGCCTATAAGCCGGGGCTGTTCGTTTTCGGCGAGAATCTGGTCAAGGGCTACGGCTGGGGCGACATGGGCGGCGGCGACAACGGTCCGTCGCCGATCCGCCCGTGGTGGTACACCCGGCTCGGCGATGATCCCCGTGATCCCCATTCGGGCGGCGACTCGGGGTTTGCGGTGCTGGATTTCGGGCTGTTCTCCACCTTCCGCGACACGGTCAGCCGCGGCAGCTTCGCCGGAACCGGCCAAGTGCTGTCCATGGACTGGATCTACGGCGATCCGACCACCCTGGTCACCTTCCTGCAGAACCACGACGTCGGCCCGGACAACGACTTCAAGTACCGGTTCAAAGGCGAGGACTGGATGGCGGCGGCCTGCTACAACCTGATCTGGCTGGCCCGCGGCATTCCCTGTCTCTATTATGGCGAGGAGATCGCGTTCATGCGCGGAGCCCCCCAGGACGTGGAGGGCGAGCGCGACACCCTCGACACCACCGGCCGCGCCTATTTCGGCGATCACCTGGAGCCGGGGCGGATCGAGGAGACCCAGCGCCACCCCCTCTACCAGCACATCCGCCGTCTCAACCGCATCCGCCGCACCTTTCCGGCGCTGCAGAAAGGGACCATGAGCCACGTCGGCGAGTGGGGGGCGGGGATGAGCTTCGTTCGCGACTGGAACGACGGCGAAAGCTACGCGGTGATCGGGATTTCGATCGGCAACGACACCGGGGTGAGCGTCGGCGGGGTGCGCAACGGCCACTACCGCGATTGCGTGACCGGCGGCGAGATCCACGTGACCGACGGCCAGATCGGCTTCTCCGTCAAAGCCAACAGCGCCGGGGTCTGGGTCCTGAACGGCCCCGGCAAAATCGGCGACGACGCGGGGTGGCTGAAGTAGTCGGCGGCACGTTCAGCCGACCGGTCTGCAGCAACGGGAAAGCGAAGGCTCACTCGCCGAAGTCTGCCGATCGATGGGGTCTGATCGCGACGGGCCGGCACAACGCCCGCCTATCCTCCGGCCCGGTCAAGACGCAGCCAGATTTTCAGCATTTGCAGGTCGATGGGTGAGAGGCGGCCGCGGCGGTCGCTGCTCACCTCCACCAGGGTCAGCCGGTCTGCGGAAAACAGCCCGCCACCGAACCGGCACGACACCCAGTGCGCCTCACCGCTGCCGCCGGTGAGGTCGATGACGCTGCTGCGCACCCGGTCGGCCTGCAGGTCCAGGGGCTCAGCCCCCGGAACCTGATAGTCGATGACAACCACCGCCGAATCCCCGGGATTAACGGCACGGCGGAGGATGGTGACGCCTTGCGGGTCGTCCTCGAAGGCGGCGACCACCCGTTCGCAGATCCGTACCTGTCCTGGATCGGGGCCGCAGCCGGCAAGCGCCAGCGCCAGCGCGATCCCGACCCTGGCGCACGCGCCGGCCGCCGTCATCGACCGGAGTCTTCCGGGCCGCGCCGGGCCCGCCTTAACCCCGCTTGCGGGCCAGGGTCAGGCCGTCGCCGACCGGCACGAGGCTGAGGTCGATCCGGTCGTCGTGATGCAACTGGGCATTGAACGCCCGGATCGCCTCGGTGTCCGCATCCTGCTTCTCCGGATCGATGACGCTGCCGCCCCAGAGCACATTGTCGATGAGGATCAGGCCGCCGGGCCGCACCAGGGTCAGCAGCCGTTCGAAATAAAACCCGTAGGATTCCTTGTCGGCGTCGATGAAGGCGAGGTCGACCGTACCGGCCCAGCCATCACGGATCAGGCCGTCGAGGGTCTCCAGCGCCGGAGCGATGAACAGCTCGATCCGAGAGCTGACCCCCGCCTCCTCCCAGTAGCGCCGGGCGATCGCCGTCCATGCCTCGCTCACATCGCAGGCGATCAGCTGCCCATCCTCGGGCAGGGCCGCTGCCATCGCCAGAGCGCTGTAGCCGGTAAAGGTGCCCACCTCGACGATCCGCCGTGCGCCGAGCAGACGGACCAGCAAGGCCATGAACTGGCCCTGCTCCGGGGCGATCTGCATGCTGCTCTGCGGCAGCGCCGCCGTCTCGTCGCGAAGCCGGCGCAGCAGCCCGGTCTCCCGCAGGGACACCGACAGCAGGTAATCGTGAAGGGCATCATCGAGAACGATGGTTCGCGGCGACATCGGGCTCAGCTCCTGGGTTGATCAGTGGTGGCGCCCCAGCCGAACACTCTGTGGACGGCCGCCGCCACCGTCGCGGCAGGGTTCAGCGGCGGGTGGCTCCACGCCGCCAGGGTCGTCGCCGGCTCGAGGGCGCGGGCGTAACCGGCCGCGATCAGATCCGCATGCAGCCGGCGGTGCTTCTCCGGTGTCGATCCGGGCGGCGCCCAGATGTACACGGGCACGCCCGTGGCGCAGGCCTCGCAGCACATGGAGACCGAATCGCCGGTGACGACCACCGCGTCGGCCACGGCGAGGTAACCGGTGAGCGGATTGTCGCCGGCCTCGCCCCAGCGGTGGACATGGCGAGGACCGCGGAGTGCCGCCAGCAAGGCATCGGCCGCGGCACCGGTGCGGCGGCTGGTGGTCACCATCAGCGACCCGCCGGCGGCTTCGGCGAACCCCGACAGCCGCTCTCCCAGGGCCCGGGCGTCAGCCTCGGTCATCCCGCTGCGCCGCGTCGGGCCACCGATCAGCGCTGCGATCCGCGGTCGCGGCAACGGCTCCAGCCGCGGCGCCCACATCGCCCGCGCCGCGGCCAGCCGCTCGTCGGTCATCCGGTGCGGCGCGCCGATCACCGTCAGCAGGTTCGGTCGCGGCCGCGGCCGGTCGTGGCAGGGAAGGACGAGCAGGTCGAAGCGGGTCCGCCCGGCCTCCGGGTCCATCAACTGGACCAGCCGGACGCTGCCGCCGCCTGCCCGCTTGATCGCCCGGGCGACCGGTGCCGACCGCCGCCCGGCGGTGATCACCAGCCCCGGCCACGGCGGCCTCAGCGCCGCGCGGCTCGGTGCGGTGAGTGTTGCAAAGGTGGCGCCAATGAGGAGGTTGGGCAGCCGGGCCAGCGGACGGTAGGTGATCTCGCGGGTGACGAACGGCCAGCCGAGGGCTTCGGCAACCCCGAGCACCTGGGCCCGATTGCCGGCCCGGTCATCGACGAGCGCCCAGGTCTCCGGGGGCCCGGGGCAGGGAGGAGCCATCTCCATGTCCCTCCATTACCCCCCGCTCCCGAGCCGGCGCACGCGCCTGCGACCGGCTGCCGGCCCCCCCGGCGATCTGCGCGGATCGCCGGGGGGGCCGTCCGGCCGGCACACCGGGATCAGCGGCGGCGACGGGCGGCGACGAGGCCGAGAACGCCGGTGGCGAAGGCGAACGCCGCCGCTGGTACCGGAATCGCATCCAGGTCGACGGCAACGGCAATGAACTGGGTGATCTGGGCCGGGTTGAAGTTGTTGTCGGAGACGAACAAAAGGGTCCGCCGACCATCGGCCAGGTCCGGACCGAAGGCCACGCCTTCGATGTTGTCCGGGGACAGGCCGAGGTCGGAAAGATCGAGAACCAGGGTCTTTCCGACCGGGGTGAAGGTTGTCAGGGTGTCCTGGTCCGAGACATCGGTGGCGTTTTCCAGGTCGATCAGGAAAACCCGGATGGTGTTGCCGACGCCGACGGCGAAGGACCGCTCCAAGGCTAATAACTGCGTGTCCGACACGGCGAGCAACTCGACGAAGCCGTTGTCGGCAAATGAGCCTGACGGAATCGGCGCGAAGGGGATCGGATCGACCGGGTAGACATATTCGGCGCCCGGGGTACCCGTGGCGACATCATAGCTGAGGATGCGGGCGTTGCTGGAGGACGTCACCGTTGCGCGGTTGCCGTCTTGGACCAGCGCCGATTCGGTGCCGGTGAAAAGCAGCGCGCCGTCGACGGACAGGGCGAGCGGCTCGAAGGCGTTGTTGTTGCGGACACCACCCGGCGGCGTGTCGGCGGGCACGTACTTCGCCGGCAGGTCGAACGCGCGGATGAAGGTGCCATCCAGGTTCATCTCCCGCACGAACGGCGGGATCAGATCGTTGCTGTCACCCTCGCTCGACCAGAACAGGGAATTACCGTCCGGCGCGAAACGGATGCCTTCGGGATCGCTGGCGCCCGGGGCGAACGGCTGGTTGCCGGCATCGAGGATGGTCACGGCGCGGTCAAACCCGACGCTCAGGTCAGTCCCGGTCAGCGTGACATTGAGATTGTAGAAGACCGGGTCCTGGCGATCGTCGCTGATCGCCACCCAGTTCTGGGTAACCGGGCTGTAATCGATGCTCGACAAACCACCCACCTCCCGGCCATCGAATTGAAAACCGGTCGCAAACGTTTCGATACCGATGAGCTGAAACGGCTGAGCGGTGGCCGGAGCAGACAAGGCAAGCAGCATGGCTGCGGCAGAGACGAGCGATATTTTAGAACAAAGGCGGGTCATCGACAGTACCTCCTCCTGAGGATTAGGCCCCGGTCCCATCGGGGCTTTGGTCACTTCCTGCATTCTCACTTCTTACATTCTCACTTGATTTTGTGTTGTGTTTTGCGAGCTGGTGCCTGCTTTACAGGAACCAGCCGAGCATCTCACGCCACCGGCGGGGCCCATGAGCGCGGCCATTCCAGACCCGGAACAGATGCCATACCCCCTTGCTCCACAGAACTTCACTCAGGCGCCGGTTGTCTGGAAGGAACGGATCCTGTTCTCCGATGACAATCTTGATATCCAGCCGGCGGACAGCCTCGAGAATATTATGATCATCACAATTTGCCATGTAATGGGGCGGCATGTTGAAGTATACGTCCTGATCGTAATAGCCATCGAGCAGATCCCGGAATCCATCGACATGTTGCGTCAGATCATATCGACCGCTGAAAGCGACGACACGATTGAAGGCCTGCGGGTGCCGAAGCGCTATATTCACTGCATGGTAAGCGCCGAAGCTGCAACCGTGCGAGACCAGAAATGGTGTCGGGTTGATACGCCAACTGAATGGCAAAACTTCATGAAGTATGTATTGTTCATAGAGAATATGCCGCTGGATTCGATTACGCGGCTCACACCAATTGCAATAAAATGTCTCGTGGTCTATGGAATCGACACAGAAAATCTGGAACCAGCCCTGTTCCAGATGGTGGCGCACCGACTCAATCAAGCCCATATTTTCGTAATCATAAAAGCGGCCCACCCGGGTCGGAAAGGCGAGGACCCGCGCACCGGCGTGGCCGAAGACAAGCAGTTCCATGTCGCGACCAAGAGCATGACAGTACCATTTGTGGTATTCGCGTTTCATGGGGGTGACCCGCGTCCCATGGAGGCCATTGCAGGCGTGTCTGGCCGGACCTTCGAACGGTCTGTACGGTGCCTCGTCGTGTTGCAATCCCGGGACAGCCAGCTCAGGACCGTGTCGCGCCGCGCTGCGCACCCCTGAACCCGCCGCGTCGATATTGCGCCCTTGCCAGGTGGTCCGCGTCCCGCCCATTTTGAGGCGCTCATAGCATGACGCGCCAAAAAAGCAAAGCCAACTTGCCCCTTGTTCTACTTTACAACACCGTTTATTTCTCGGATCTTAGCATCCCGGCTGTTTTGTTACGGTTTTATGAAAATCCGAGTGTGTCCTGGTCACCGCATCCGCGCCGTGACTGTGTCGCCGCGGCTGCCAGTTCGCGCTTCGCGCCGGGCAGGAAAGGGAGAGGAAATCCGCCAATGCCGACCTGGTTCGATGCGGAAGTGGCCGAGTTGGAAGCCCGCACCCGTCACCGCCAAGGCGAGGAGGGGCTGGTCCTGTTCTATGGAAGCTCCACCTTCACCCTGTGGTCGGCACTGGAGGCGGAATTTCCCCGCTACCGCCTGGTCAATCACGGCTTCGGCGGGGCGACGCTGGCCGACTGCATCGAATACTTCGACCGTCTGGTCACGCCGATGCGCCCGGCGGCGATCGTCCTCTATGCCGGCGACAACGACCTCGGCAACGGCGACTCCCCGGAGCAGGTGTGCGAGCGGGTGGAGCATTTCGTGCTGCGTAAACGCGCCGCCCTCGGACCGGTCCCTCTGGCCTACGTCTCTCTGAAAATTAGCCCGGCCCGGCTGCAGCTGATGCACACGTTCGAATACGCCAACCGGATCATTGCCCGGTCGCTGTTTCCGCGCGCCGACGCCCGGTTCCTCGACATCACCCGGCGGATGGTCAGCCGCGGCCTGCCACAGCTGCGCTGCTGCTTCGCCGAGGATCCGCTGCACATGAGCGAGCGCGGGTACGCCATCTGGTCGCGCTCGCTGAACGAATACCTCGACAGCCTGAACGGCGCGGTCTGGCGGGCACCGGCGCCGGCCGAGACCGACACCCTGACCGGAGAGGCGCCCGGGGATCCCAACGGTTCGGACAGCGGCTGAGGCCAGCCCGGCAGGCAAGCTGCCGTATTCAGGGCGACGGCCCCCGCTTCAGCGTCCGGTCGTCGTGGACGTAATCGAGGGCATGCCGGACGTTCGACGCCAGCTTCGCCGCCGGACTGTCAACGAGCCAGCTGACCCGGTCGATCTCCCGGGCCGCGAGGATCTCGTAAACGATCTCCAGCACCAGCTGGCAGCCCGACAGGGTAATCGGGTACGTGTGGCAGAGCTGCCCTTCGATACTGTGGATTTCGGCACGGAGTTCCTGCGGAGAGCCACGCCGGGCCCTGACTTCCGCCACCAGTCGCTTCCAGCGGTGACACAGAGCCTTCAGTTCGCTATCCCAGTTTCCGGGATCCTCGTCGATGGTATCGGCGGGTGCAGTCGGCATCGGTCCCCTGTTCTCTGGTCCCCTGTTCTCTCCGGCCGTCAGGACGCTCCCCCCCGACCCCCGGTCGCCTGTCCGGCAGCGGGGAGACCAGATGGGGTTCGGACCGCGTCCACGGCCGCGCTCTGCGGCGAAGGCGGGTCACCGGTCAAGGCTGATCGCGGACAGACACCGGCGCCCCGGATGGATCCCGGCACCGCGCCGCGATCAGACCCAGCGCCGCACCGCATCGACGGTGTCGAACGGGCCGCTGTTGAAACAGATTTTTGCCTGCGGCGCCTGCTCGTGGAGAAGATTGAGCAGACGTTCGAAGAGCAGGAGATGTTCGGGGTCGGCGCGGACGCCCGCACCGACCAGAATGCAATCGTAGGCCCTGCGGTCGAGTCGCTCCCGGACAAGGCGTTCGGCCGCCTCGCCGCGGTCGATGAAGCAGATCGAGGCGTCGTAACCCAGCTCCCGCAGCTTGGCTTCGTCAGCCCGGAGCGCCAGGAGCAGCTTCTCAGCGGTGAGACCCGGCCACTTGTCGTAATCGACCACGGCCGGATCAAAGCCGATGATCAGAACGCTCGTGGTGGTCTCAGGCATCGGCCGGTGCCTTGCGATGGCGCAAGGGCGCCCGCAAACCACGTTCCGGTGGCGCCGGCGCCGGCACGGGACTCATCCCCGGTCGATCGTCAGATCAAGGAAGTGGGTGGAACAGGAGATGCAGGGGTCGTAGTTGCGGACCGCCTGTTCGCACCGCCACTGCAACGCGTCATCCTCCAGGTCCAGGTTGGCGGCGACCACGCCGCGGACGTCGGCCTCGATCCGCCGCTGGTTCTGCGAGGTGGGCGGAACCACATCGGCATTGAGGATTCGCCCGTCGTCGTCGAGCCGGTACCAGTGATGGCAGATGCCGCGCGGCGCCTCGGTGCAGCCGTGACCTTCGCCCGCGCGGACCACCACATCGGCCGCAGGCCGGTCCGGCCGCCGGTAGTCGAGCACAAGCCGGAGCGCCTCTTCACAGGCGTAGATCGTCTCGACCATGCGCACGAGCAGGCTCTTAAACGGGTTGGCGACCACCGGCCCGAGGCCGATCGCCCCGGCGATCTCCCGGGCCCGGCCGGTGAGCTGGTCGTAATTGTTGGCCCAACGGGCCAGCGGCCCGACCAGATACATCCCGCCATCACGGGTCAGGCCGTGCTTGGCGGTGGACCGGGCGACGTGCTCCTCGAGGAAGTACTCGTGGAACTGGCTGACGGCGATGTCGAGACCGCCGGACGAGATCAGCCGGCCTTCGTCGATGGCATAGCGGTCCGGCTCGCGCATCGAGACAAACAAATAGTCGTCTTCGAACTCGGGATAGTCGAAGCTGGCGAACACGAGGGCCAAGCCGGCCGCCGCCTCGATTCCCCATTCGAGTTCGTCGATGAGCGCGCGGACCTCGTCGCGGGTCGGCGCGCGATAGAAGCCGCCGACCTTGAAATTGACCGGGTGGACGGCCCGGCCGCCGACCACCTCCAGGATCCGGTTGCCGAGTTTCTTGAGGCGAAGCGCATCGTCGACCACCGGCCGGTTGACCTCGGCGAGCTGGAAAGCGTCCTGGAGACCGAGGAAATCGGGGGCGTGAAGCATCGCTGCGTGGAGCACGTGGCTTTCGATCCACTCGCCGCAGTAGGCGAGCCGGCGCAGCTCGCGGACCCCGTCCGGGGGGGTGACGCCGAGAGCCATTTCCATCGCCTGAATGCTGCTTTCGATGTAGGCAATCGGGCAGATGCCGCAGATTCGCGCAGTGATGTCCGGCGCATCCCAGAACATCCGGCCGCGCAGCAGGCCCTCAATGAATCGGGGCGGCTCGTAAATGCGCAGTTGAACATCGGCGACGACGCCGTCGCGGACCTTGACATAAAGCCCGCCTTCGCCCTCGACCCGGGCCAGCGCGTCAACCTTGACGATGCGGGAGCCGCCGTTGCCAGCCTTCGTGTCCCCACCGGGGGCGGCGCCGGCGGGCCGGCTTGCCTTAGCCATGGAGCTCACCTTCCCGTTGGAACGCCCGGGCGCCGGCGTTGAAGTTGCGAAAAGCGTCGCGCACCAGCGTCTTCTCCACCCCCGTCGCTGCAAAGTGCGCCGCCAAACTCGCCGTGTTCGGCGCCTCCATCGGCCCGAAGCAGCCATAGCAGCCCCGGTTTACCCCGGGGCACAACGCACCGCAGCCGGCCTGGGTGACCGGTCCGAGGCAGGTCTGACCGCCGGCCACCGCCACGCAGACCGCACCGCGGCGCTTGCATTCCATGCAGACGCTGTGCGCCGGGAACCGGGGCTGGCGCCCCGATGCGAACGCCGAAACAACCTCCACGAGCTGGTCCTTGTTGATCGGGCAACCACGCAGTTCGTAGTCGACGTTGACATGGTCGTGGATCGGTGTCGACCGGCTCAAAGTATCGATATAGTCGGGCCGGGCATACACTGCGGTGATCAGCTCGTCGACCCGTGTGAAGTTGCGCAGGGCCTGGATCCCACCGGCCGTGGCGCACGCGCCGATGGTGATCAGCCGCTTGGACTGGCGGCGGATTTTGTGGATCCGCTCGGCGTCGTGGGCGGTGGTGATCGATCCTTCCACCAGAGAGATGTCATAGGGGCCCTTGACGCGTGCCCGGGTGGCTTCCAGGAAGTAGGCGATCTCGATCTTGCCGGCGAGGGCCAGCAAATCGTCCTCGCAGTCGAGCAGCGACAACTGGCAGCCGTCGCAGGACGCGAACTTCCAGACGGCGAGCTTGGGCTTACGGGTCCTGGCGCGGCTGGCGGCCATGATTCAGAGCTCCCGGATGTGGAACCGGCTGGCGACGGTGTCGAAGCGGAACACCGGGCCGTCCCGGCAGATGAACGACGCCCCGAACTGGCAATGGCCACAGAAGCCGACGGCGCAACGCATGTTCCGTTCCAGCGAGACGTGGATGCGATCGCGGGTGACCCCGCGGTCTTCCAGGGTCTGCACCGCATAGCGCATCATTACTTCCGGCCCGCAGATCAGCGCCACGGCGTTTTCGGGATCGAACGGCGCGCGGCGGATCAGGTTGGTGACCACCCCGACGTTGCCGTGCCAGCCGCCGGCGGCGCGATCGACGGTCACGTCGACGAAGGTGTCGAGACGGCTCGACCACCGCCGCAGCTCGTTATGGAACAGGATGTCCTTGGGCGTCCGCGCCCCGTAGAGGATGGTGAAATGGCCGTAGCGGGCGCGGTTGGCGAGGACGTGAAGGATCGCCGGGCGCAGCGGGGCGAGGCCGATGCCGCCGGCGACGATGACCACGTCTTCACCCTCGCAGGCCTTCATCGGCCACGGGGTGCCGAACGGCCCGCGCACGCCGATGACGTGGCCGCGCTTGAGCGCTGAAATCGCCGTGGTCACCGATCCGACGGCGCGAACCGTGTGGCTCAGCCGGTCGGTCTGCTGCGGATCGCCGCTGATGCTGATCGGCACCTCGCCCAGCCCGAACACATACAGCATGTTGAACTGGCCCGGCTCGAACAGGAAGCCCGCCGGCCGCCCCTGGCGCTTAAGGTCGAGGGTAAAGGTATCGCTCAGGTTCCGGGTAACCCGGTCGACCATGAACGGCACCGGAGCGAGCGGCGCCGCGGGAAGCGGAGCGGCGCTGTTCATTCCGGCTTCTCCGGGTCCGGGTGGCCGTAAAGGTCGATCATCTGCCGGCGGGCGGAGGCCAGACGCTCGGCGATCACCGGTGCGAACCGCTTGTAAAGGGTGTAGCCGAGCACGGGGTCCTCCTCCATTTTCGCGCGGAGGCAGGCGGCGTCGATGCTGATCGCCCGGGTCACCTGGCTGGCCCGCGCGTCGAAATTCGTCCGGTAGGGTGGCAGCAGCCAGGACCAGCCGAGCAGGTCCCCGGGGTGCAGGGTCTCAAGAATGATCGGCTTGAAGCCCGGGACGTGCACTTCCAGGGCCACCGCGCCGTGGCGGATGACGTAGAATTTGTCGGCCTGGGCGCCTTCGCGATAGATGTAATCGCCGGTCCTGAACACTTCGTTGGCAGCGCAGCCGCGCACCAGTTCGGTGTGATCCTCGCGCATGTCGGCAAAGATCGGATGTTCGTTGAGCAGCCGTTCCAGGCCTTCCACGGCAACCATCGCTCAGCCCTCCGCTTCCCGGTCACGGAGGGCGCGCGCTTCCTCGGTGATGTCGATGCCGACCGGGCACCAGGTGATGCACCGCCCGCAGCCGACGCAGCCGGAGACGCCGAACTGATCGTGCCAGGTGGACAGCTTGTGGGTCATCCATTGCCGGTAACGGGAGGCGCCGGACAGCCGGACGCTGCCGCCGTAGAGATAGCTGTGATCGAGATTGAAACAGGAATCCCAGCGCCGGGTGCGGGTCGCGACCTCGCCGGTGAGGTCGAGGCGGTCCTCGATCTGGGTGCAGAAGCAGGTGGGACAAGCGAGCGTGCAGTTGCCGCACGACAGGCAGCGCTCCGCCACCTCCTCCCAATGGGCGGACTCGATGTTGCGGGCGAGAAGCGCGGCGACATCGTCGACCATCGCCCGCGGCATCGCCGCCCGGCAGGCCTCCGCCGCCTGTACGGCAGCATCGATATCCGCCGCCATGGCCGGCCAGGAGTCGAGGCGGGCCAGAATATCGCCGCCGCGCGCCGTGCCGGCCGTTGCCAGCATCCGGTGGCCGCCATCGTCACAGAGCTCGGTCAACACCAGGTCAGCGGTGGCGCCGCCGTCGACCTGCGGACCGGTGCCCATGGACGCGCAAAAACACGTCCCACCGGGGCTGGCGCATTCCACGGCAATGATCAGGATCGCTTCGCGCCGGCGACGATAGAACGGATCATCGGCATGATCCGGGCCGAACACCCGGTCGAGAATGTCGATGGCATGAAGGTCGCAGGCCCGCACGCCGAGCAGGGCCGTCCGCTGGATGGCCGGCGGATCGTCCTCAAGGACAAATCCCGGTCCACGCCGGCGGGCCTGCCACATCCGTTCCTCGGCCGGATAGAGCAGCGACTTCCAGGTCTGCGCGGTGGGGCCATGGTCGAAAAACGCCGGACGGCCGCTCTCTGCCAAGCGATAGTACCCGGGGGCCTGAACATCCGACCACCCGCTTGGCAATGCCGAAATCGCCTCCAGGGTGTCCAGCGTCAAAGCGCCTTCGCGTCGCTGCGGCGCGACAACCCGATAACCATCTGTGTGCAAGAGCGAAAGCAGCGTCTCAAGAGCCGCCGGGGCCAGGACAACCGTTTCCACCCGTGCTTCAGCGCGACTATCCATAGCGCGTCCATGTTCTTGCTTGCTTGAACGTCGATCTTTTCACCTCCGGACCGGCGCGGTCAAGGCCACTTGGCGCAACCCAATACCTCTTCCGGCGCATGGTTGCCGACGGTAAGGTTTTTTTCGCGGCCGGGTTCTCCGCCGTTCGCGAGCGCGCAAGTGGGACGACGCATGCGCGGGATTTTGGGCTCGCAACGAACCCTTGAGTTGGCCTAACATTCCCACCGGCTCCGGATCGGTCACCGGCGCCGTCGGATTTCGGGGGATCAGCGGAATGAACAACGGACGGTCCGACATCCACGGTCGGTTCGCGTCATGCGCGCGCCGGCGGCGGATCGTCCGGCCCCGCGGAGGCGCACCGCGTCGGGCAAGCGCCGGGCGGACGGGCGCGACCGACGACTGAGCGTTGCGGGCACCCCCACACCCGGCGGGCCCTGGTGGCCTGTGACGGGGCACTTCCAACGGCCGCCGGCCGGGACCGGGTCCGCGGACGGCCAACAAGGCTTAAATGCGACGGGATCGAAACAACCATGACGCAAAAACAGCTCGACGCCGATATCGATCGCTTTCTCAACGCCGACCACGGCGACCCGTTCGCTCTTCTCGGCATGCATTTGGTCGAGGAGCGCGGCAATAAAGCCGTGGTCGTTCGCGCCTATCATCCGGGCGCACGTCGGATTTCGGTGATCGATTCAGCGACCGGAGATGTTGCCGCCGAGCTGCCGTGCGTGCGTCCCCAGGGATTCTTCATGGGGCCGGTTGAGGATTGCGAGACGCCGTTCCGCTATCGGCTGCGGATTTTGCCGAGTGACGGCAAAGCCGAATACGATATGGAGGACCCTTACCGCTTCGGACCGGTGCTGGGGCAACTCGACCTGCACCTGTTCGTCGAAGGCAAGCATCTCTATGCCTACAAGAAGCTGGGTGCGCAGACGGCGGTGATCGACGGCATCGAGGGGACCACCTTCGCGGTGTGGGCCCCCAACGCCCGTAAGGTCAGCGTCGTCGGCGATTTCAACGGCTGGGACGGCCGCCGCCATCCCATGCGCCGGCGCGCGGAATGCGGGATATGGGAGATTTTCCTGCCCGGCGTGACCGCCGGAGCCGCATATAAATATGAAATTCGCGCCGGCTTCGGCGAACTGATGGCGCTCAAAGCCGATCCGTTCGGACGCGATTCGGAAATTCCCCCGAATACCGCCTCGGTCGTGCCGGCGAACACGCCCTATACCTGGGGGGACCAGGCGTGGATGAGCGAGCGGGCGCATGCCCATGATCGCGACGCGCCGATCAGCATCTACGAGGTCCATCTCGGCTCCTGGCGGCGCGACCCTGACCATCCCGAGCGGTATCTGAGCTACCGCGAACTCGCCGAAACCCTGGTCCCCTACGTCAAAGACCTGGGTTTCACCCACCTCGAGCTGATGCCGGTGCACGAATTCCCCTTTGACGGCTCCTGGGGTTACCAGCCGGTCGGCCTCTTCGCGCCCACCAGCCGCTATGGCAAGCCGGTCGATTTCAAATATTTCATCGATGCATGCCACCAGGCGGGACTGGGCGTACTGATCGACTGGGTCGCCGGCCACTTTCCCGGCGACGCCCACGGGCTGTGCTATTTCGATGGCACTCACCTCTATGAGCACCAGGACCCCCGCAAGGGCCGGCACATGGACTGGGACACCCTCATCTATAACTACGGCCGTAGCGAGGTGCGGAACTTCCTCTTATCCAACGCGCTTTACTGGATGGAGGAATTCCACGTCGACGGCCTGCGCGTCGATGCAGTCGCTTCGATGCTTTATCTGGACTACAGCCGCAAAGAGGGCGAATGGATTCCCAATCAGTTCGGCGGTCGTGAAAATCTGGAAGCAATTGATTTCCTCAAGTCCATGAACGAGCTGGTCTATGGCCAGCACGAAGGCGTGATGACGGTCGCCGAGGAATCCACGGCTTGGCCGATGGTTTCACGCCCCACTTATCTGGGCGGGCTCGGCTTTGGCTACAAATGGAACATGGGGTGGATGAACGACACCCTGCGCTATATGACCAAAGACCCGATCCACCGCCGCTATCACCACGATTTGCTGACCTTCGGACTGCTGTACGCGTTCACGGAAAATTTCATCCTGCCGATTTCCCACGACGAAGTCGTGCATGGCAAGGGCTCACTTCTCAGCAAGATGCCGGGGGACGGCTGGCAGCAATTCGCAAACCTCCGTTGCTATCTGGCCTTCATGTGGACGATGTCCGGCAAGAAGCTGCTGTTTATGGGCTGCGAGTTCGGGCAGGGGAATGAGTGGAGCTACCAGTATAGCCTTGACTGGCACCTTCTCGAGTATCCCTTACAGCAGGGCGTGCAGAACCTGGTCCGCGATCTCAATGCTCTGTACAGAAATAACCCGGCGCTCTACGAAACGGATTGTGTCCCCGAAGGCTTTTATTGGATCGACTGCCACGATTCCGACAACAGTGTGATCTCCTACGTCCGCCGTGGTAAGAATCCGGATGATGTCCTCGTGGTGATCTGCAACTTCACCCCGGTGGTTCGGGAGAAGTACCGCATTGGTGTCCCCAGGCCGGGCACTTATGTCGAAGTGCTGAACACCGATGCCGCCTTCTACGAGGGCTCTGGCGTCGGGAATGCCGGGCGTGCCGAGGCCGATGCCACCAGCGCCCACGGCCAGCCCGCATCCATGCTGATCGTCCTGCCGCCGCTGGCCACGGTGATTTTCAAGCCGCTGGAGATGCCGGCACCTGCGGTGGAACTCAGCGAAACCGCTGGTGCTGCAACCGGCAGCGAGGATGAAACATCCGCGAAGGCAAGACCGGCCGGGGATGGCCCCGCCGCGGAGACCCCGGCCGATGCCGCCGAAAACCAAGGTTGAGCCAGGTAGCCCGTCGCCCCTCGGCGCAACCTGGGACGGCCGGGGGGTCAACTTTGCGCTGTTCTCCGACCATGCCGAAAAGGTCGAGCTGTGCCTGTTCGACGATCAGGGCAAACGCGAGACCGAGCGCATTGTTCTGCGCGAGTACACCAATCAGGTCTGGCACGCGTATATCGTCGGTCTGCAGCCGGGTCAGCGCTATGGCTACCGGGTTTCCGGTCCCTACGAGCCGCACGCCGGCCACCGCTTCAACCACCACAAGCTGCTGATCGACCCCTATGCCCGGGCAATCGACGGACCGATCCCGGTTGCCGACGTCATCTTCGGCTACCGCCGCGGCGCTCCCAAAGCGGACCTGTCCTTCGACCGCCGCGACAGCGCCCGCACGATGCCAAAGTGCCGGGTGGTCGAGACTGCGTTTACCTGGGGCCAGGAGCGACTGCCGAACCACCCGTGGTCCCAGACGGTGATCTACGAAGTCCACGTTCGCGGCTTCACCAAACTCCACCCCGAGGTCCCGCTTCACCAGCGGGGCACCTTCTCCGGACTGGCCTCGCCGCCGGTCATCGACTACCTGAGCCGGCTCGGGGTGACCGCCTTGGAGTTGCTCCCGGTCCACACGATCATCGACGACCTCCACCTCGCCGACAGCGGCCGCGGCAATTACTGGGGCTACAACTCGGTCAACTTCTTCTCCGCCGACCATCGCCTGCACAGCCAGCGCGCGGCCCGCGAATTCAAGACCATGGTCGCCAATCTGCACTCTGCCGGGATCGAGGTGATCCTGGACGTGGTCTACAACCACACCGGTGAAGGCAACGAACTCGGGCCCACCGTCTCGTTTCGCGGCATCGACAACGCTGCTTACTACATGCTCGAAGACGACCGGCGCTACTACAAGAACTTCACCGGCTGCGGCAATACCCTGAACATCATCCATCCGCGGGTGCTGCAAATGGTGATGGATTCGCTGCGCTACTGGGTCCAGGAAATGCATGTGGACGGTTTCCGCTTCGACCTGACCTCGGCGCTCGCGCGTGAGCCGCATGGTTTCGACCCCAACTCCGGGTTTCTCGATGCGATCATCCAGGATCCGGTGCTCAACCGGGTCAAGCTGATCGCCGAGCCCTGGGACCTGGGCATGGATGGTTACCAGCTCGGCAATTACCCGCCCAACTGGGGCGAGTGGAACGACACCTACCGCGACCTGGTCCGCCGCTACTGGCGCGGCGATGGTCACATGCTCGGGGGGCTTGCCTCGAAACTGGCCGGGTCCTCGGAAACCTTTCACCGGCGCGGCCGCCGGCCCTGGTCGAGCGTCAATTTCGTCACCGCCCACGACGGCTTCACGCTCAACGACCTGGTCAGCTACAACCACA
>CAYVUM010000056.1:0-23369 GCA_964454795.1 uncultured Rhodospirillaceae bacterium
GTCCGATCGCCCCCCGCCGCCCCCGGCGCGCCCGGCGGGCGCCGGCCGGCCGGCCAAAGCGGATCGTCGCGCCCTCGACCGCCTGCAGGGCGGCGACTGAGCGCGCGGGGAAGGACGGAATAACCCTGCGCCGGTGTGGTTGAGGTCCGGCCGGCCGGTGTGGTACCGATGGACATGCTTGACCGCTTGAAATCCTTCTTCGGCGTGGCGGATCCGGACGAGCGGCTGGGAGCCGCCGCCGGCGAAGATGCCCTGGCTGCCGCCGCTGCCGGGCTGCTCGTGGAGGCCGCCCGTCTCGATGCGGATTTCGCCGAGTCCGAACGACAGGCGATCCGCACCGTGCTGGTCCGCGATCTCCACGTGGACCCTGGCGATGCCGACCAGTTGATCGCGGCCGCCGCTGCTGATGACGGCAGTCTCTACGGCGTTACCCGGACAATCCGCGAGCACCTCCCTCCGGAGGATCGCTACCGGATCCTCGAGATGCTCTGGGAAGTGGCCTATGCCGACGGCGTGCTCGATCACTACGAGGCCAATCTGGCCCGGCGGGTTGCCGGGCTCCTTTATGTCACCGATCAGGACAGCGGTGCCGCCCGCCAGCGGGTGATCGAGCGGCTCGGGCTGAGCGATGACGAGGAGACTCAACCGGAGTGACCGCTGCTCTCCCGAGGGGAGATCGGCGGCGCCGGGGTCTTTTGGTACGGATAGAGGGACAGATGACTTATATCGTCACCGAGAACTGCATCAAATGCAAATTTATGGACTGCGTCGAAGTCTGCCCGGTGGACTGCTTCTACGAGGGTGAGAACATGCTGGTGATCCACCCGGACGAATGCATCGACTGCGGGGTCTGCGAACCGGAGTGCCCGGCCGAGGCGATCGTCCCCGACACCGAACCGGGGATGGACAAGTGGCTGGAATTGAACACCGAATATTCGAAGACCTGGCCGAACATCAACCGCAAGGGCGAACCTCCCGCCGATGCGGAGGACTGGAACGGCAAACCGGGCAAGGCAGAACTGTTCAGCCCCAATCCCGGCAAGGGATCCTGACCGGCAGGCAGCGGGGCGGCGCCCCGATCAGGTTCGCCCGCGCGCTGGCGCGGATCGGCCCGGCGAGGGACCGGGCTTGCCCGGCCTGCCGTCTCGCCGGGGCAGGGCACGGATGACCGGACCCGGCCCTTTGCAATCTTCTGTGGCCCGTGTGCGGAGTGTGGCGACAAAGCCGCGGCCGGTGCGGGAGTGCCGGCAGGGGGTACCCACGACGCTCCTGTCATGTTAAGGTAACTTACAGGGCTGTGACGCCCTCCCGGTCGTGTGAGGTTCGCCCCCGGCATCAGCGTCCGGGGTTGAGAAGCGGGGCCGGCGACCAACATCCTGGTCTGCAAATGTGAACCCGGCGTCAACGAGCGTCGGGCCGAAAAACGTGTCCGCCTGTGGTGCGGCGCGGCTCAATGAGGAGTGAGAGAAGGACTATGGAAGAGACGGCGTTCAGCCCCGGCGACTATGTGGTATATCCGACCCACGGGGTCGGGCAGGTCATGTGCATCGAAGCCCGTGAAATCGCCGGGCAGAAGCTGCAACTGATCGTCATTTTGTTCGACCAGGACCGCATGACCCTGCGGGTACCCGTCGACAAGGCGACCAGCGCCGGTCTGCGCAAGCTGAGCACCCGGAGCATTATGGACAACGCGCTGACCACCTTGCGCGGCCGCGCCCGGGTCAAGCGCACGATGTGGAGCCGACGCGCCCAGGAATATGAGGCCAAGATCAATTCCGGCAACCCCGTCTCGATCGCCGAGGTGGTCCGCGATCTGCATCCCAACGTCGGTCAACCCGATCAGTCCTTCAGCGAACGGCAAATCTATGAAGCCGCGTTCGATCGCTTGGCATGCGAGTATGCGGCCCTCGAGAACATCGACAAGCAGCAGGCCACGGAGAAGCTGGCCGAACTTCTCAACGCCGCCTGAGGCGCAAGGGCAAGGGCCGGGGCGTGGCCGGCGGGCGGCCGGAAATCGACAACCGGGCCTTGGCCCCCGCCTCCGGTGCGAGCGAGACCCCGGCGGCGCCCGGCGCGGCCGATCCGGACCGCGCCGGCGGCGCGGCGACGGGCGGTACGTCGTCGGGCGGGACGGAGAGTCTGCCCGAGCAGACCATCTTCGCCGCCCTTCCCGGCCGGCGGGCCAACTGGCTGGTCGGATCGGTCCATGGCGAGGCGCGGCGGCTGGTGGCAATCCACGCCGCCCTGACCGAACGGATCGCCCCCGAAGACAACTTGGTCTATCTTGGGAATTTCCTCGGCCGCGGCCCCGACGTCGCCGGCACCGTCCAGGAACTGCTGCTGTTCCGCCGCGCCGTCATGGCCCGGCAGACCTTCGAGGGCGCCGGCGCCATCGCCTATTTGCGCGGGCGCCAGGAGGAAATGTGGCACAAGCTTCTGCAGATCCAGTTTGCCCCGAACCCCCGCGAAGTCCTGGAGTGGATGCTCAATCAAGGATTGGCGCCGACCCTGGAAGCTTACGGTGGCGGGGTCGATGAGGGGCGGCGCGCAGCGGCGATGGGGGCCGTTGCCCTTTCGCAGTGGACCAACCGCCTGCGCGCGGCGCTGCGCTCACGGGACGGCCACGACAAGCTGATCAGCGCCATTCGCCGCGCCGCTTTCACCTTGGACGGGGCGCTGCTGATGGTCAGTGCCGGGGTCGATCCGTCCCGGCCGCTCTCCGAACAGAACGATTCGTTCTGGTGGGGCGGACGCGGGTTCGAGGAAATCGAGCCCGGCTGGGCCGGGTTCGCCCGGATCATCCGCGGCTTCGATCCCCGCCACCAGGGGATCGTTCTCACCGACTGGCTGGCCTCGCTCGATGGCGGCTGCGGCTTCGGCGGCACCCTGGTCGCAGCCGGGTTCGCGGCCGACGGTGCCCTGATCGACAGCTTCGAGGTGTAGGGCCGGTGTTATCGGGCCTTGCCAAGATCATCTCGGGTGGCCAGACCGGGGTCGACCGGGCAGCACTCGACCTTGCGCTGGAGCTTGGCCTGCCCTGCGGCGGCTGGGTGCCGCGGGGTCGCCGAGCCGAGGACGGCCGGATCGACGACCGTTATCCGATGCGCGAGACGGCCAGTGCCGCCTATGCCGTCCGCACCCGCCGCAATGTCCTCGACGCCGATGCCACCCTGATCCTGACCCGCGGTGCGCCGCGCGGCGGCACCGCCCTGACCATCGAAGCGGCGATCGCCGCCGGCCGGTCGTTCCGGATCGTCGACCTGGCGGCGCCGGACCCGCCGGCGGCCCTGCGCTGCTGGCTGCTCGAGACCGGTGTCCGGGTTCTCAACGTCGCCGGCCCGCGGGAAAGCGGCGCACCGGGGATTTACCGGGAGGCGCACCGCTATCTGACCGCGATCATCGCTGCCCCGGAGATCGCGGCGCGCGCCGACGGTCCGGTCTGAACGGAAGACCGCCGAGGCCGCTCAAGGGTTGCGGCCGGAAACCTGCGCCTCATCGAACGTCGCCATTCCGCCATGACAGGCCGCTGCCGCGCGCAGCACCGCGATGGCGAGCGCCGCACCGGACGCCTCGCCGAGACGCATGCCGAGATCGAGCAGCGGATCGAGCCCGAGAGCGGCGAGCAGCCGGCGGTGGCCGGGCTCGGCGGAGAGGTGGGCGGCGCAGCAGTGATCGAGGGCGCCGGGACGGAGCACCGCCAGCGGTGCGACGGCGGCCGCGGTGATGAAACCATCGAGGAGGACCGGAACCCGGGCGCGGCGGGCGCCGACGACGGCACCCGCGATCGCCACCAGTTCCCGGCCGCCCAGCCGGCGCAGCAGGTCGAGGGGATCGCCGCCCGCCCCGCGATGATGCTCAACGCCGGCGGTGACCACCCCGGCCTTGCGGAGCAGCGCCTCGCCGGCGAGCCCGGTCCCCGGTCCGACCCAGTCGGCCGCGTTGCCGCCGAACAGGGCACAGGCGACCGCCGCGGCGGCGGACGTGTTGCCGATGCCCATCTCGCCGACGCAGAGCACGTCCGCCTCCGCGTCCACCGCCATCAGGCCGCGGGCGAAGGCGGCCGTGAAGTCGGCTTCGGTCAGGGCCGGTGCGGCGGTGAAATCGGCGGTCGGCCGGTCGAGATCGAGGGCATCGACCGCGAAATCCGCGCCGACGCTCGCGCAGATCTGGTTGATGGCGGCGCCGCCGGCCCGGAAGTTCGCGACCATCTGAGCCGTGACCGCCGGCGGATAGGCCGAAACGCCGCGCACGGCGATACCATGATTGCCGGCAAACACCCGGACCACCGGGCGGTCCATCCGCGGCGGATGGCGCCCCTGCCAGGCAGCGAGCCATTCGGCCAGCACCTCCAGGCGGCCAAGCGCGCCGGGCGGCTTGGTGAGCCGCGGTTCCCGGGCCGCCGCCGCCGCCGCCGCCGACCGATCAGGCCCCGGCAGGCTTTCGATCAAACGACGGATCCCGGCCATGTCGGCGACGGTTTCCAGCATCTAAGCAGGGTTCCTTGCGGCTTCCGACCCGGCCTGATCCTGCGCAGGTTGACGGCGCTTCGCCCCGGGCGGGATGTCTTCTATAACGACGCGCGAAGCCATGACCAGACCAAACCCGTGACGCCTCCCCCCGAACCCTCGCTCGCCGACCCGCCGCGCCCTGCTCGCGCACTTCTCGCCGGCTGGCGGGGCCTGCGCAGCGCTGCCGGTTTCCTCACCGTCCTCCCGGTCGCCCCGGCGGCCGCAACCGGGGCTGTGCCCTCCCAGGCGGGCGGCTTCCTTTCCGGCGCGATGGCCTGGTTTCCGGTCGTTGGTGCGGCGATCGGGGCGACCGCCGGCGGTGCACTGCTGCTTGCCGATGGCCTTGGCGCCGGGGCCGCGGTGGCGATCGTTGCGGCGGTCGCCGCGCCGGTGGCGCTGACGGGTGCGCTTCACGAGGACGGCCTCGCTGACGTGGCCGATGGTTTCGGGGGCGGCTGGTCGCGCGAGGACAAGCTCCGCATCCTCAGCGACAGTCGCATCGGCGCCTTTGGTGTGGTGACCCTGATCCTCGCCTTTGCCGGCCGTTTTGCTGCACTGGCCGATCTCGGTGATGGGGTGGCGGCGGTCATGGTTCTGATCGCGGCGGCGACCCTCTCCCGGGCGGTCATCCCGGCGGTTGCGCGGTTCACGCCGTCCGCCCGGCCACAGGGCCTCGCCGGGGCCGCCGGGCGGCCGTCGGCCGCGCAGGTCGGCATCGCGCTCGGCAGCGGTGCCCTGATCGTCGCCCTGCTCCTGCCGGCGCCAGCAGCTCTGGCGGCCGTCGCTGTGGCAATCTCCGCCGCCGCCGGCATCGCCATCCTCGCCACCCGGCAGATCGGCGGGCACACCGGGGACGTGCTCGGAGCCACTCAGGTGGCGGCGGAGGTCGTCGTGCTGGTCGTGCTCTCGGCTCTGGCATGACCAGTCCGGTCGTCGCAACCGAGTGGTGGTGGGTCCGGCACGCACCGGTCCCGGGCATGACCGCGCGCCTGTACGGCGCCACAGACCTGGACTGCGACTGCACTGAGCAGGCCGCATTCCTGCGCCTGGCCGAGGCCCTGCCGGAGACCGCGGTGACCGTGGTCAGCGCGCTGAAGCGGACTCATCAGACCCTGGAGGCGATCGACATCGCCCGTCGGGCGATCGGCCGCCTGCCGCTCCCCGCGCCGGTCATCATGCCGGCGTTCTCCGAACAGCGCTTCGGCATCTGGCAGGGCCTGACCTGGGACGAGATGCACGCCCGCGATCCCCACGCCTATGCCCGGTTCTGGCGGGATCCGACCCGCTCAGCGCCCCCCGGGGGCGAGAGCTTCAGCGCTCTGATCGGCCGGGTCCGGGCCGGCATTGCCGCTCTCAATGCCACCCACGCCGGCGCGGTCATCCTCTCCGTGGCGCATGCCGGCTCGATCCGCGCCGCGGTCGCCACCGCCCTTGGCCTCGATCCGATCGCCGCGATGCGGGTGGCCGTGGACACGCTTTCGATAACCCGTTTGAGCTATACCACGCGGGACGGCCTGCGCACCCGCGGCGCCGCCTGGACTGTCCACGGGATCAACATCCCCAGCCGCTGGATTCCGCCGAAACGGCTGTGATAGCGTCGCGGCCTTATGGACGAAGGCGGGCCATGCATCCCAATCCTCAACGCGGGCGGTCACCGGTGACGCTGGTTCTCGGCGGCGCCCGCTCGGGTAAGAGCGCCTACGCCGAACGGATGGTGGAAGCGGCCGGCAAGGGCCTTTATCTTGCCACCGCCGAGCCGGGCGATGCCGAGATGGCGGAGCGGATCCGCCACCATAAGGTGCGCCGCGGTCCCGCCTGGGAAACGCTGGAGGAGCCGCTCGCCCTCCCCGGCGCGCTGCGCCGCCACGCCCGCCCCGACCGGCCGATCCTGGTCGACTGCCTGACCCTCTGGCTCGCCAACCTGATGGCCGCGGAGCGCGACATTGAAGCCGAAACCGGAAACCTGACATCGGCCTGCGCCGACCTGAACGGGGCGGTGGTGTTCGTCAGCAACGAGGTCGGCTCCGGCATCGTGCCCGCCACCTCGCTTGGCCGGGCGTTCCGTGACCATGCCGGCCGGCTCAACCAGGCCGTCGCGCGGGTGGCCGACCGGGTGGTGATTCTGATCGCCGGCCTGCCCCTCAATCTGAAGCAGCCCGGAGACGGGCAGAACGAACCGCTCGCTAGGGACAGTTTTGCATGAAAATTCCCGTCACGGTGGTCACCGGCTTCCTCGGCGCCGGCAAAACCACGCTCATCCGCCACCTGCTCGCCAATGCCGCCGGCCGCCGGCTCGCCCTCATCATCAACGAATTCGGAGACCTCGGCGTCGACCGGGAGGTGCTGCTCGGCTGCGCGATGGACGGCTGCGCTGACGATCAGGTGGTCGAACTGACCAACGGCTGCATCTGCTGTGCCGTCGCTGATGAATTCCTGCCGGCCATGGAGACCCTGCTCGGACGGGACAGCCCGCCCGAGCATATCGTCATCGAAACCTCTGGCCTCGCCCTGCCCAAGCCGCTGGTCCAGGCGTTCAACTGGCCGGAGGTGCGCTCGCGGGTCACCGTCGACGGGGTCATTACCGTGATCGACGCCCCGGCTGTCGCCAGCGGCCGCTTTGCCGACGCCCCGGCCGCGGTGCAGGCCGGGCTCGGCGCTCTCAGCGAGCGCGATCACGACCAGCCGCTCGATGAGCTGTTTGAGGATCAGCTGGTCGCGGCCGATCTGGTGATTGTCAACAAGGCCGATCTGATCGACCCGATTTCGCTGGCCGCGCTGCAGTCCCGCCTTCGCGGCCAGTTGCGGCCGGGAACCAAGGTGGTCCGATCGCTGCATGGCCGGGTTGCGCCGCAGGTGGTGCTCGGCCTTGGCGCCGCCGCGGAGGACGACCTCTCTTCCCGGCCCTCTCACCACGATGGCGAGACCGACCACGAGCACGACGATTTCGCCAGCTTCATCGCCGACCTCGGACCGGTTGCCGATCCAGCGGCCCTGGAGGCGCGCATCCGGATCGCCGCCGAGCGCCACAACGTCCTTCGGATCAAGGGCTTCGTCGACGTGCCAGGCAAGCCGATGCGCCACGTCGTCCAGGCCGTCGGACCGCGGGTTCATCGCTATTACGACCGGCCGTGGCGGAACGATGAGCGCCGGGAAAGCCGGCTGGTGGTGATTGGCCTCACCGGCCTGGATGCCCGCGCCATCCACGAGACCCTGGCCGGCTGACCGCAGCGGCTGGCATTGATGCACCTGCTTGCCGCGACGCCGGGCACCGTCACCGACGGCAGCGAAGCGGTCGACCTCGGCCAGAGCCCCGGCGACATCGTTATCCTTTCTGCCGCCGATACCGAGCTGGCGGCATTTGCAGAGGCCCGCGCCCGGCTGGGCGAGGCCGCTGCGCCGAGCCTGCGCCTCGCCAACCTGCTGCACCTGGGCCACAACTACTCGGTCGACCTCTACGTGGAGGCGACTGTGCAGCACGCCCGGCTGGTCATCGTCCGGCTGCTCGGCGGCCGCGGCTACTGGCCTTACGGGGTCGAGCGGCTCAGCGCCGTCTGCCGGGAGCGGGAAATCGCCGCCGCCTTCCTCCCCGGCGATGACCAGCCCGACCCGGAGCTGGCCGACTGGTCGACCCTCCCGGCCGAGGCCCGTCACCGGCTGTGGCAGTATTGCGTCCATGGCGGCCTTGCCAACGCCGGCCAGTTCCTGCGCTACGCCGCCTCGCTGATCGGTTACGAGACGCCCTGGCGGGAGCCGCGACCGCTGCTCCGCGCCGGCCTTTACTGGCCCGGAGCCGACGAGCCGGATCTGGCGTCGGTCCGGGGTCACTGGGTCGCTGGCCACCCGGTCGCCGCAGTGGTGGTCTACCGGGCGCTGGTTCAGGCCGGGAATGTGGCGGTGATCGATGCCCTGATCGCCGGCCTTGCCGATGCCGGCGTCAACGCCCTCCCCGTACATGTGGCGAGCCTCAAGGACCCGGTGGCGGCCGCGACCCTGTCCGGATTGCTGGCCGAATGCCGCCCGGACGTGATCCTGAATGCGACCGGATTTGCCGTCTCCGTCCCCGGTGCCGCCCGGGCGGCTGGCCCCTTCGATGCGGTGGACGCGCCGGTGCTGCAGGTGGTGTTCTCCGGCGGCGATGTCGCCGGCTGGCGCGCCGGCAGCCGGGGACTGTCCGCCCGCGACATCGCCATGAACGTGGCCCTTCCGGAGGTGGACGGCCGGATCCTCAGCCGGGCAGTCTCGTTCAAGGGGCGGACCCGCCGCGACCCGGCGACCGAGTGCGACATCGTCGGCTACGAGCCGGTTCCGGACCGGATCGCTTTTGTCGCCTCTCTGGCCGCCGCCTGGGTCCGGCTCTGCCGCACGCCGGCCGCCGAGCGGCGGCTCGCCATCATCCTCGCCAACTATCCGAACCGGGACGGCCGGCTCGGCAACGGCGTCGGCCTCGACACGCCGGCCGGGGTGATCGAGGTCCTGCGGGCGCTCACCTCCGCCGGGTACGACGTTGCCGGTGTCCCCGCCGACGGCGATGCCCTGATCGCCCGGCTTGCCGCCGGCCCCACCAACGATCTGGAGGCTTTGCCCGACCGGGAAATCCGCGAGACCCTGCCGCTGACCGACTACGAGGCGTTCTTCGCGGAGCTTCCTGAGGCGACCCGGGCGGCCGTGCTCGCCCGCTGGGGCCCGGCGGCGCGCGACCCGCTGTTCCGCCCCGAGGCCGGCGGGTTCGTTGTTGCTGCCTTCCGCTGCGGCAACATCGCCATCGGCCTGCAGCCGGCCCGCGGCTACCACATCGACCCGGCGGCGAGCTACCACGATCCGGACCTGCCGCCGCCCCATGGCTACCTGGCGTTCTATGCGTGGCTGCGCCGCCGCTTCGCCGCCCACGCCGTTGTCCATATGGGTAAGCACGGCAACCTGGAATGGCTGCCGGGCAAGGCCCTGGCGCTGTCGGCTGAATGCTTTCCGGAAGCGGCTTTCGGGCCGCTGCCGCACCTCTATCCGTTCATCGTCAATGACCCCGGGGAGGGGACCCAGGCCAAGCGCCGCGCCCAGGCGGTGATCGTCGACCACCTGACGCCGCCGCTGACCCGGGCGGAAAGCTATGGCCCGCTCCGCGATCTCGAGCACCTGGTGGACGAATACTATGAAGCCGCCGGCCTTGATCCGCGCCGCCTGAAAGTGCTCGCCGAGGACATCCTCTCGCTCTGCCGGGCGACCGGGCTCGATGCCGACTGCGGCATCGCCGACGACGAGGACCGGGACGCGGCGCTTGCCAAACTGGACAATTACCTCTGTGAACTCAAAGAGTTGCAGATTCGTGATGGCCTCCACGTGTTCGGCTGCTCGCCGGCGGGGCAGCAGCGCCGCGATCTCCTGGTCGCCCTGACCCGGGTGCCGCGCGGCGCCGGCGAGGGAGGCGATGCCTCACTGCTGCGGGCGCTGGCCGGCGACCTTGGCCTCGACTTCGATCCGCTCACCGCCCGGCTCGGCGATCCCTGGGACGGCCCGCGGCCGGACCTCCTTGCCGCACTCGGCGATGAGCCGTGGCGGACCGCCGGAGATACGGTGGAGCGGCTGGAGCGGCTGGCCGCGGCGCTGGTCGATGGCACCGCGGATCAAGGTGGAAAGGGCAGCCTCGCCGTGCCGGGACCGCGGAGCCGTGCGGTCCTGGAGATGGTGAGCAATACGCTCGCCCCTGCCGTGGCGACCTCCGGGGCCGCCGAGATCGACGGCCTGCTTGCCGGTCTCGCCGGCCGGTTCGTGCCGCCCGGTCCGTCCGGGGCGCCGACCCGCGGCCGCCCCGACGTGCTGCCGACCGGCCGCAACTTCTATGCGCTGGATACCCGCACGGTGCCCACCCCCGCGGCCTGGACGCTCGGCTGGAGGTCGGCGGGCCTTCTGGTCGAGCGGTATGTCCAGGATCACGGCAGCTGGCCGGAGACCATCGCCGTCTCGGCCTGGGGGACCAGCAACATGCGCACGGGCGGCGACGATATCGCCCAGGCCCTCGCCCTCCTCGGAGTCCGGCCCACCTGGGACTCCGCGTCCCGACGGGTGACCGGCTTCGAAATTCTGCCGCTCGATCTGCTCGACCGGCCGCGGATCGATGTCACCTTGCGGATCTCCGGGTTTTTCCGGGATGCCTTCCCGGCGCTGATCGCGCTGTTCGACTCAGCCGTGCGCGCCGTCGCCGCCCTGGAGGAGCCGCCCGAGCGCAATCCCCTGGCCGCCCGGGTCCGCGCCGAGACCGCCGAATTGACCCGGGCGGGCGCCGAGCCCGATGAGGCTGCCCGCACCGCCGGCTACCGGGTGTTCGGGGCCAAGCCGGGCGCCTACGGCGCCGGCCTGCAGGCGCTGATCGACGAGCGGGGCTGGACCACCGATGCCGACCTGGCGCGCGCGTACGTGGCCTGGGGCGGCTGGGCCTATGGCGCCGGCGGGGCTGGCGCCGGCGGGGCTGGCGACGGCACGGACGGCGACGGCATTCCGGCCCACCGGACGTTCGAACGCCGGCTCGGCCGGATCGATGCAGTCGTCCAGAACCAGGACAACCGCGAACACGACCTGCTCGATTCCGACGACTACTACCAGTTCGAGGGCGGCCTCACCGCGGCGGTCCGGGTGCTGTCCGGCACTCAGCCGGCCACCTACCATCCCGACCATTCCCGCCCCGAATCACCGGTGATTCGCACCCTCGATGACGAGGTCGGCCGGGTCGTCCGAGCCCGGGTTGTGAACCCGAAGTGGATCGCAGGGGTGATGCGCCACGGCTATAAGGGCGGCTTCGAAATGGCTGCAACCGTGGATTATCTGTTCGCCTTCGCGGCCACCGCCCGCTGCGTCCGCGATCACCATTTCGACGCCGTTTTCGCGGCTTATCTTGATGATGAACGGGTGCGCGAGTTCCTCGAAACGCACAACCCGGCCGCCCTGACGGAGATGGCCGGGCGGCTCCGCGAGGCTTGCGAGCGGGGCCTGTGGCGGCCCCGGGCCAATCATGCGCTCACCGCCCTCGATCGCCTCGCGACCCGGACGGTTGACACCGGCGGCGGAGATCCGGACAGATCGAGTGTTGCAAGCTCGACCCCGACCCGGAGCATGGATGACCGAAGACGCTGACCTCGACCGCCGCCACGCCGAGAAGATGGCCAAAAAGAAGGCGGCGCGCGACAAGATCCTCGCCACCAAGACCGAGGAGCGGGGTCTGCTGATGGTCCACACCGGCAAGGGCAAGGGCAAGACGACGGCTGCCATGGGCCTCGCGATGCGCGCCATCGGTCACGACATGAAAGTGGGGATCGTCCAGTTCGTTAAAGGGGTCTGGGAGACCGGCGAGCGCCGGGTGCTCGAACACTTTCCCGAGCTCTGCGTGATGAAGGCGATGGGCGAAGGCTTCACCTGGGAAACCCAGGACCGCCAGCGCGATCTGGCTGCCGCGGCGGCGGCCTGGGAGGCGGCAAAGGCGATGATCGCCGATCCCAGCTTTCGCATGGTGATCCTGGACGAACTCAACATCGTCCTGCGCTACGACTACCTGCCGTTCGACGACGTTCTCGCGACGCTCCGTGACAAGCCCCGCGACCTGCACGTGGTCGTCACCGGGCGCAACGCCCGCGACGAGTTGATCGAGGCTGCCGATCTGGTCACCGAAATGGCGATGATCCGCCATCCGTTCCGCGCCGGGATCAAGGCGCAGGCCGGCGTGGAATTCTGAAGTGCGAGGAACGACTGCCATGCACCTGGTCCCGAGGCTTCTGGTTCTGCTGATCGTTGCGGGCTTGGCCACGGCCGCCTGCGTCAATCAGATGCCACCGCACCACAAGGCGGAATCGATCGTCGAAAAGGCCCGATGGACCGTCGAATCCTTCAAGGCGAACCCGGAAGAACCGTACGACGTCTTCCGCGACAATCTCCGCACGGCCCGAGGCATTGTTGTGATTCCGAGCCTGTTCAAGGGCGCCTTCTTCGTCGGCGGCGAGGGTGGCGAGGCGGTGCTGCTGACCCGTAATGACGCCGGGGAGTGGAGCTATCCGGCGTTCTATTCGGTCGGCAGCGGCAGCTTCGGAGCCCAGGCCGGCGCCCAGTCCTCCGAGATCGTCCTGTTCCTGCGCAGCGACGAGGCGGTTGCCGCGGTGATCGACGATCAGGGCAAGCTGGGGGCCGATCTGGAGCTGACTTTCGGGACGCTCGGGGCCGGGCTGGAAGGGGCGACGACCACCAACCTCGGCGCCGACGTGGTCGGGGTTGCCGACAGCGCCGGGCTGTTTGCCGGTGTGTCGCTGGAGGGCACGGCCCTGGTTCGCCGTAACGATCTCAACCAGGCCTATTACGGCACGCCGGCGAGCCCGCAGGACATCGTCCTCGACCGCCGCTACCGCAACGGCCACGCCGACAGCCTGCGCCGGTCGCTGGTCTTCTGATCCGGCTGCGCCGGCCCACCGGCGGGGACGTTCCACGGCGCGATGGCCGCCCTTGCGCTGATGCTCCAGGGGACCGGTTCGGATGTCGGCAAGTCGCTGATCACCGCCGGGCTCTGCCGGGCGTTCAGCCGCCGCGGCCTCAGGGTGCGGCCGTTCAAACCCCAGAACATGTCCAACAATGCCGCGGTGACCGCGGATGGCGGTGAGATCGGCCGGGCCCAGGCGCTCCAGGCGCGGGCCTGCGGCGTCGCGCCGGTTACCGACATGAACCCGGTGCTGCTCAAGCCGCAGACGGAGGTGGGTGCCCAGGTGGTCGTCCAGGGCCGGATCTTCGGCACCGCCCGGGCTGGGGATTACCAGGTTCTCAAGCCTGCGCTGCTGCCGCAGGTCCTCGAGAGCTTCTGCCGGCTCTGCCGGGACGCCGACCTGGTGCTGATCGAGGGTGCCGGCAGCCCTGCCGAAGTCAACCTGCGGGCCGGCGATATCGCCAACATGGGCTTTGCGGTCGCCGCCGACGTTCCGGTGGTCCTGGTCGCCGACATCGACCGCGGCGGGGTGATCGCCGCGCTCGTCGGCACTTGGACGCTCCTGCCTGAAGATGAGCGGGCGCGGCTGGCCGGTTACATCATCAACAAGTTCCGCGGCGACGTGCGGCTGTTCGACGGCGGCCTTCGGATCATCGGCGAGCGCACCGGCCTCTCCGGCTTCGGGGTCGTTCCGTGGTACGAGCCCGCACGGCGGCTGCCCGCCGAAGACGCGGTCGCCCTGGAACGTCCTCCCCTGGCCGGCGACGGTGGCCTGCGGATTGCCGTGCCGGTGTTCTCGCGGATCGCCAACTTCGACGATCTGGACCCGCTGATCGCCGAGGCCGGGGTTTCCGTCCGCTTCATCCGCCGCGGCGAGCCGCTGCCCGGCGATGCCGGGCTGGTGATCCTGCCCGGCTCCAAGGCGACCCTCGCCGACCTCGCGGTCATCCGCAGCGAGGGCTGGGACATCGACATCGCCGCCCACGTGCGCCGTGGCGGCTGGCTGGTCGGGCTGTGCGGCGGCTATCAGATGCTTGGCACCGTCATCCGCGACCCCGAAGGCATCGAAGGCCCACCCGGGGAGGCGCCGGGCCTCGGGCTGCTCGCGGTCGCCACCACCCTGACGCCCGACAAGACCCTGATCGAGGCGAGCGGAACCGAACTGGCCAGCGGCGCCGCCGTCCGCGGCTACGAGATGCACGTCGGCCGCAGCGACGGCCCCGGTCTGGCCCGGCCGATGTTGCGCCTTGACAATGGCCGGACGGACGGCGCGGTGTCCGCGGACGGCCGGGTGATGGGTTGCTATCTCCACGGCCTGTTCGCGGCCGACGGATTCCGCCGCACCTTCCTTGATCGGCTCGGCCAGAGCGATGGCGGGATCGCCTGGGAGGCGACGGTGGAGGCGGCCCTGGACGGCCTCGCCGACCATCTGGCCGCCCATGTGGACCTGGACGGCCTGCTCGCCGTCAGCCGGCCGGCAGGGGGATAAACTCCGACTCGCCGGGAACGCGGGCAAACCGGCCGGCGGTCCAGTCGGCCTTGGCTTGGGCGATCCGCTCCTCGGAACTGGAGACGAAATTCCACCAAACGTGGCGGGGAGCGTCGAGCGGAGCGCCGCCGATCAGCATGACCCGCGCCGACGCTTCCGCAGCCACTTCCGGCTCGCTTCCCGGACGAAGCAGATGCAGGTCGCCAATTTCCATGGGCTGACCGTCCAGCGTCGGGGTGCCGTTGACCGCCAGGACGCCGCGTTCCTCGTAATCGGCAGGAACCGGCAGGCGGGAACCGGGGGTGAGCGTCATCTCGGCAAAGATCGTCGGCCAGAGAACCGTGACCGGGGCGCACGCGCCGAAGCCCGAGCCGGCGACCACACGCACCGTGGAGCCGCCCGCGGTCGTCACCGGCAGGGCATCGGCCGGATGATGGGCAAAATCGGGCTCCCGCTCCTCCTCCGGCTTCGGCAGCGCCACCCAGGCCTGCAAGCCATGCAGGATCTGGCCTTCCGCACGCGGACCGTCGCCGGTCCGCTCCGAATGGACGATGCCGCGGCCCGCGGTCATCCAGTTGACGGCGCCGGGGCGGATCGGCTGGACGCTGCCGAGGCTGTCCCGGTGGACGATTTCGCCGGCGAACAGATAGGTGACGGTGGCGAGGCCGATGTGCGGGTGAGGACGGACATCGATGCCCCGCCCGGGCGGGAACGCCGCCGGCCCGATCACGTCCAGGAACACGAACGGGCCGACGGTGCGGCGCTCCGACGCCGGCAGCACCCGACCCACCTCAAAGCCGCCGAGATCGCGGCGCTTGGGCCTCACTGTCAACAGCACGGGCCCATGCTCGCGGTCGGCAATGTCGGGAGGATCGCAGGGCTGCCAGCTCATCGCAGTTTCCTTATCGCAAATGAAGAACGGCGCCGGGGCATATCACCCGACGCCGTCCGAATATAGGCAGGCCGGCGTCCGGAGCCGCCGGAAAGGCGGCCCGTCTCTACACTCGAGTGATCCGCTCGCCGCTGCCCGGCGCGTTGAAACCGGCCGCGATTTCGTAGACAGCGTCCGTGAACACCGGATCGCCCTCGCGCGGCACCAGCGCAAACGGGTCGGGGTTATTGACGTTGGCGGGATCGCCGACGGCGCGGAAGATGTTGCGGAAACGGTTTTCGTCGACATCGCAGAGACTGTAGCCGCGGAACAGGCCGTTGAAATAGGGGATGTGCGGGTTGTCGGCCAGTACGCCCTGGCGGACGATGAAATCGGTCGGCCGGGGGTCGATCAGCAGGAAGGTCGACGAGATCGAAGTGCAGACGAACTCGGCGGCGAGGATGTCGGAGGCGGGATTGGCGAAGTCCTGGAGCAGGTTCGCTGCCCAGGCGGAGTGGATATCACCGGTGAGGACCACCGGGTTGTTGGGCCGGGCGGCCGCGAGCACATCGAACAGCCGCTGACGGGCCGCCTGGTAGCCGTCCCAGGCGTCGACGTTGAAGAAGTTGTCCACCTGATCGAGGGCGGCGAGGATGACTTGTTTCTCGGCGGCGGGAAGATTGGGATCCAGCTGGATCTGCAGGGCTGCGGTGGTGATCAGGTTCCACTGGGTGACCATGATCTGCTGCGCGAGGATGTTCCAGCGCGCCCGGGACCGCTGCAGGTTGCGGTAGAGCCAGGATTCCTGGCTGCTGCCGAGCATGGTTGCCTCCGCGGCGAGGATCGCCGGGTCGTACAGTTGCTCGCCGAAGACCTGTTCCAGAAGACCGGCGCTGTCGGGATCGGTCGACCCGAAGCCGTCCCCGGCCGGCTGGTTGGTCCGGAACTGCCGGGTGTCGAGGACGTGAATATCGGCAAGCTCGCCAAAGCTGAGCGTACGGTGCAGCTCAAGTCGGTAATACCGTCCGAAACGGCTGGGACCGCTAAGAATGAACGGCATTTCTTCAGTGTAGACCTGGTAGGCATTGGCACGGCGCAGGACAAACTGACTGCCCTGAACCGAGGAGCTGTCTTCCGCGATCAGGCCGGCATAGTTGTTCTCGACCTCGTGATCGTCCGGGGTGCAGATAAATGGAAAGTTGGCGTGAGCGTCCTGCAAATTCGGGTCGAGCTTGTACTGGGCGTAGCGGTTGCGGTACTCGACCACCGACACCGGCTCGACCGGCGGGTGAAGACGTCCACCAGGGAATGCCGGCGAACCGTTGCCCGCGCCTTCGTAGATGTAATCGCCGGTGTGGATGACGCAGTCGAGGTCATCCTCGCCCTGATCGCGCCAGCCGGCAATGTCGGCCCAGGCCGGATAGAAGCCCTGCTCGTAATGCTGGCAGGAAACGACGGCGAAGCGGAACCGGCCGGCGGTATCGAGCCGGTTCGGGAAGGTGCGGGTACGGCCGACGCGGCTGGTCTCGCCCATCGCCCCGAATTCATAGTACAGCCAGGAATTGGACGGCAAACCCGTCGGCCGGACATGGACGGTGTGACCGCGAGACGCGAAGGCCGAAGTCGTGCCCCTGGCGATCACGTTGGCCATGCCGGGGTCGGTCGCCACCTTCCAGGTCACCGGGATTTCCTCCGCCATCAGGCCGCCGCCGTTCAGCGGATCGGGCGCCAGACGGGTCCACAGCACCACCGACCGGTCGGTGGGATCGCCGGACGCGACACCGAGACTGAACAGAGCGCCGCCGACCTGAGCGTCGGCGCGCCGGCCCTTCAGGATCGCCGGGGCGCCGGCGATCAGCGCCGCACCGCCGGCCCCGATCAGGAACCGGCGGCGATGGGGGAGCAGCAGGCCGCCGTTCGGTCGGCCCGGCTTTTGCGAATGCGTCATGACCTCTTCCCTTAATGAATGATGGTTGGGCGCCCAGGCATAATCCGCTTTGGGGAAAATACCAGCGGCGCGGGTACCGCAACGCGTTCGCTATTGCGGATCAATCGCGCGGACTAGCGGATGCCAGGGACAGACCGATGTCTGTCGTGTGGAGTTTTTGTGATTGTTTTGTTGCACGCCGGGGTCAGGTGGGCCTGCCAACGCAGACAGAATGGTCAGCGCGGCCATTGCCGCCAGCCATCCAGATAATAGGAAAGGATCCGCGGCCGGGCGAGGGTGCTGGCGGCGACGGCTTCGCCGGCTGTGGGCTCGCGCAGGTCCTTTTCGAAGACGAACAGGGTCGGAAACAGCTCGGCGTCGAGGAAGCGGGTTGGAACCGCCAGCCGCCCGGCGGCCGCGGCAACGTCGAGCGGCCGTCGCGACGCCGCCACGAACCCCCAGTCGCCGAACGAGGGGACCAGGGCGTGGTAGGGAGCGGTATGGTCGAACACGGCGGCGAGACTGGCGCGAACGCCCCAGAACGCCCGGCGGGCATAAAACGGGCTGGTCGCCTGGGTGACGAAGACGCCGTCCGGCGCCAGGTTCGCGGCGATCTGGCGGTAGAACTCGATGGTGTAGAGCCGGGCGAGGGCATCGTTGTTGGGGTCCGGCAGATCAGCGATGATCACGTCCCAGAGGTTGGAGCGTTCGGCCAGGAGCGAGACTGCATCGCCGGCGATCACCCGGACCCGGCGGTCGCCCGTCAGGCTTTGGCCGTTGAGGGCGGTGAGGTGGGGATTGCTCTGGCCAAGCGCGAGCACGGCCGGGTCGAGATCGATCAGGGTGATCGATTCCACGGTCGGATACTTGAGCAGCTCGCGCACGGCCAAGCCATCGCCGCCGCCGAGCACGAGCACCCGGCGCGGCGAGGAGGCGAGGGTCATCGGCACGTGAACCAGCGCCTCGTGGTAGCGGTGCTCGTCGATCGACGAGAACTGCAGGTTGCCGTCAAGATAGAGCCTGAGGTCGTCGCGATGGCGGGTGAGCACCACCCACTGATAGGGCGTGTGCTCGGCATGGAGAATCCGGGCGTCGTAGGCCTGCTGGGTCCAGGCGGCAAGCAGGGTCTCCGCGGCGATCAGCGCCGCCACCACCACCCCGACGACGAGCAGGCTCGCTGCCCGCAGGGATCGGACGGCCGAAGCCCCGAGGCGACTGCGGAAACACCACAGCACCAGCAACGCAATGGTCATGTTGAGCAGGCCGAGCGCGAGACCGGCCCGGAAGGTACCGAGCACGGGCAGGAGCAGGAACGGAAACGCGATGGTCGCAAGCAGCGCGCCCAGGTAGTCGAGACTGAGAACGTGGGCGATGCTGACCCGGAGCGTCGCGTACTCCTGGAGGATCCGGGTCAGAAACGGGATTTCCAGGCCGATCAGCAGGCCGACGGCGATGGTGACGACGGCGTAGATGACGTGGAAGCCGTCGCCGAGCATCCAGCCGAGGTAGAGGGCCGGCACGCTCGCCGCGCCGATCAGGCCGAGAGCGACCTCGGCGGCGACGAACGGGCGGAGCAGGTCGCCCTTGACGAATTTGGAGAGGAACGCGCCCGCGCCCATCGCCGCCATGTAGAGGCCGATGGTGATCGAGAACCAGGTGACGGTGTCGCCCTCGAAGCCCGCGACGGTGGTAGCGATCAGCAGTTCATAGACGATCGAGCACAGCCCGGCCACGAACACCGCATAGACGAGGGTGACGATTTCGACGGAGCGTCGGCGGCCTGCCCGCCTCATCGCCAGCCCGTCAGCCCCCGCGGACCGGGAACCACGGGTATGCCGGGCCCGCGGATCGACGTCACCAAGCGCAGGTTACTTTCCGCCGCCGAAACCGCCGCCAAAGCCGCCGCCGAAACCAGGGCCGCCGAGGCTGCCGCCCCGCGCGCTCGGGCCGCCGACCCGGCCCGTGCCGGCGCCGCGCGGGCCATAGAAAATCCGGGGAGCGCCGAGGTACAAGAACGACGGCCCCATCGAGGGGCTCGGATATCCGTAGCCGCGCGCCGACGGTCCGAACAGGTAGGCGTAAATGCCGCCGAGAACCACGATGGTTCCAACCAGCGCCAGCAACCCTTTCATGGGTCAGTCCTCCATCCGTCCCCACGGGCCGACGCCGACGACCCGGCCCTGCCGTTCGGCGCGAAGCCGCCGGTTCAGCGACCGCCGATGCCGGGTATGGAGCACAAAGGCGATCGCCAGCGCGGTGAGGCCGGCGACCCAGAACAACACCGTGCTGCCGCCGCCGGCTGCCACGGCCAGTCCGACCCGCTCGTCGACGCCCGGCGATCCGGGCTCACCGACCACCCGGAAGTAGTACCGACCAGGCTCGTCCAGGACGACGCTGCCGCTGTAGCGGGTCACGTTCTCGCTCCACGCACCGTCTTGGTCGACCCCGGAGTCCCGCCAGACCTCATCACCCAGCGACAGCAGCCGGGTTTTGTCCTCGTCAAGGATCTCCACCTCCACGTAGGCCCAGCTTCGCTGCGGCAGGGGTTTGGACACCCGGATATCGAGGACCGTGTCCGCCTCACGAACGCTCACCGGGCCGACGGTCTCGTTGAACCGCACCGTCTGGTATCCATCCCCGGCCGCTCCGGCGGCGGGAATGAGCGGTTCTCCGCCGCCGCCGTAGACCAGCGCGGTGAGCAGCGCCAGGATCCCGAAAGCCGCATAGACCAGGGCGAGATGACCGAGATGGACCTGCGGCCCGGAGCGTTCACGGCGGGTCATGGCCTCAAGGCTAGATCAGCGCCGCGATGACAATGGCGAAGGCGATCGCAACGGCCATTTCAACGAAGCCGGCAGCGAGGTTGCGATCCTCGACGATCTCCCGGTTGAGGTCGTCGCCGATGATGATCAGCCTGTCCATCAGATAGCGGAGAACGAGCAGCACCGCGGTGCCGAGGACCGCCACCTGCACGAACCACAGCAGCCCCTCGCTCCAGCCGACGAAGTTACCGCCGACGGCATCGGCCATGATCACCCCAACTGCGATCAGCGTGCCGCCGAAGCCGATCCCCGCCGCGACATTGCCCTTGCGAATTTCCTCCTGCAGGTCGTACGGGGTGACCCGGTCGTAAACCCAGGCGAAGGCGAACAGCGCCGCCTGCCCCAGTACGAAGAACACCACGGACGAGAGCACGCCACCCCCCTGCCCGCTGACCGCGGCGGCGGCGACAAGGCCGGTGGCAACGTAGACCCCGGCGCGCACCGCGCCGACTCCGCAGTTCCTGTTCTCGACGATCTCGCTCAGTGCAGCGACCCGCCGGAAGGTGAGGTTGTCGAGAATGATCCGGGCCGTGTTCAGGAACAGCACGCCGAGCAGAGCATAGCCGGCGACGGCTCCCAGATCGTAGAGCAGCCCCCGGGACGGACCGGTCAGGGCACCCACGAAGATGATCGCCGTGGCCAGGAAATAGCCACCCACCGACAGACCGATCGCCAGATTATCGCGGACGACCAGCTCGGTGGTCAGCTTGTAGGGCGTGACCAGGTCGAGGACCAGCTTGGCGATCAGAAAGATCGCGGCATAGAGAATGACGTAGGCCAGGACCGTCCCGGCGCCGACGAGCCAGGTCATCACCTCCGGGCTCATTGTTCACCCGTATTGGCATAGACGGTGATCTGGTGCGGCTCGATCCGTTTCGAGACGTGCACCTCGACTTCCCTGGACCCCCAGCGCTCCACAGAAATCAGGCTGACGCCGTCGCTGCCGGCGAATTCCCAGTAATAGAAGCGATGCGGCCGCAGCCGGTCGCCGTCCTTGAAGAAAATGGCTTCCCCGGACTCGGTGTAGGTGTAGGTCATGCCCTCAAAGACGACTTCTCCGGCTTCGTCATTATCGAAGGCCTCGAGCTGATCGGCCGTCACCCCGAGTTCGGCCAGGGTCAGCCGCCGCAGGCTCGCCGAGACTTCGGTTTCGTCGTCCTCCTCCACCGTCAGCCAGACCTTGCCGAGCTCGCTTTCGCCTTCCAGTTCAAACCATTCCCAGCCGTCTTCGCTGTAGAGATGGCGGGCGAGGATCCGCACGTCGATGTCGGCCATACCCTCGCCGAAGTGACGCAGTGCGAGGACCCCGCCGGGACCCACGTGCTCGATCCGCAGTTCCTCGGGAACCCGGTCGGCGCGGCGCCGCGGCTCGACCGGGGCCTCATCCCCCGCCTCGCGGCGCGAGCGGCTGATCACATAGGCCGCCACGGCCGCCACCCCGACGAGCACGACAATGATCAGGAGTTCCTGCACGACAGCCCTCCTCTCTGCAGCGTGTCGGCGGTCGGGGGGCCGACGGCGGCCCCGGCGGCACGGGCCGCCCGGCTGCGACCCGGCCCCCGGTCCCGGACGCTCACCGCCACCACCGTCGGCATCGCCGCCGCGGGTCCGGGCCTCATCGGGTCCGGCTCACATCTCCGGACGGGCTGACCGGCGCGGTGAGGGCCTCGCCCTTGGGCGCTGCCGCCATTCGCGCCTTAAGGGCTTCGAGCGCCGCCGAAGCCGATGCCGGCTGCGTGCCGGCCGTCGAGGTCAGCGCGGCGTCGATTTCGGAATCGATGCTGCGGCCGGTATCAGCAATGTCCCCGTAGGCCTGGGCGAGGGCCTCTTCTTCGTGAACCTTGTCGCGCATCCGCTCGAGCATGGAGATGGTCCCTGAGGAATCGACCCGGGCCAGTTGCTCGTTGAGCTTGCGGGTTGCCTTGCCCACCTGGGCACGCGCCTTCAGGGTCGAGAGTTCGTTTTCGTACTTGCCGATCTGCGACTTGAGGTTGTTGATGTTGGTCTCGAGCTTGCCTGTCATCTGGTCGAAGTGATCGACCTCCTTGGACAGTTCGGACGCGCGCTTGATCGCCTGGTCGCGAAGATTGAGGGCCTCGGTGGCCAGGCGGTCGGCCTCGCCGGCGTCGATCTGGCCGCTCTGGGCGCGCTGGACCAGGCTCATCGCCTTCTGCTCATAATCGGCGGCGATTTCACGCTGCCGCTGGTACTCGCGCTTGGCGCGGATCCCCTGGGCCTTGACCTGAGCCAGCCCGCGGAGGCTGTCCTGAAGGTCGCCGCGCAGGTCACGCACCCCCTGCTCGGCCATCTTGATCGGGTCCTCGACGGAGTCGAGAGCGGCATTCGCCTCGGCCGAGGCGATGGTGAACAGACGTTTGAAGAAGCTCATCGATGGCGTCTCCCGGTTGACATGGCGGCCCGCTGGCGCCCGGCGCGGGTGACGGCCTTTACGGCCGCTCCGATCCCCGGGCGAATGCGATCAGCTCGCCGGCGTAGGAGGCGAGCGCCAGCGCCAGCGCGTTGATTGTGGCGTCCAGTTCGTTGAAATCGAGGGATGCGAGCTGGAGGGTGTCCCTGAACAGCACCCGCCGGCCCTCGGCATCGAGAGCAAAAGCGCCGTGAACCAGCTCGCGGTTGATCTGCAGCAGCCGCTTGAACACATCGGCGCGGTCTTCCGCCACTTCGAAGATCACCTGCTCAATGACCACGATTTCGTCTTCGCAGTCGACCACCAGGTTGACGATACCTCGGCTTTCGTCCGCAACAACGAACAGTGTTTCGGCGGGATTTTCCTCGACGACCGTCACGTCGAGCTGATCCAGGTAGTCCCGGACCTTGGCAAAGTGTTCCTGCGACATGGCCTTTTCGTCGGATCGGCGGCCCGGGAACCGCGGTTAAGCGATCCTCGGGCACGCGGCTGAAGCGGTGCCGGGTGGCGGGTTCTCATCCGGTGGCCGGGCGGTCCCCCCGGATGCCCGGCATCCTAGCGGCAACCGGCGCCCGATCCAACCTTTCCGAAATCGGGGACGACTGCACCCGGCGGCCTTTCCCGGCGGCGGAACCGGGCCAGCGCCGGAAGCCCGGCGCATAAAATCTTGTGCGCAACCTATCGTTCTAAAAGAACGCAAAGATAAAAATGATGATACAAATAACAAATGTGCTCGCAATCGGCCGATTGTCCGGATGTTCCATTTATCATGCTTCTCGCCAAAAAATCCGAGCTGGCAGCGCCTTGCGGTTCGCTGGTCCGCTCGACTTGTTCCTAGTGGTTCGATGCTGACGCGTCAGCTGAATCGAACCACA
>CAYVUM010000057.1:0-23079 GCA_964454795.1 uncultured Rhodospirillaceae bacterium
TGTGGTTCGATTCAGCTGACGGATGGGACCCATCCGTCAGCATCGAACCACGAGCCCGGCAGGCGCCGCGCCTGCCGGAGAGTGTCATTGCCGGCCATGAGCATCCAGTCGAGTCCGCGCGTGGCGGGTCCGGCGCCCTCACGCGCCCGGTGCCGATTTCGCTCCAACCCGAACTTTGGCGACGACTGGCCAGCCGACGGCCCTGAGGCGTCCTGGCCCCCGGGTTGCCGATCGCTTTCTCCGGACTGCACGCGCGGCGACCCTCGGAGCAATGGTACCCAAACGCAGGGCCGGCCGCGAAGTCGCCGCGGTCAGCGGATGCCGGAAAAGGCGAAGCGCTTGAGTTTATTGGTCGGGGAGACTGGATTCGAACCAGCGACCCTCTGCTCCCAAAGCAGATGCGCTACCAGGCTGCGCTACTCCCCGTCGCCTGGAAACTAAGGCTTTCCACCCCGCCTGGCAACGCCGGGCCGGCTCACAGGCCATGGACCTCGCCGGGTGCGATCAGCGGCGCCGGCAGCGCTTTCAGGCCGGCGGTCAGCGCCGCCGCGGCGTCGCCCTCGAGCGGCACCAGCGGCGGGCGGATGCGTAACCAGCCCGTTTCGCCGGTCAGCCGCGCCAGCGTCGCCTTAAGCGCCGCGGTCAGCGGATGGGCTGCGAACACTCGCCGTACCGCCGCCAGCTCGGCGTGGGCGGCCTCGGCAGCCACCCCGTCACCGTGGCGCCACGCGCTCAGCACCCGGGCCGCCAGCGGTGAGGCCACGTTGGCGACGGCGGTAATGCAGCCGGCACCACCGGCGCGCAGCACCGGCCAGAACAGATCGTCGGCGCCGCTCATCACCGCGAAACCCGGAAAGTGGCGGACCATTCCGATCATCGCCGCGCAGTCACCGCTGCTGTCCTTGATACCGATGAAGATATCCGGCCAGGCGGTGCGCAGCCGCTCGATCAGCGCCGTCCCAACCGGCACGCCGGAGAGCTTTGGAAAGTGGTAGAGCACGACCCGCAGCCGGGCATCGCCGACCCGGTCGACAACCTCCGAGTAGGCCGCGAACACGCCGTCGTCGCTGACATCCTTGTAGTAGAACGGCGGCAGCATCAGCACCCCGCTGCAGCCGGCGGCAAGCGCTGCCCGGGTGAGGCGGACTGTGTCCGGAATCGCGCAGCAGCCGACCCCGGGCAGCAACGCGGCCGGCGGCACCCCGGCGTCGACCACGCTCTCGATCACCGCCAGCCGTTCCTCAACGGAAAACGAATTGGCCTCGCCGGTGGTTCCGAGAATCGCCAGCCCGTCGCAGCCGCGGCCGAGCAGCCAGCGGCACAGGCGGACCAGCCGGTCCACATCGGGGGCGCCGTCCTCGTCCAGCGGCGTGACGACCGCCGCGTAGACGCCGGCGACATGACTGTCGCCCTGCACCGCCGATCCTCAGTCCGGCCAGTTGACGATGTGGTGTTCGAGCGGACCCGCCCGGCTCTCGGAGACGGCGCGGCCGCGAACCGACATCCCGGCGCGGTGCACCGCCTCCCGATCGCCGCAAACCAGGTGGTGCCAGAGCGGCAGGTCCCTGCCGGCCGCAACCAGCTTGTAGGCGCAGGTGGAGGGCAGCCAGTGCAGCCGGACCACCGTCGCCGCCGTCAGCCGGTTGCAGTCCTTCACATGGCGCTGGCGGTCGGGATAATCGCGGCAGCGGCAGGTGTTCGTGTCGAGCAGCCGGCAGGCGACGTTGGTGTAGGCAATCTCGCCGGTCCGAACGTCTTCCAGCTTGGCAAGGCAGCACTTGCCACAGCCGTCGCAGAGCGCTTCCCATTCCTCGGCGGTCATCTCGTCGAGCCGCTTGGCCCGCCAGAACGGTTCCAAGGCGAGGTCATCGGCGAGCGCTGCGGATGTCATGCCGGGCAGCATAGCTTAACGGTTTTCAGGGTTCATCCGGTTTTCGTCGCCGATCGCGATCGCCGGCCATTTCGTCAGCGTTCCGCGGCGATCAGGTGGACGAACGACCCGAACACCCGGCCGGCAACCAGTCCCGTCGCGCCCAGCTCCCGGCCCCCGGCATCGCGGCAGGAAAACAGCGGCGGTGCCCCGGCCTCCCGGACCACCGTCGCGTAATGGAACTCGTGGCCGCGAAAGCCGGCCCCGGCGGGTCCGAGCGGTCCGTCGCCAACCGTCCTCACCTGCCGGTAGCCAAGGTGCAGCCGGGGACTTTCAAACGAGGTCGCGAGGGGCAGCAGGCCGGCCATGGCGTGGGCTTGGCCCGAGGCATCGACCAGGACCTCACCGAGGACCATGTAGCCGCCGCATTCGCCGAACACCGCGGCGCCCCGCCCGGCGGCAGCGCGGAGTCCGGCCAGGAAGTGGGCGTTGGCGGCGAGCCTGCCGGCGTGGAGTTCCGGGTAGCCGCCGGGAAGATACACGGCATCGGCGTCGGCCACGGGCGGCTCGTTAGCGAGGGGCGAGAAGGGGCGGATTTCCGCGCCCGCCCGCCGCCAGGCGTCGAGAACGTGGGGATAACGGAAGGCGAACGCCGCATCATCGGCGAGCGCGATCCGGGCACCGGGCGGCGGCACGGCAGCGGTTGTGGCGGCGGGCGCTTTGCCGGTCCGCCAGGGCCGGGCGAGCCGGAAAAGGGCGGCGGTGTCGACGTGGGCGGCGATCAGGTCGGCGGCGCCGTCGAGCAGGGCCGGCAGCGCCGGGTGCTCGCGTGCCTGGACCAGCCCGAGATGGCGTTCCGGCAGCACCAGGCCGTCGACCCGCGGCACGGCGCCCAGAAACGCCACCTCCGGAACGGTGGCCGCGCAAGCTTCCCGGATCACCGCGACGTGGCGCTCGCTGCCGACCCGGTTGAGGATCACGCCGGTGACGGCCACATCGGCGCGATGGCGGACGAAGCCGCTCAGCAGCGCCGCCGCCGAGGCTGCCTGAGCGCGCACATCCAGGATCAGCACCACCGGCCAGCCGCTCGCCGCGGCGACGTCGGCCGTCGAACCCGTGGTCGCCGTGGCGCCGTCGAACAGCCCCATGACCCCTTCGCAAAGGATCAGACCGGTTGGTGCCGTCTGCGCGGCGCAGGCGGCAAGGTCGGCCGGAGACATCGCCCAGGGATCGAGGTTGACGCACGGCCGCCCGGTGGCGGCGGCATGAAACGCCGGATCGATGTAGTCCGGGCCGACCTTGGCCGAGCCGACGGCCAAGCCGGAGCGGGCGAAGTGGCGCAGCAGACCGAGGGTGAGAACCGTCTTGCCGCAGCCGGACGCGGGAGCGGCCAGAATCAGCCCGGGCGCCGGCAGCCGGCTCACCGGATCGCGGCTCTCCAGGCGGGGCCGGCCGATGCGCCTCAGAGCAGGTCGGCGATCTTGGCCGCCATCGCCTCGGCGCCCATGGTGTGGCTGAAGTGCTGGATGTAGTCGCCGTCCGGACCGACCAGGTAGGTGAAGGCGGAGTGATCGACGAGATAGGTCCCGTCGTCCTCGGCTTCGCCCTCGCCGACCCGGGCGAAATAAACCTTATAGGCCCTCGCCGCTTCAGCCACCTGTTCGGGCGTCCCGGTGAGGCCGACCATCTTCGGATGGAAATGCGGGACATACGCCTTGAGCAGGTCCGGGGTGTCCCGGGCAGGATCGACCGAGACCATCACTGGAACGATCCCGTCGGCCTTCTCGCCGAGGATATCCAGAACCTGGCGGTTGCGGGCCAGCGAGGCGGGGCAGACGTCCGGGCAGTAAGTGTACCCGAAGTAAAGCAGAACATAAGAGCCGAGAAAGGTCTCGTCGGTCACCGTCTGGCCGTCGTGGTCGACCAGGGTAAACGGCCCGCCGATTGCCGCCGTGTCCGTCGACGGACCGGTCGCTCCGGGTCCGAACCACTGCCGGCCGATCAGTAAGCCGGCAATAAGCAGGAGGACCACCGCCGCCGCCACGGCGATGCCGTTGATTTTACTGGCGCCGGGCTTTTCGGTCCCGGGGGAAGAGGCGTTAGCTGTCGTCATGACTCCACCTTTGACTGAGTACACGATTGCCGTCTGTGTTTCTGTAGCCCCCTCGGACATTCGCTAAGGGATGGGGCCGGCCGGGTGCTGCGATCTCTTCAGCCCGCCTCCCCGACCAGGGCTTCCAGGCGATGAAGATTGCGTCGGGCAACCCTGGCGCGGTTTGGCGCCCCATTGCGTTCAAACGCGTCGACGGCCCAGCGGTAATTGGTCAGGGCCTGCTCCAGACGCTCGGTGTCTTCGAAGCGTTCGCCGAGCGCCCAGAGGGCGTTGGCGAGGTTGATCCGGGTCGTCGCCCGGTCCGCGGGCCGGCGCTGTGGCAGCCGGATTTCGAGGGCGCAGCGAAATGCCGCCACCGCCTTCTCCCAGTATTTCGGTTCGTCGATCTGATCACCCCAGCCCTTGAAGGCAAGACCGAGGGCGTCCTGGGTTTGCGTCCACCACAGTGGAAACCGCTCGCGCGTTCGGATTGTCAGTGACTTCTCAAACGCGGCGACGGCCTCGGCGAAGCGCCGCTCATCCAGATCCCGCTCGCCGATCAACAGCAGCGCTTCGCCCAGACCATGCTGGGTTTCGGCCCATTCGATCGGCAGCCGGTCGGGAGCATAGACCCGCAGGGCGGCATTGAATGCCTGCACCGCCTTGCGAGCCCGGTCGACCGTGGTTTCGCGCCGGGCGAGGGTGAGCAGCGCTTGGCCCAGCAGCCGCTGGGTCGAGGCCCAGCTGAAGGGATGGTCGTCGAGGGCGAGGATCGAGAGGGCGCACTGATAGGAGTGGACGGCCTCCTCCAGCGACACAGTGCCCTCCTCGCGGCCGCCGAGAATCAGCAAGGCGGCGCCGAGGCGGTTCTGGGTCGATGCCCAATCCACCCGCCGTCGAAGCACATGTTGGATCGTCGCCGCTTCCCGGTAGCTTTCAACGGCGGCCCGCAGGGCGGCGACGCCGGTTTCGTTCTCGCCGATCAACACCAGAGCGTTGCCCAGGAACACCAGGGCGCGGGCGCGGTCGACGGGGAAACGGTCGGCGGGCAGCGCTGGCAGCGACGCGCGCAGCGCGGTGACCGCCTCACCGAGGCGGTCGACATCGCCGAAGTGCTTGCCGAGCGCAAGAAGGACCCGACCGAGCCGGCGCTGGGTCCGCGCCCACTCCGTTGGCGTCAGGTCCTTGGTGTACACCTCAAGGACGGCGCGGTAGGCGGCTTCGGCCTCGATCAGGCTCTCTTTCGATGCGCCGTGCTCGCCATGGGCACGCTGGGCGATGGCCAGATTGCTCATCGTGTTCGCCCAGTGCAGCGGCAGCACGTCACGGGTCAGCACCTCAAGGGCGCCGTGAAACGCGCTGATCGCCTCGCGGAGCCGGTCCGGGTCACGTTCCCGCTCGCCGAGGAGTCGCAGCGCCACCCCGAGGTTGGTCTGGGTCATCGCCCAGGACACCGGCAGTTGATGCACGCTTAACACATCGAGCGCAGCGCGGAACGCCGCCACAGCTTGGACCAACTCGGCGGTGCCTTCGACCCGCTCCCCGAGATTGTAGAGGGCAACCGCGCGGTTGTTCTCGACCACCGCCCAGTGCAACGGCAGCCTCGAGCGATTGTAGACGCTCTGAGCAGCAGTGTAGGCTTCCAGGGCTTCGGCGAGCAGGTCGGCGCGCTGCTCCAGCTCGCCGAGGTTGCGGACCACCCGGCCGAGGGCGTTCTGGGTCATCGCCCACAGGCTGGCATTGCCATTCGGCGTGATGTCGGCGAGGACCTCGCGCAGCACTTCCGCGCCGGCATACATGGCGGCGGCATCGCTGTCGAACTGGCCGAGTGCGGCGACGGCAACGCCGTAGGCGGAGCGCAACCGGAGCCGCATCGCCTCCGGCAGGTCGGGCCGGCTGGCCTTCGAAGCGGCGCGGGCCCGGTCCAGGGCCGGCCTCAGCACCGCCACCAGCGAGTCCACCTGCTGCTGCGTCGCCGGATCGACGGCAGCGAGAACGATCGCCGCCAGCACCGCCGCCAGATCGTCGCCGAAATGCTCGGGGAGGATCAGGTTGACGCCGATCGACCGGTAAGACCGCATCTCGCCGCGCGGGGCAACCGCCGACGACATCACGTGGAGAAAAATGCAGCCGTCGCTGCTGTGGTAGCGTCCCCAGACGATGGCATCGGCATCGGCCTCGCGGCCCCGGGTCCGGCCTTCGTTGATGACCTGGGCCGTCAGGTCGGGGTTGTCCTCGTCATGGAGGCTGCCGAGCACGGTATGCGCCCGGGCCACCTCGATCCCGTCCTTGCCGTCAAGGGCGCGGACCAGCGCCGCGGTCCGGGTGTTGTTGGGATCGTCGCCGGCGAGGTCGGCGATCAGCACACGAAAGCGGGGCTTGGCACCAAGGAGGCTCGAAATGCTGGCCGCCGCAGGCCGCCGGAACAAAGCCTTGAGCCGGTCGACACCGCGGCTGGCAAGAGAGTCACTGGTCATTCCGATCCCTCTGTTGTTGTCGTTGTCGATGCGGCGGACAGGTCCGTCCCGGCGCAGGTGCACCGTCGCCCGCGTCATCGCAACTATAGGCCGGCGGGCCGCGCGGCGGAAGGGGATCGCCGTGGCCGGCCGGCAGGTTGCGGGTGCGTTTCCGAACCGGCGAGAGGTGGATGTCCCCGCGCAGACCGGCAAGCAGGTTTCGTTGGCGCCCCAACCGCACCGGCCCGTAAATCATCCGATCGCCCGGGGAATTGATCGCCCGCGAACCTGGGATTACCGTGGTTAAAGGCGGCCCGGTCGGAAAGGGGCAGCAATTTCGGGCGAAAGTCGGATTATCGGAAGGGGTCTACCGGCTCTGGCAAACCTCCATCGATTTGCGGACCTGGTGGGCAGCCGGGGGTGGCGCGGGACCCTGATGTGCTGGCGGGAGCCGGTGGTCTTCCCGGTCCTGGCCACTGTCGTCGTCGCGGCTTTGCTGCTCGTACTGGCCGGCGGCGCAACGGCGCAGCCGGCTGAGAACCGGGCACCGCAGGCAGCGCCCGCTTCTCCCGCGTCATCCCAGCCGACCGGCACCGAGACCGCCCCCGCCACGGCGGAGACAGCCGCCCCGGAGGCAACCGCTGCCGACGCCGGCGTGCCGGCGGAGAGCCCGGCCGCGGCGATGGCCCCGGACCTCACTCCCGAACAACTGTCATCGCTGGTTTCGCTTTTGGAAGACGATGCTGCCCGCAAGGCCTTCGTCGAAAAGTTGAAAGCGCTGGAAGCCAGCCGCGACGCCGTCGCTGCCGAGGAGTCGCCCGCCGACCCGGCCGCCGGCCTTCTCGACTCGATTTCCGGGCGGATCAAGAGCGCCAGCGTCTTGCTCGTGGAAGCCGTCGAGATCGTCCAGGACGCCCAGGATTTTTTTCTCTCCCTCGATGAGATTGCCATCGACCAACAACAAATCGACCGTTGGTCTCAGCGGTTTGCGGCCATCGCCATCGTGCTCGGCCTCGCCTTCGCCCTGCAGTGGCTGGCATCGCTGGCCCTCCGCCGCTCCCGGCGCCGCTTGCGCGGCCAGTCCAGCGAGCGTCTTGGCGTGCGGATCGCCTTACTTGTGGTCCTCGCCGTCATCGACCTGCTGCCGATCGCCGTTTTCGCCGCGGCCGCCTATGTTGCCACGCCGCTGGCCCAACCCGATTTTCTGACCGGGCGGATCCTGTTGTTTCTGACCACCGGACACGTGCTCGCCCAGGCAACGCTGGTCGGGGTGCGGGCCGCCCTCGCCCCGGAATCGCCCGGTCTGCGGGTCCTGGCGGTGACCGACGACGGGGCGGTCAACCTTTACCGGGCCAGCCGGTTCGTCGTCCTCCTCGGCTTCTACGGCTTCTACATCCTCAAGGCCGTCTATCCGATCGGCCTGCCGACCAACGTTTATTTGATCCTGCTGCGCGGGCTCGGCCTGGTCATTGCCGTCAGCCTGATCGGGATCATTATCGGCCGCCGTGCCGCGGTCGCCCGCTGGCTGCGCGGCGAGCCCGACGGCGACCCGGAAACCTTATGGCGGCTGGTCCGGCGCCGCGTTGCCGGCGTCTGGCATCTCGTGGCGATCCTGTATGTGGTGGCGGTGTTCGTGGTCTGGAGCAGCGGCGTCGCGGGCGCGCTGCCGTTCATGGTGCGCGGCACGGTGCTGTCGATCGTTCTCCTGCTCGCCGCCTCGGTGGTCTCGGTCTCGATCAGCCGGACCATCGTTGGTGCGATTTCCGGCAAAGAGGACGAGCCCGGGCGCCGCTTGCTGATGATCGTCCGGCGCCTTGTCGACGTGCTCGTCTACGCCCTCGCCGCGCTGCTGATCCTCGAGGCCTGGGACGTCGACAGTATCGAATGGCTCGGCTCGGAGCAGGGCCGGCGGATCGTCGGCAGTCTGGCCACGATCTTTCTGGTGGTCGCTGGCACCTTCGCGATTTCCGAGGTCCTTGGCGCGGTCATCGAACGGTATCTGGCCGCCAGCGACCGCTCGGGAACCGCGGTGGAGCGCAGCGCCCGCGCCCGCACCCTCCTGCCGCTGGCCCGCAAGGCGCTGCTGCTGCTGCTCATTGTCCTCGCCGCCTTCATCATTCTCTCAGAACTCGGCATCGACGTGGCGCCGCTGATTGCCGGCGCCGGGGTGGTCGGTATTGCCATCGGCTTCGGTGCCCAGTCGCTGGTCAAGGACGTCATCTCCGGATTCTTCATCCTGCTCGAGAACACCATGGCGGTCGGCGACGTGGTTGACATTGATGGCAACGCCGGCCTGGTCGAGGCCATCTCCGTGCGCACCGTCGTGCTCCGCGACCTTGCCGGGACGGTGCACACCATTCCGTTCGGCTCGGTCGCCCGGATCAAGAACCTGACCAAGGATTTCTCGTTTTACGTGGCCGATATCGGCGTTGCTTACCGCGAAGACGTGGATCGGGTGATCGAGGTGATCCGGGAGGTGGGCGAGGACCTGCGTGAGGATCCGGCGTTCCGTCCGGTGATCATCGCGCCGCTCGAGGTTCTCGGGGTCGATCAGTTCGCGGATTCCGCGGTCATCATCAAAGTCCGGCTGAAAACCCGGCCGATTCAGCAGTGGAACGTCGGACGTGAGTTCAACCGCCGGCTCAAGAAGCGGTTCGATGCGGAGGGGATCGAGATCCCCTACCCGCACCGCACCCTGTATTTCGGGGTCGACCGGAGCGGCGCCGCCGCCCCGGCCAACATCCGGCTCAGCGGCGACGACCGCCGGGCCACGGCGCCGGAGCCGGACCGGCCGGGACCGGCACTCCGCGCCGAGGTGGAAGACGCGGCGGAATAAGCCAGCCTCAGGCCGCTTTTTTCGCGCCTTTGAGGTAGTTCAGCATCGTGTCGGCGTCGGAGACCTCGAACGGGTCCGTCGGGCAGTTGTCGTTGAACTCCGGCTCGACGAACATTTTTTTGATTTCACCGTCCTCGATGTAGGCGGAGTAGCGCCAGCTGCGCATGCCAAAGCCGAGGTTGGACTTGTCGACCAGCATCCCCATTTTCCGGGTGAATTCACCGTTACCGTCCGGCAGCAGTCTGACCTTGTCCGCACCCTGGGACCGGCCCCACTGGTTCATCACGAAGGCATCGTTGACGGACAGGCACACAACGTCGTCGACGCCGAGGGACTGGAACTCGTCATAGAGCTCTTCGTAGCGGGGCAGGTGGCTTGTGGAGCAGGTGGGCGTGAAGGCGCCGGGGAGGGCGAACAACACCACCTTCTTGCCCTTGAAGACCTCCTCGCTGGTGACGTCGCGCCACTCATAGGGGTTGGGTCCGCCGAGCGCCTCGTTCCGCACCCGGGTCTTGAAGGTTGCATGGGGGACTTGGAAATTCATCAGTTACTCCTCTCTTGCATCGGAATACCGTCCGGTCGCGGCATCGGGTCCGGCCGGGGCCTCCAACCGCACCCTGCATTCTCTCAGTTGCAAATTATAATCATTCAAGATTGTATCGCAACCCATTCTTATGAGCCTGGTAGAATGAAGCACTCCCATCCCGGAACGGCCGCCACCCCGGATCATGGCTGACACGAAAACCAACCTGATCGGGTTGTCGCGGGCGGACCTCGCGGCTGAACTCGCGGCGATCGGCGAGAAGCCGTTCCGCGCCCGGCAGCTCTGGCACTGGCTCTATCATCGGGGCGAGACCGACTTCCTCGCCATGACCAACCTCTCGCGGGGGCTGCGCGAGCGGCTGGCCGGGCGCTACACCCTCGCCCGGCCGGCGATCAGCCGGGAACTGCAGTCCACCGACGGCAGCCGCAAATGGCTGTTTCGGTTCGACGATGGGCACGAGGCGGAGTCTGTCTTCATCCCCGAGGAGGACCGCGGCGCCGTCTGCGTGTCCTCCCAGGTGGGCTGCACGCTCACCTGTCAGTTCTGCCATACTGGCACCCAGCTCCTCGTCCGCAACCTTTCCGCCCGGGAGATCGTCAGCCAGGTAATGGCCGCCCGCGATTCCTACGGGGAGTGGCCGACCCCGACCGACGGTAACCGGCTGATCTCCAACGTGGTGCTGATGGGGATGGGCGAGCCGCTGTTCAACTACGACAACGTGGCCGCGGCGATGCGCATTGTCATGGATGGCGACGGCATCGCGCTGTCGAAGCGGCGGATCACCCTTTCCACCGCCGGGGTGGTGCCGATGATTGCCCGGGCCGGCCACGAGCTCGGCGTCAACCTGGCGATCAGCCTCCACGCCGTCACCGATGAGCTGCGCGACCGGCTTGTGCCGATCAACCGCAAGTATCCCCTGGCCGAGCTGATCCAGGCTTGCCGCGACTATCCCGCCGCCAGCACCGCCCGGCGCATCACTTTTGAGTATGTCATGCTGGAGGGGGTCAACGATTCGCCGGCCGACGCCCGGGCGCTGGTCCGCCTCGTCGAGGGAATTCCGGCGAAGTTCAATCTCATCCCGTTCAATCCCTGGCCGGGGGCGCCGTTCAAGGCCTCACCGCCCCACGTCATCGCCGGCTTCGCCGCGATCCTGGCTGATGGCGGCTATTCCGCGCCGATCAGAGTGCCCCGGGGCCGGGACATCATGGCCGCCTGTGGCCAGCTCCGCTCGGACAGCCGCCGGGAGCGGCTCAGCCGGTTCAACACCCGGCGGGCCGCCGGGATCGCCGACGATCATCACCCTCTGCCGAACACGGCGGCGCCGATCGCAGACTTGACCGGTGAGGGCCCGGCGCGGTAGCGCAGGCCAGCAAGAAATTTTCGGGGCGCTGCCCTCCCGTGCTCTCCGGCCTCAGGCCTTACCTGATCCTCAGCCTCCTGTGCCTGGGCGTTTTCCTCCCCGGGCTCGGAGTGATCCCGCCGCTCGACCGCGACGAGGCCCGGTTCGCCCAGGCCACCCGGCAGGTGCTGGAGAGCGGCAACGCCTTTGACCTCCGATTTCAGGACGACCCCCGCTACAAGAAGCCGCACGGGATCTACTGGCTGCAGGCGGCGGCGGTGAGTGGGGTCAACGCAATCGCCGGAGACCCTCCCGGCCCGCCGGCGATCTGGCCGCACCGGCTGCCGTCGGTGCTGGGCGCCTGGGCGGCGGTGCTGCTGACCTTCGCCGTCGGCGCCCGGCTTTTCGACCGCCGGACTGCCCTCCTCGGCGCCGCGATCCTGGCCGTATCGGTGCTGCTGATCCTGGAGGCGCACCAGGCCAAGACCGACGCCGTGTTGCTGGCGACCGTCGTCGCGGCGCAGTTCGCCCTTGCCCGCATCTGGCTCACGGGCGCCGAGGCCGGCGGCCGGATTCCTGAGCCGCCGGGCGCCAGCTGGCTGGTGTTCTGGCTCGCCCTGGCTGCCGGGGTGCTGATCAAGGGGCCGATCACGCCGATGATCCCGGCGCTGACGATCGCCGCCCTGGTGATCGTGGACCGTCGCTGGCGGTGGCTCGGCGGCCTTCAGCCGCTCCGCGGCCTCGCCGTGTTCCTCGGCATCGTCGTGCCCTGGGCAGCCGCGACCTGGATCGCCACCGACGGCGCCTTTTTCGCCGCGGCTCTCGGCGGCGACCTGGCGCCGAAGCTGGCCGGCGGCCATGAAAGTCACGGCGCCCCGCCAGGCTATCACCTGCTGCTGCTGTTCCCGCTGCTCTGGCCCGGCTCGCTGCTGCTGCTCCCGGCGGTCGCGCGCACCTGGCGGGATCGCCGCGCTGCCGTGATCCGGTTCTGCCTTGCCTGGATCGTCCCCGCCTGGATCGTCTTCGAAGCGGTGCCGACCAAGCTGCCCCACTACGTCCTGCCCCTCTATCCGCCGATCGCGCTGCTGATCGCCGCGGCCATCCTCGCTCCTGAAGATGCCCTCGACAGGGCCCGTCTGCGCGGACGGCTGGCCAGGGTCAGTGCGGTGATCTGGGCGATCATCGGGGTCACGCTGGCCGTCGCGGCGATCGCCGCGCCGATCGCGGTGGGCGACGGGTTTTCGGCCTGGTCGCTGCTGCCGGCCGCGGCGGCGCTCGCGGCCGTCGGTCTCGCGCTCCGCTGGATGTGGCGCGGCCGGCCACTGCCCGCGACCCTCGCAGGGCTCGGGTTCGGAGCGATAGCGATCGCCGCAACGCTCCACCTGGTCCTGCCGCGGCTATCCGCACTCGGCGTCAGCCCGGCGGTGGCCGAAGCGGTGCGACGCATCGATCCCGCCGGGGGGCGGCCGGTGGTGATTGCCGGCTATGCCGAGCCGAGCGTGGTGTTCCTGCTCGGCACCGGAACCCGGCTGGCCGCAGGCGGTGCCGAAGCTGCCGAAGCCTTCGCCTCCGACCTGGAGATGATCGCGGTGATCGACGCCGCCGAATGGCCGGCCTTCACCAAGGCCCTGCCGGAGGCACCGCCCGAGCCGGCTGCCCGGATCAGCGGCCTCAACTATTCCAAAGGCCGTCCGCTCGCGCTCCGGGTTCTCACCCGCCCGGCGGAATGAGTGCGGCGGCGGTCGCGCAGGCCCGCCGCATTTTCAGCAGAACGCCTGGATGCCGGTCTGGGCCCGGCCAAGGATCAGCGCGTGGATGTCGTGGGTGCCCTCGTAGGTGTTGACCGCCTCCAGGTTCAACACGTGGCGGATGACGTGGTACTCGTCGGCGATACCGTTGCCGCCATGGATGTCCCGGGCCATGCGGGCGATCTCCAGGGCCTTGCCGCAACTGTTGCGCTTGATCAGCGAAATCATTTCCGGGGTCGAGGCGCCTTCGTCCATCAGCCGGCCAACCCGCAGGCAGGCCTGCAGTCCGAGGGCGATTTCCGTCTGCATATCTGCGAGCTTTTTCTGGATCAGCTGGTTCGCCGCCAGCGGTCGGCCGAACTGGTGGCGGTCGAGGGCGTACTGGCGGGCCGCCTGCCAGCAGAACTCGGCGGCGCCCATCGCGCCCCAGGCGATGCCGTAGCGCGCCCGGTTGAGGCAGCCGAACGGCCCGGCGAGGCCGCTCGCACCGGGAAGCAGATGGTCATCGGGCACGAACACCCCGTCCATGACGATCATCCCGGTCGCCGAGGTGCGCAGGCTGAACTTGCCCTCGATCTTCGGCGCACTCAGCCCGGGCATGCCGGCCTCGAGGACAAAGCCGCGGACCGCGCTGCCGTGGGCGTCCGATTTCGCCCAGACCACGAACACATCGGCGATCGGGGCGTTGGTGATCCAGGTTTTGGTTCCGGTCAGCCGGAAGCCGCCGTCCACCTTGACGGCGCGGCTGGCCATCGCGCCCGGATCGGAGCCGTGGTCGGGTTCGGTCAGGCCGAAGCAGCCGACCGTCTCGCCGCGCGCCAGGCCCGGCAGCCAGCGTCGGCGCTGGTCTTCGGTCCCGTAGGCGTGGATCGGGTGCATCACCAGGCTCGACTGCACGCTCAGCACCGAGCGATACCCGGAGTCGATCCGCTCCACCTCCCGGGCGATCAGGCCGTAGGACACGTAGCCGACCCCGGCGCAGCCATAGCCGGAGATGGTCGCACCGAGCAGGCCGAGGGCGCCCATCCCGGTGGTGATGTCCCGGTCGAAACGTTCGTGACGATGGGCGGCGAGGACCCGCGGCATCAGCGCATCGCGGCTGTAGTTCGCGGCGGTGACGCGGAGCAGCCGCTCCTCCTCGCTCAGCTGATCGTCGAGCCGGAAGGGGTCCTCCCAGCGGAACGCCGCGGCGGGCGCGGCTGCGAAGCTGGGAGCGGGACTCGCACTCGGGATCATGGCGGGGCTCCTGCTGCTGCGGGTGCCGATCGCCGGTCCCGCCGCGACGATCGCCGGGAACCGGACTATCTTTCGATAGTCTTGCATAGTCCCGCCTGACCGCCCAGGCCCATCAGCCCGGAGACGAGCCCGCCCATGGACGCCGCCACCGATCCCAACGCCCGCGCTGACGCCGCTGACACCCTCGGCCTGACCGAAGAGGAGATGCGCCGGCTCGGCTACCGCGTGGTCGATCTGGTGGTCGACCGGCTGGCCGGCCGCGGCCGCACGCCGGCGATCCGCACCGGCTCTCCCGCTGCTCTGGCCACTCAGCTTGGCGGCGCGCCGCCAGAGCAGCCGCTCGACCCGGAGGAGTCCCTCGACCTGCTCGCCAAGGTCGCCCTGGCCCATCAGCAGAACGGCGACCATCCTCGTTATTTCGCACGGGTCCCGGGACCGTCGTCGTTCGCCGCTATTCTCGGCGAATGGCTCGGGGTCGGCTTCAACGCCATGGCCGCGTCGTGGACCGGCGGGTCGGGGCCGGCGACCGTGGAGCTGGTGGTCATCGACTGGCTGCGCCAGCTCATGGGCCTGCCCGAGGGCACCGACGGGGTGCTGGTCTCCGGCGGCTCGCTGGCCAACCTGACGGCCTTCGCCACGGCCCGCGAAGCCCTCGGCCCGGGAGTGGCCTACCTCACCGATCAGACCCATGCCTCGCTGCGCCGCGACCTCGCAGCCCTCGGCTTCCCGCCGGAGCACGTATGCGTGATCCCCAGCGACGCGGCGATGCGGATGCCCCTAGCCAGCCTGCGTGCGGCCATCGCCGCCGACCGGGAGGCCGGCCGGCGCCCGATGCTGATCATTGCCACCGCCGGCACCACCAACACCGGCGCCGTGGACCCGCTCGAGGACATCGCCGACCTCTGCCGCGCGGAGGGGCTGTGGTTCCACGTCGATGGTGCCTACGGCGCGCCGGCGGCGCTGATCCCTGAGGGACAGGCGGCGATGCCAGGCCTGGAGCGCGCCGACTCCCTGGTCCTCGATCCGCACAAGTGGCTGTTCCAGCCCTACGACGTCGGCGCGGTGCTGGTCAGCCGGCCGGGAGCCCTGGAGCGCTGCTTCGCCATGACCCCGGAATACCTGAAGGACGTGCACGGTCAGGACGGCGAGGTGGATTTCCGCAACCGCAGCCTGGAACTGAGCCGGCGATCGCGGGCGCTCAAATTGTGGATGACGGTGCGAACCTATGGCCTTGCCCGGATCCGTGACGGGATCGCCCGGGGGATGGTGCTGGCCGCCTTCGCTGGCCGCTGGCTGGCGGAGCGCCCGGAAACCTGGGACGTGGTATCGCCGCCAGCGCTTGGTATCGTTTGTTTTGCGCTGCGCGGGGTCGATGCCGACGGCCACGAGGCCCGGGCGCGTGCGCTCGCCGCCGGCGGCTACGCGTGCGTCTCGACAACCGTGCTGCGCGGCCGGACGGTGTTCCGGCTGTGCACGATCAATCCGCTGACCACCGAGACCGATATCCTCGGCACGCTCGAACGGCTGGCCGGCGGGCCGAGCGAAGGAAAACAAGGCGATGATCCCCCCGCCTAAACTGCCGCCGCGTCAATGGGTCGAAACGCCTGAAGACCTGGCGAACCTCACATTCTACGATGACGTGGCCGAGATCGACGTTCCCGTCGAGAGCCTGGACATCCTGCCGCTCAAGAACGAGGTCCGCGAGGACAGCCCGCGCCTCCGCGAATTGAAACGCTCGATCCGTGCCAAGGGCTACTCCAGCCTGGAGCCGGTGATCTGCCGGCTGGGGCGGCGGGGCCGCTGGGTCGTGCTGAACGGCGGCCACCGCCTCACCGCGGCCCGCCAGGTCTCGAAGGAGTTCTTCACCAATCTGTTCCGCCGCAAAGTCCGGGTCGTGCATTTTCTGCTGTTCCGCACCCCCTTCAGCTGCACCAATCTCAACGCTGACGACGCCGCCTGAGCCGGCGGGGCAGGTCCGCGCCTCCGCCAGGGCTGGCGGTGGCGAAGCACCGCAGGGCCTTGATCCCGTCCGGCGGGGGACCGATCTGCGGGACGTCGGCGACCACCCGAAGGCACACAGCGACCGCCCGATGAGCTTTTCCAGTGACGCCACTCCTCGTTCCCGCTCGGCCGCTCGGGTCCTCCCGGCGATCATCGCGGTGGCGTTGATCGCCGGGCTGTCCCTGGCGCCGGAACGGGCGCCGGCCGCCGGCGTCGAGACGGTGGGGCCGTGGCCGTCGCCGGCGGCCGGAGCGGATGTGCTGGAGCGCAACGTCCGGATCGAAAGCGCCAGCCCGTTCACCCCCGACGACATCGGCGACGCACCGGCGGAATGGGCGGTGGGCCGCTACGTGCGGCCGGCCGATCCCCCCGCCGCCAGAAAACTGCCGGCCGTCGTGCTGCTGCACGGTGCCGGCGGGGTGATCGCGGCCCGCGAGATCGCCTATGCCCGGCAGTTCGCCCGCCAGGGGGTCGCGGCGCTGGTGATCGACGCCTTCGCCGCCCGCCGCCACCTCGCCACCAGCTTCACCGAACGCCTGATCCGGATCACCGAGACCATGGTCCTCGCCGACGCTTTCGCCGGTCTGCGCTGGCTCGCCGATCGCCCGGAGATCGACGGCGAGCGGATCGCGCTGATCGGCTTCTCCTACGGCGGCATGGCCAGCGTGTTCGCCGCCTACGAGCAGGTGGCGACCCGGCTGGCCGGCGATGGTCCCCGTTTCGCCGCCCACGTCGCCTTCTATGCACCGTGCGTCGCCCGCTTCAAGGTGCCGACAACGACCGGCGCGCCGGTGCTGATGCTCTGGGGCGGGCGCGACGAGATCATCGATCCGGAGGCCTGCCGGGCGATTGCCGGCGATCTCCGCCGCGGCGGCAGCCGGGTACAGATTGAGGTGTTTCCCGAGGGTCTGCACCAGTGGGACGGGGCCTCGGCACGACCGTGGCGGGCGTCTCGTGGCCTCGCGGATTGCGCCTTCTCCGTCGACGAGGATGGCGCGGTCCGCGATGTGCTCACCTTTCTGCCGATGGCAGGACCGCGGACCCGGACGGTGATCCTCGCTGCCTGCGTCGACAGCGACGGCTACCTGATCGGCCGGGACGACGCCATCCGGGCCCGGTCGAACCGGGTGCTTGGGCGCTTTCTCAAACCCGTGCTGCAGCCAGTGCCGCGGAGCCGGGCCGGAGAGCTGGCAACCCCTTAAGTCCCGGCGACCTCAGCGGTGGCGGCGACCGCAAGGGAGAGCCGGGAGACGTCAGGGCCTGCCGGCCGCGGCGATGCCGGTGGCGCCGGCCAGGGCCGCCTCCTCGATGCGGATGCGGTGCCACAGCGCCAGCGCGTTGAGGAGCGAGAACACGGCAGCGATCATCCAGGCGCCGAACACCAGTGGCAGCAGCGCGATCTCAACCACGACCACCAGATAATTGGGATGGCGGAGCCAGCGGTAGGGGCCGCGCCGGACCAGCGGAGCACCGGGGAGCACAAGGATCCGGGTCGTCCAGTGCTCGCCGAGACTGACGATCACCCACAGGCGCAGGCCTTGGATCCCGATGAAGGCGGCGAGCGGTAGGGGATTCGCCGGCGTCTCCGTCGGCACCAGCAAGGCCAGGGCGGCGATCCAGCCCACATGGATGGCGACCAGAAGCGGATAATGGCCGGCGCCCGCCTCAACGGCGCCGCGCGCCCGCAACCGCCGGGTGTTGCGGCGGTCGAAGGCCAGTTCGACCAGGCGAACAAGGATCACATAACCAACGATCGCAGCGTGGACGGTCACGTTGCCTCCCGGCCGGCCTTTTCCAGAACGGCGAAGCCGACCGTGAAGCCGGGGCCGAGGCTGGACAGGAGGATCCGTCGCGGCGGATCGGGGAGGGCGAGCTGCCGCTCCAGGACGAACAGGGCGGTCGCCGCCGACATGTTGCCGAAGTCGCGGAGCACCGCCCGGGAAGCGGCCAGGGCGCCGGCGCCGAGTCCCAGGACTGCTTCCAAAGCGTCGATCACCTTGGCGCCACCGGGATGGATGGCGAAGCCGTCGATCTCGTCGAGGGTCAGCGCATGATCCGCGAGGAAGCGGTCCAGCGCGCCCCGGAACTCGCGGCGGACGATTGTCGGGATATCGCGGGAGAACAAAACGCCGAAACCGTCATTCTCGATGTGCCAGCCCATCACGTCGAGGGTATCCGGCCAGGTGTGCTCGCCCCAGGCCCGCAGCCGGTAGCCCGGGCTCTGGTCCGGACCGGCGACGAGCACCGCGGCAGCCGCACCATCGCCGAACAGCGCCGTGGCGATCACGTTGGATTTGGAACGGTCCGTGTTCCGGAACGTCAGGCCGCACAGTTCGACGACCAGGAACAGCACGCGCGCGCCCGGGCGGCTGAGCGCGATCTGCCCGGCGCGGGCAAGGCCGAGCACGCCGCCGGCGCAACCGAGCCCGAACACCGGCAGACGCTGAACGTCCCGGCGCAGGGCCATGCGTTCAAGAATCAGCGCATCCAGGCTGGGGGTGGCGATGCCCGAGGTGGAGACAGCGACCACGGCATCCACATCGCCGGACCTGAGGCCGCTGGCCGCCAACGCCCGGTTCGCGGCCGTCTCGAGCAGGTCGACGGCGTGGGCGACGAAAAGGGCGTTGCGGTCCTTGAAGTCGTGGGCCTCGCCGTACCAGGCCAGCGGCACGCACGAATACCGCCGGTCGATCGCGGCATTGCTGTAGACCGGTGCCAGGCGCTCGAAATCGCCGAACGCCTTGCCGAACAGGGCACGGGAGCGATCCGTCACGTCGGACTGGCTGAGCACAAAGGGCGGGTTCGCCGTGGCGACGCTGATCAGCCGGGGGTGGCTCACCGGCTCGGGTCCCGGGCGGCAGGACTACCAGTAGCGCATGGTCATGGTCTCGAGGACGACGCCCTCATCGACATGGATCGCCGCTTCCCGGAAGCTGGGCGCGCTGAGGCGCACGGGGGCATCGTTGCCGAACCCGAAGCCTTCCGCCGGCAGACCGAGAGCGCTCCTGTCAAACCTGTCATTGTCGTTCTCGTCATGGAAGGCGGCAACGCCGTAGGTGCCCGGCAACAGGTTGGAAAACGCCACCTCCACGGTGCCGCGCCGCGCAGGAATGACGGACGCCCGATAGACGCCATCTCGGGTCGCAAAACCCTCAGCCGAACGGTAGATTGCCACGCGAACCGAACCGCTGTCACTGCGAACGCCGCTGACTGTCACCCGGACTTCCCCTGCGGCAGAGACCGCTGTGGTCGCACCAAGAACGCCAACCACAACCGCGATTATCCTGACCGTCGTGATCACTGTCCTCATCCTTCCGCCAATTGCGCGCGATTTCGCGATGTTTTCCGGCTGCCAGCCATTTACAGATGTTGCCGGAGATCGCAAGCGGGGAACCGCTCGCTCAGGACGGTTTCGCCGTCTTGTGAAAACCTGCCGCTCTGGTGTTCCGGTCTGCTTACGATTCCGGTGAGGGCCCGGATGGGAGGGGGGCTCAACAGGGTTTGCGGGTCAGGACCGGAACGGCGGCCGCTCCCTTCGGGCGACCAGGGCGCGCAGCCTGTCGAGGCAGGCGGCGCGATCGGGCTGGAAATCCTCGGCCTCCCACCAGCGCTCCACCTCGGAGAGCAGCGCCCCCACGGCAGGGCCGGCGGGAACCCCGAGGGCGAGCGCATCCCGACCTTTCAGCGGGAATTCCGACGCCTGCCAGGTCTCAGTGGCCTTCAGCCGGCCGATCCAGGCTTCCGTGCGGACATGCCGGTCGTGGACCGGCTGCGACAGGTCCTCGGCCCAGTCCAGCAGCAGCCGATCGCGCACGGCTTCGGCGCCGCGATGGTGCAGGGCCCGGCGGACCCGAACCTCGTCCTGCTCCGGTCCGGCCGGCCATCGGGCGGCGAGCGTCCCCGACACCGCGGAGAGCAGCCTGTCGCGTTCCTGGTTCGCCAGCCGGAGCCGGCCCGCCACCGATTCGGCGGCGGCGGTGCAGCCATCGGCGGTCATCACCAGCGCGGCAAGCCGGCGAATCGGATCGGGGGCGACCGAATCGAGGCGGGTGGCCCGGCTCTCCAGCCAGGCCAGCCGCTGCAACCGGCCGATCCCGGCGGCGTTCGCCTCGGGCAGGAGGAAGCGGAGCACCCCGTGGTCATGCATCAGCCGAAGGACCTCCGCCGGCTCCGCCGCCGCCAGGGTCTTGAGCAGTTCAATCCGGACCCGCTCACCGGAGAGGTCGGTGATCCCCTCTGCCTGGGCCTGGCAGGCCGCAAGCGCGTCAGGGTCGGGGGGCGGCCGGCCGTAGTGGGCGTAGAAGCGGAAAAACCGGAGGATCCGCAGCCGGTCTTCGGCGATCCGCTCGCCGGCCCGTCCGACGAATCGGACCCGGCCCTGGGCGAGATCGTCAAGACCGTTGAAATAGTCGAAGATGGCGCCGTCGGGCGTGCAGGACATGGCGTTGATGGTCAAGTCCCGGCGCGCCGCATCGGCCAGCCAGTCATTGGTGAAGGCGACCGTGGCATGGCGGCCGTCGGTTTCCACGTCGATCCGCAGGGTGGTGATCTCGAACGGTCGGCCATCCGCCACCGCGGTCACCGTCCCATGACCGATACCGGTGGGCACCGCCTTGAGTCCGCTGCGGCGGAGTTGCGCGATCACCGTCCCCGGCGGGGCTGCGGTGGCGATGTCGATGTCCTGAACCGGTCGCCGGGCAACGGCATCGCGGACGCAGCCGCCGATAAACCGGACCTCGCTGCCGTCCGCGGTCAGCGCCGCCATGACCGCACGGGTTGGCGCTGCGGTCATCCACGGTTGCGGCGCGAGCCGGCCGATCGGCTGACCGGGCTCGGGACCTTCAGCGCCGCCGCCGCCGGCGCCGCCATTTGCGGGGGCGCCTCTGCAGGGCTCGCGCGCCGTGCAGACGGTCACCGCTCCTTGATCTCCGCCGGCACCACCCGGCCGTCTTCGTAGCGGGGCGGTACGATCGTGCTGCCCGGCTCGCCGCCGGTCGTCAGCGCGGTGACGCTGAGGACGACGGCGGCGCAAACGACACCGCCTATGATCAGCCAGAACCACGGCCCGTTGGCGATCCGCTCGCCGAAACGCCCCTCGTCACGGCGGGTGAGCCAGACCCAGAGAACAAACAGCAGAGCGGGTAGGAGGAAGGGAAGGAGATACTTAAGAAGGAACATCCGTTCGGGTTCTCAGCTCCGCAGAAACTGCGCGAGGTTGACGATCATCCCCGCGGTGGCTCCCCAGATGAAATAGCGCCCGTAGGGCATGGCGTAGAAGTAGCGGGTGACGCCCTCGAATTCGGCGCTGCAGCAGCGGTGATTGGCAGGATCGAGCAGGAAGCCGAGGGGAACCTCGAAAACTTCGGCCACCTCGTGGGGGTCGGGGGCGGTGGTGAACGGCGGATGGACCACCGCAACGATGGGCGTGACCACGAACCCCGTCCGGGTCACATAGAGATCGAGCGTGCCGATCACTTCCACGTGCCGCCGGTCGAGGCCGACCTCCTCCGCGGTCTCGCGGAGTGCGGTGTCTTCCGGGCCGCTGTCACCCGCTTCCACATGCCCGCCGGGAAAGCTGATCTGGCCGGCATGATGGGCGAGATGGGCCGTGCGGCGGGTGAACATCACCGTGAAGCCGCCCTCCCGATCGACCAGGGGCACGAGCACCGCGGCCGGCTTGAGCGGGAGCATCGGCGCCAGCCCGGGATTGAGGCTGTGATCGCCGCCCTGTGCCTCAAGCGCCTGCGGGTCAAACTGGAAAGGGTCGGTCGGCGTGGTGTCGGCCAGTTCACCGCCCGGCGGTTCAGGCAGTTCGGCGCCGACCCCGGAGCGGGCGACCGCCGGCCGGTGGCGGGTTGCGAAGCGACGGACCAGCCAGTCGCGGCTCGGGCTTTCAATCACGTCTCGTCGTCCAGGTGCCCCAGCGCGAAAAAGTTCCGGCAACTCCACACTCCGAATACCGGCACGTCGCCGATCCGGCGCTCCACTCCGAGATCCACCAGTTCGTAATACACCGGGCGGGTCAGCCGCGCGGCGAGACCGGGCCGAACCCGGATATAGGGTGACGGCTCGCCGCTGACAGGATCGAAGATCACCGTCAGCGGATGCGCATCATCAAGGGTCACGATCTCGTCAACATTGGTGCGGACGCTGAGGATCAGATCCTCACCGGCGCCGGCAGAAAACAGTTCCACGCCGAGGAACGGTGCGTCATCCACCTCCACCGGGCCGATCTCGGCGGGCGTGACCAGCCAGAAGCGGCCGGCCGAGTCCCGGGCCAGGATCGAGGCGAACAGACAGACCAGCTCCTTGCGGGTGATCGGCGAGCCGTCATAATACCAGACGCCATCGCGATCGATCCTTATATCCAGGTCACGACACAGCACCCGTCCCTGAGGCCGCGCCGGCGGCACCGTATCGGGAAGGTCGGCAGGCTCGATAATGGCTTCAGCCCTGGCGGCGGGTTTGGATGGGACGCGTTGGGTCATCGATCTCGTTAACGGACGGAGACTGGAGCGGGCGCCTTGACACTCCCTGTACTCGAACGCAGTGACCTCGATCGGACCGACTCGGGCACTGCCCATAGTGCGCCCATCGCCGACCTGGATCAACTGGGCGAGCGGGTTGCCGCGGCACGCGAAGCGATCGCCCGGATCATCTTCGGCCAGCGCCAGGTGGTCGACGAGACCCTGATCACCCTCCTCGGCGGCGGCCATCTCCTGCTGATCGGCGTGCCCGGGCTCGGCAAGACCCGGCTGGTCGAAACCCTTGGCACCGTATTTGGCCTCATGGAACGACGGGTGCAGTTCACGCCCGACCTGATGCCGGCCGATATCCTCGGCTCTGAAGTGCTTGAGGAGTCGGAACAGGGCCGGCGGTCGTTCCGGTTCATTCAGGGCCCGGTGTTCTGCCAGTTGCTGATGGCCGACGAGATCAACCGCGCCAGCCCGCGCACCC
>CAYVUM010000058.1:0-22800 GCA_964454795.1 uncultured Rhodospirillaceae bacterium
AGCAGCCGGATCGCCGCCGTCGCCGCCGTCGCCGCCGTTGCCGCCGTCCGGCGCATCGGGCCCGTCGCCCGGGGTGGTGTCCTCAGGGGTGTCGGCCATGGCTGGTTCCTCGCAAGGCTCTCGGGTCTTGGCAAATGCGCGCTGTGGGCTATCACGGATTAGCCCTGCCTGGCAACCGGGTGGGCGGGGCCAATGCGACCGGGAGGGTGCGGGCGACGCCGGTGATGGTTGGGGGTGTGCGGGATGCGAGGATGCCGCGGCGGCAACGCTGGCTGTGGCGGCTAAGCCGTTGACAGGGGGGTCAACCGTGCGCATCGTCGCGGTTCCCGCCTCGGCACCGATCCTACGGAACCACTGCCATGACCGCCGACCTGCAACGCACCATCGATGATGCCTGGGACGCTCGCGAGGCGATCAGCACCTCCACCACCGGACCGGTGCGCGAGGCCGTCGAGGCGGCGCTGGAGCTGCTCGACTCCGGTCAGGCGCGGGTGGCGGAGCCGGTGGACGGCGGCTGGCGAGTCAACCAGTGGCTGAAGAAAGCCGTGCTGCTGTGGTTCCGGCTCAACGACATGGCGGTGATCGACGGCGGCCCCGGCGGCGCGGTGTGGTTCGACAAAGTGCCATCCAAGTTCGCCGGCTGGGATGAGGCCCGGTTCCGGCTCGCCGGCTTCCGCGCCGTTCCCGGCTGCGTTGTCCGCCGCTCCGCCTACGTGGCGCCGGGCGCGGTGCTGATGCCCTGCTTTCTCAACCTCGGTGCCCGGGTGGGTGAAGGCTCGATGATCGACACCTGGGCCACCGTCGGCTCCTGCGCCCAGATTGGCGCCAACTGCCATATCTCCGGCGGTGCCGGCATCGGCGGGGTGCTGGAACCGCTCCAGGCCGACCCGGTGATCATCGAGGACAACTGCTTTATCGGTGCCCGCGCCGAGGTGGCCGAAGGGGTACGGGTCGGCGAAGGCTCGGTCCTGGCGATGGGGGTCTACCTCGGAGCCTCGACCCGGATCGTCGACCGCGCCTCCGGCGAGGTGGTCTACAGCGCCGTGCCGCCCTATTCGGTGGTGGTCTCCGGGACCCTGCCGGGACCCGCCCTTCCCGACGGCTCGCCCGGTCCGGGGCTCTACTGCGCGGTGATCGTCAAGCGGGTCGATGACCGGACCCGGGCCCGCACGTCGATCAACGAACTGCTGCGGGCCTGAGCGGCGGCGGCGGGTGCGCAACGGGAGGATTGATCGGCGCGCCCTTGCGGGTCATGTTCTCGCGGTGAGGCCGCTTGTCCGCCGTTCCCGCCGCCGAGCCGCATGATGACCCCGACCGACCCGCTGGCGCTCAGCCGGGCGCTGATCCGCTGTCCCAGTATCACCCCGGAGGACGCCGGCGCCCTCGATGTCCTGCAGGCGGCGCTGGAGCCGCTCGGCTTCGATTGCCACCGGTTGACGTTCAAAGAGCCGGGCGCGGTGCCGGTTGCCAACCTCTGGGCCCGTCTGGGGACCGGCGATGCCAGCTTCTGCTTCGCCGGCCACACCGATGTGGTGCCGGTGGGCGACCCGGCCGACTGGTCAGTGGACCCGTTCGCTGCCGAGATCCGCAATGGCCGGCTGTGGGGCCGGGGGGCTGCCGACATGAAAGCTGCGATCGCCTGCTTCGTTGCCGCTGTCAGCCGCCATCTGAGCAACGCTCGCGGACAGGACGGGGGGGCGATCAGCCTGCTGATCACCGGCGATGAGGAAGGTCCAGCGGTCAACGGCACGGTCAAGGTGCTGGACTGGCTCGGCGCTCGCGGTGAGCGGATCGCGGCCTGTCTGGTGGGCGAGCCGACGAATCCCACCCAGCTCGGCGAGATGGCCAAGATCGGACGCCGCGGCAGCCTCAACGGCACCCTGACGGTCGATGGCGTGCAGGGTCATGCTGCCTACCCCGAGTTCGCCGACAATCCGATCCCGACGCTGATGCGTCTGTTGCAGGCGGTGGATGGCCAGGCGTTCGATGACGGCAGTCACCACTTTCAGCCATCGCGGCTGGTCATCACCAGTATCGACGTGGGCAATCCGGCCACCAACGTGGTCCCTGCCCGGGCCACCGCCCGGTTCAATGTCCGCTTCAACGACCAGCACAGCAGCGAGACCCTGCGCGCCCAGCTCGAAGCGCGGTTCCGGTCGGTCGCACCCGAGGCCCGCTGGCGGCTGGAGACCCGCGCCAGCGGCGAGCCGTTCCTGTCGCCGCCCGGCCGGCTTGCCGGCGTCCTTGCGGCAGCCGCGGCTGAGGTCACCGGCCGCCGCCCGGACCTCAGCACCTCCGGCGGCACCTCCGATGCCCGGTTCCTCAAGGATCACTGCCCGGTTGTCGAATTCGGGATGGTTGGCGAGACCGCGCACAAGGTGGACGAGGCGGTGGCGCTCGCCGACATCGAGGCCCTGACGGCGGTCTACACCGCCGTCCTGGCGCGCTGGTTCCACGGCGGCGGCGCATGATCGCCGACCTGGGCGAGATCATCCGCGCCGTCTACGGGGTCGGACGGCTGTTCCGCCGTGATCCCGCTGCCCTTGCCTTCTTCGATACCTCGGCGGCCGGAGCCTGGCGGTCGTTCACGGCGGCGGCCCTGTTCGCGCCCCTCAATTTTCTGTTCGCCGGCCTGCTCATGGGCCGGATCACTCCGGCGGTGGACCCGGCTCGCTACTGGTCGGTGGAACTGCTCGCCTATGTGATCTCCTGGGTGATGTTCCCGGTGATCGCCGCCATGGCCCTGGAACAGCTTGACCGGGGAGACCGCCTCCCGGCGCTGGTTTGCGTCTACAACTGGATGACTCTGGCGCTGAAGGTGGTGTTCGTCGGCCTCAACCTTTTCATCCTGACCGGCGTGCTGCCCACCGATATCGGCGGCTTCGGCTTGCTGATCGTCTACGGTGCCGCGCTTTACTATCTCTGGTTCCTGATCCGGCTCACCGCCGATCTTCCCGCGCTGGCGGCGGCCGGGCTGGTCGCCCTGGACCAGCTCCTGAACTACGGCCTGCTTGTCATCAGTCAGCGGCTGCACTGATCGTGGCCGGCGCGTCCGGATAGCCGACCGCAATCAGATAAAGGCCGTCCGCCGGCGCCGTCGGACCGCCACGGCGGCGATCACCGGCAGCCAGGGCCGCGGCGACATCGGCCGGGGTCCAGCGGCCCTCACCCACCAGTTTCAGGGTGCCGGTGATGTTGCGGACCTGGTGGTGGAGGAACGAGCGGGCCTCGGCCTGGATGCGGATTTCCGCGCCGCAGCGCTCCACTTCCAGCCGGTCGAGCGTCCTGACCGGGGAGCGGGCCTGGCAGAGCGATGCCCGGAAGGTGGTGAAATCGTGGTGGCCGGTCAGGACCGCCGCAGCATCGGCCATGGCCGCAGCCTCCAGCGGTGCCGGCACCCACCACACCCGGCCGCGGTCCAGCGCCGGCGGCGCCCGGCGGTTCAGGATCCGGTACAGGTAAGTGCGGGAGATGGCGGAGAACCGCGCATGGAATGAGGGCATCACCGCTTCGGCGGCGAGGACGGCGACGCGGGCCGGGCGGAGATGGGCGTTCAGGGCATTGCGGACCGTGTCCGCCGGCCAGTCCCGGCCGAGATCGACGTGAGCCACCTGGGCGGTGGCATGGACGCCGGCGTCGGTCCGCCCCGCGCCGTGGACGACCGCCAGGTCACCGCTGAACGCCGCGACCGCCTCCTCCAGCGCGGCCTGAACGGACGGTCCGTTGTCCTGGCGCTGCCAGCCGACGAACGCGCGTCCGTCATACTCGAGGGTCAGCTTGAACCGGGGCATTCCACGACGGGACCCGCGCTTTCCGGCAAAAGCTGTCCGGAGAGTTGTTGTTCTCCCCGCAAAGCGGGAATGCTAGGGTGCATGGTCACCGCCGGAGAAGCGGTCGATCCCCACCAAAACTGTTTGCCGATCATGTCGTCGTTGGTCACCGAGGTCATTCCCGATCGCGATCGGGACGAAATGCACGTCCTGCCTCTTGCAATCGTCCCATTGCAGACGCAGGCGTTGGCGCGCGCCCGCCTCGTCAAGAATCTCCATCTCGACAGCGTCGTCGAATTGTTCACCGACGATACCGCAGGCAGCGGCCAGATCAGCATCGACGGCGTCGCCACCGAATTCGGCTGGCCCTCCCATCTGCCCCATCCTGATCTCACGATCCTGCAGCGGCTGGCCATTCTGCCGAGTTTCGACGTCTACAGCCTGCGCATCCAGCTGCGCCAGCACGGAATCCCGGTGAACCGTCACGATGCCCTGCGCCTCTCCCCCCGCAAGCAGCAAGAACTGATCGACTACATGAAGGTGTTCACCCGCCCGCTGGTCGCGCAGGTCTACGGGCAGAGCGACGCCGATGTGGACCGCTTCGATGACCTGATCGCGATGTTCCGCGATCCTGACGTGCGCCGGGCCCGCGAACGCCTGAGGATGCTCGCCTCCCGGTTGCAGATCGGGTTGATGCAACTCCCCCGGTTCCTCGAGGAGTATGGCGATATCTTCCTGTCCATGTCCTATTTCCGCTCCTCCCTGGACTCCCGGGTGGAGGCGGTGAAGGAGTTCCGGCGCAGCGTTGCGCGCCTGCGCGACCATTGGGAGCTCCGCCGCGACAGCGGGCTGATGCGGTCGATGGCGATGGTGGAAGAACAGATCAGCGCTGCCGTCGTCGGCGTGGCCGCGCGGATGACCCGGTTCGACGAGGCCAGCCGCGGTATCTGGACAGACATCTCGGCCGCCCGCTTCCGGGAAGTGCGCCGGCTGGTGACCAACTCTCACACCGCCATCGGCGGGCTGTTGTGCGCCGTGGCGGTCAAGATGGACGGCTGGACGGGACAGTTCCCGGACGAAAGCGTCGGCGGTCCGAAAACCCGAGCCGAGTTCATCATGAGTGAGATGCAGCCCGGCATCGACCGGCTCCGCCAGATCCAGAGCGCACTCGGCGCCGCCTACGGCCCGGCTTAATGATCTGACGCCGTGTCCGGGCCGGTGAGGCGGGTACCCGGCGGAACCGCGAGCCCCCGCAACAGCGCCTCCGTATCCATAGGCGCCCGGCCGCTGCGCTGCACCCGGGTCGGCCGCAGGGCCCCCGAGCCGCAGGCAATCGTCAGGTGCTCGTCAACAACCAGGCCGGGCGCCGGAAGCGCCCCGGACGGCACTCCCACCACCTCTGCAGCCAGCACCCGGATCCGGTCCCCGGCATAGGCGAACCAGGCCCCCGGCCAGGGATCGAAAGCCCGGACAGCGCGTTCGAGGGCCTCTGCGGGCTGGCGCCAGTCGAGCCGGGCTTCGGTTTTGTCGATCTTGGCCGCGTAGGTCACGCCCTCGACCGGCTGGGGAACCGGCTCGGGCGTGCCGGCCGCCAGGCTCTCCAGCGCCTCGACCATCGCCGTGGCACCGATCGCCGCCAGCCGGTCATGAAGACTGCCAGCCGTGGTGGTCGGGGTGATCGGACAGCGGCGCTGGAGCAGCATCGGTCCGGTGTCGAGCCCGGCCTCCATCGCCATGATCGTCACCCCGGTCTCGCTGTCGCCGGCGAGGATCGCCCGCTGGATCGGGGCGGCGCCGCGCCAGCGCGGCAGCAGCGAGGCATGAACGTTGAAGCAGCCGAGACGGGGCGCCTCCAGAATGGGCCGCGGCAGGATCAGACCGTAGGCGGCCACCACTGCCGCATCGGCATCAAGCGCGGCAAACGCTGCCTGGGCTTCGGGATCCCGCAGGCTCCGCGGAGTCCGCACGTCAAGGCCGTGGTCGGCGGCGAAGGCCTGCGCCGGCACCGGGCGCTCCCGCTGGCCGCGGCCGGCGGGGCGCGGCGGCTGGGTGTAGACACAGGCGACGCTGTGGCCGGCATCGAGCAGCGCCGCCAGGGTCGGCACCGCGAAGTCGGGACTGCCGAGGAAGACCAGACGAAGAGCGGCCATTGCTGCGGTTTCCCGATCAGGGACGGCGGAGGGGCTCCGGCCCGGATGCGGCGGTCAGACCGCGGCGAGATGCTGCTTCTTCGCTTTCTGGAGCTTGCGGAGGATGATGTTTCGCCTGACCAGGGAAAGGTGGTCGACGAACAACACCCCGCTCAGGTGATCCATCTCGTGCTGGATGCACCGGGCGAGCAGACCGTCCGCATCGAGTTCCTGAACGGCGCCGGCGCGGTCCAGATATCGCACCCGGATCCGGCCCGGGCGCTCAACCTCCGCGTACTGATCGGGCAGCGACAGGCAGCCCTCCTCGGCCACCACGGCGTCATCGGACTGCCAGACCAGTTCGGGATTGGCCATCGCGTAGGGATCCGGCGGATCCTCGGCAGCGGCCACATCGACAACGATCACCCGCTTTGCAACCCCGACTTGCGGCGCCGCAAGGCCGACGCCGCGGTTGGCATGCATGGTTTCCAGCATGGTGTCCATCAGCGACCTGACCGCGTCATCGACAGTCTCAACCGGTTCGGCGCGCCGTTTGAGCCGAGGATCGGGGGCAATGAGAATAGGCAGTACGGCCATCGCAACAAGACCACTAAAACGTCAGATCATCCGGTTACCTGCTGGAAATGGGCGGGCCGGGCAAGGTCGTCAAGGCAACCGCCGGACCGTGCCGGCGGCAGAGGTCAGTTGAGCGTCAGCGGGCTGGCCTCGATCCGGATCGTCGCGTTGCTGAGGATCACATCGAGGAAGCGGTTGTAGAGATCGAGCTGCGCCTGCCCGACGACGATTGCCGGCATGTCGATGATCGTCTCCACCTCCACCTGCTCGCCACTGACGGCGTAGCGGCGGGTCATCGACCCGAACTCCGTTTCGAACTTGATCGTCGGCCCGAGCGCGATCAGCCGGTGGTCCGGCGGCAAGCGGACGGACGAGCGGCCGAGAAACCGGAAACCCGGAAACGCAAAGTCAGACCGGGGATCGGCCGTCGGCAGATTGGCGATCTCGTAGGCGAGCCAGGGCTCTCTCAGGGCGAAATCGAGCGGAGCGTCCGGATCGAACGCATCGCGATAACGGGCACGGATATCGATGGTGACAGGCTCGGCCGTATCATCGAGGCCGCTGATCCGGATCTCGGGGTCAGCGGCGTCGCGGATATGGCGCTGGAAGGCTTCGATCACCCCGGCTTCCCGCTGGTCGCGGCTCTTGGCGCGCAGCACGCCCCGCTGGCGTACCCCGTAGCCGCTGAGAAAGCGCACGCGTTGGCGATCGCGGATCTCTCCCGTCTCGCGGAGCTCGCGGCGATGCTGAACGCTGACGCTCACGTCGTAGCGGCTGGTGGCGAAGGTGGCCGGTGCCTCGGTGCTGGCGGTCAGATCAAGACGGATGCCGCCGTTGAGCACACCGGCGCGTACCCCCGGCGGGGAGTTGGGATCAGTGAGGTCAACGCAGTGTTCGAACGAGCCCGGTACGCCTGCGCAGGCAACCATGTGGTCGAACCACGCGATCGCCGGAATGAGCAGCCGGTCGGGATCGCGCCGCTGCATCGACGTGAGCACGGCGTAAGCGCGGAAGCCGGCCCGCCGCGCCATGTCCACGAACAGCGCCGCCTTGTCGCTGGCATCGCCAAACCGGCGGGCGAGGGTGATCGCTGTGGGGCGCGGGACCAGGCCACCGCCCTCCCGGCCGGGACCGGGGTTGAGGATGTCCTCGCTGACAAAGGTGTGGAGGCGGGCAAGGCGCTCGTTCATGCGCATCCGGTTGTCGCGCCCGCGGGCGAGATCCCGAATGCCGGCGTCGGCGAACAGGTTGGCAAGCGCCTCGTCGACAGCACCGCCCTGGTCCGCGGCCGTGTCGATCATCGCGGCAAGCCGGGTGCCCAGCTCCTGCCACGTGGTCGGCTGTGCCACCACAACGCCTGGTTGACCGTCCGGGATCGCCGCCGAGGGCGCGGCGGCGAAGGCTGCCAGCCCGGCCGCACGGCAGAGGATCTCCCGGGGTTCGCGGTCCATGCAGGCAAGGTCGGGATCGTCGGTGCGGATTGCCGGGGCGCTGATCCCTGCATCCCACGTGACCAACAACTGAAAGCTCTCTCGCGGGACTGATGATTGCGGGTGGTAGACCCGCGACCAGGGCAGCCCATGGTCACCGGGCCGCTGCACCGTGCGGGTGACCAGCACGTTCACGGTACCCGGCGGCGTCTCCGGAAACGGCACCACGACCGTCGAGAGGCGGGAGAACAGCGGCTCGTCCGACGCCGGACTGACCCGGATCACCGCCGGATCGATCTCCCGGCGGCTGCCATCGGGAGCCAGGGCATAAGCCTGAGTAATCGTCGCTTCGGCTGCGGCCGCATCGACGGCAAACGCGATTTCTGCCGGCTCCGCGAAGCTTCCCGTGTCGAGCCGGGTCAGGGTGCGAAGCGCTGTTTCTTCCAATGTGCCGTCGGCATGGACGTGGAGATGGAGACGATGCGCCGGCTCCACCGCGGTCACGCCCTCGGCCGCGCCCGCGCGGCCGAGCTCCTCCTGGCGCCCCGGCTTGAGCGCAAGCCCTTCATAGCTGAAGCTCGGGGTCACCGGATCCCATTGGATGGAGCCCGCCGGCTGGCCGCCGGCGGTGATCTGTGCCCCGGCGCCGCTCGCCGCGATCAGCAGCGAAAGCAGCAGCAACCGGGCGGGCAGCCGTGCGCGGAGCCCGGGTGATTGCCGGCAGGCCCGGGGCAGTGACGCTCCCTGGGCCCGCCCGTCTCCGGCTGTGGCGGTGGCGACGGCGCGGCTCATCGCCGGATGCGCATCAAAACAGCGCAAAGCTCGTCACCACCGCCTCGATCTCGCTGGCATGACCGCTGCTCTCCGGGGTGAACGAAACGACCTCGAAGGCCCGCTCCGGGGTAACGATGGTCACCACATGGTAGACGAGCCGGAGGCCGTTACGCTCGACCAGGTAGCGGGCATCGGACCGGGGATCGAGCCGGCCGGGGGTCAGGGTCCGCGCCTCGCTTTTCTCCAGGAGGGTCTGCGCCGAGCGGATCCTCGCCAGTCGCTGCCGGGTGATCCGGTCCAGCGTCCAGTCGTCTCCCTGGAAGACAGTCACGACCACCTGGGTGTCAAGGGTCGGACCGACCAGCTCCAGGTCCGCCGCTTCTTCCAGCATCCCGGCGTCCGTGCGGACCCAGAAATCCGCCGTGGGGACCAGGACATAGAGGCCGCTGGCACCCTTGACGGGCTGACCCGGGACCACCGTGTCGCCCAGTGACCGCGGCGCCAGGTCCTGGAACAACGTGTAGCCAGCCGAGGCGATCATCATCGCTCCCACAACCATGGTGGCATAGTGCGAGAGGCGCAGCTTGTATGGCGGGTCCGCCCATGGGCCGGCCGGCCGGGTGTCCTTGAAAATGTTGAGCTGGCGTTGCATCACCGCCCAGGGCAGTGGCAGGAGCAGATAGACGAGACCCCCGAGCGCAAGGCTGCCGGCGCCGTCGATCAAGCCCAGCTGCGAGGCGGCGATCACGCCAACGCCGGCCGCCAGCGAGGCCCCGCAAAGGCCGGCGATCACCTCCGGCTCGGGCCAAGTTTGATGCTCGATCTCGCGGTTGAGCCGGCGGATCCAGCGGGCCTGACGGTAGACGACGTAGGGCGCGGCGAGGCCCAGACTCGCCACCAGGGCGACCCAGTGCAGCCGCGGCCGTGCCCGGCGCTTGCGATGCCGCCGGAAGTCGTGGGCGAAGCGGTAGCTCCAGACCACGCCGTAGATCCCGAATGTCAGCAGAAAAAGCAGATAGACTTGCCAGACCCGCCGCGGCGGATACCATTGCCGCGACGAGACCCGCCGGGCTGACTCTGCCGGGACCTGTTCGGGCACGCTCGCTGCGGGCACAGTCGCGGCCCGCGGCGACACGGCCCGCGGCAACACGGCCCCCGGCGAGACGGCCCGCGGCGAGACGTCAGTCACGGTGATCAACGGCGCCGCCGTGGAGGCCGGCAGGGTAACCGCAGGCCCGTCGATCCGTTTCGATGACGACACGCTCATGACCTCGGGTCTCACGGGCTCGACACGTCGCGCGCGCTGTTCGATTGTTTCCATATCGCAGGGCCGGTCGGAAGTCGACCCCTGCGGAGCGCGGAAATCGACCCCTTGACCGGGGTCGCGGGCCGCCTCTCCGGTTTGCGTGGCGCACAACCGTCAATACGGCGTTCGGTCTCTGCCGCTTCTGCGATCCGCCGGGTCAGCCGCGCGCGGTAATCTGCCCGGTGATCCGGCGGGCGCAATACAGCGTGAGGGCGATGGAAATGATGAACGGGACAACCGCGCCGGCGACGCTGGCATCGACGAGGGCCCCGGCCTTGGCGGCAAAAATCACCAGGGCGACAACCAGAACGTCGAGCATCGACCACTTTCCGATCGCCTCCAGGAGCCGCGGCAGCCACGGCGCCGGACGTCCGCCGGCGCGCAGGCGCCACCATGTTGCGAGCAGGGCCATGATCTTTGCCACCGGCAGGCACACCGAGAATGCCAACAGGATCGCCCCGGTGAGGACTTCACCCTCATTGATCAGAAGAACGATGGCGCCGAGGATCGAATAGCTGCCGCCGAACAGCCAGAAATTGCGCACCTCCATGATCGGCAGCGTCAGGCCGGCGATCAGGCAGGCCAAGGCAACCCCCAGAAGGAGAGGCAGGTGCAGCGAGCGACGCTCCCGCACTGACGGCCGCCCGGCGGCAACCGCCGTCGGTGCCGCGGGCGGGCGATCGTCTTGCGTTGCCGGGCCGTCGTTTCCCATCTGTTAGCTCAAAGTGGCGGGAGCGGCACGATGGTGGCCCTCCGGCGCCGTGGCGGCCAAATACGGAAGAGAGGAACGGATGCAGTATCTCCACACCATGATCCGGGTCAGCGATCTCGACAAGAGCCTCGATTTCTACTGCAATAAGCTGGGTCTGCAAGAGGTTCGCCGCTACGATAGCGAGAAGGGCCGGTTCACGCTGGTTTTCCTCGCCGCGCCGGAGGATGTGGAGCGGGCGCAGAACGATCAGGCGCCGCTGATCGAGTTGACCTACAACTGGGACCCGGAAGAGTATACGGGCGGGCGCAATTTCGGGCACCTGGCGTTCCGGGTCGAGGACGTCTATGCCACCTGCCAGCGGCTGATCGACGGCGGCGTGACGATCAATCGGCCGCCGCGGGACGGGCGGATGGCCTTCGTCCGCTCACCCGACGGGATCTCGATTGAGCTGTTGCAGATGGGCGATAACCGGCCACCTGCCGAGCCCTGGGCGAGCATGGCCAATACCGGGACTTGGTGAGCCGGGTCCGGGTCGTGGCGGCGGGGCTGGCGCCGCTACGACACCGCCGGACACTCACCGCCGTGCACCCGGGATCCCGACCAACGCCCGCAGCCGGAGCGAATCAGCGCGAGTAGTACTCGATGACCAGGTTCGGTTCCATCTGCACCGGATAGGGCACATCGGCCGCCTTCGGCCCGCGCACGAACATGCCCTGCATTTTATTGTAATCCACACTCAGGTAGTCAGGAACGTCCCGCTCCGCCGACGCCACCGCCTCCAGGACCATCAGCATTTCCTTGGATTTGCCGCGCACTTCAATGACGTCACCATCACGAAGCAGGTAAGAGGGAATGTTGACGCGCCGGCCATTCACGTTGATATGGCCGTGATTGACGAACTGGCGGGCAGCGAACACGGTCGGCACAAACTTCAGTCGGTAGATTGCCGCATCAAGACGCCGCTCCAGCAATTCGATCAAGTTTTCTGATGTATCGCCGCGGCGACGGACAGCTTCTTCGTAGTATTTGCGGAACTGCTTCTCACCGATATTGCCGTAATAACCTTTGAGCCGCTGCTTGGCCATCAACTGTGTGCCGTAGTCGGTCGGCTTCTTGCGGCGCTGGCCGTGCTGTCCCGGCCCGTAGTCGCGCTTGTTGATCGGGCTTTTCGGCCGGCCCCAGAGATTGACGCCAAGGCGCCGATTGATCTTGTATTTGGATTCGATACGCTTCGTCATGCCGTCGGGGTTCCCGTTGCGGTCGCTGGTGTCCCGGTAGTCCCGTGCCAAGGCGGCGCGGGCGGGGTGACCCGCTCGGCAGGGCAGCACGCTGTTCAGTGCACCACGACCCTGGGCTCACCCGCATTCCCGGAAATGAGCGCGGGAGTATACGCCGCGCGCTGACGTTGTCAAAGCCTGCGCGCCGGGGGCCGTCCGCAGTGAACCATCCTTGCACCTGGATCAGACAGGGTGCGGCGCAGTTGCGATGGCTGCCATGCGCGCTGCGGGCGCATTACAAACTATTTCGCAACCGCAATACCGGTATTCTTGGTCGCGGCAGGGACTGCCCGAACGGCGGGCCCCTGTCCATCACGGCAGGGACTGGGAGACATCGCTGACCACCACCAGCCTCATGGAGGCGTGAATGGATTTCGATACGCTTCTCGGTCGGAGTGCCACGGCCACCGCGGTTGTTGTGGCCATTCTCATCACCCTGATGGTTTTCGGGGTGTATTGGGAAGGCTGAGTACCCGCTCCAACCTGGCCTGATGTCCGGCAACGGACACCACCGCCGCGTCGCCGGAGTCTGATCAAACGATTCCGGCGACAGCGGCGTGTGGCCAACCCCCTGGCTCAGACCGGGTCCAGTTCCGTATCCCAGTAGAGAAAGTCGCGCCAGCTGGCGTGGAGGAAGTTCGGCGGAAACGCCCGACCGTTTTCCTGCAACTCGTAGGAGGTGGGCTCTCGGGTCGGGCGGAGCAGCCGCATCCCGGCATCACGGAGCGAGCGATGGCCCTTGGACAGGTTACAGGGCTCGCAGGCGGTCACAACGTTATCCCAGGTGGTGCGTCCGCCCTTCACCCTGGGCACGACGTGATCGAAGGTGAGGTCCTCGGCCGGGAAGGTATCGCCGCAGTACTGGCACGTAAACCGGTCGCGCAGGAACACGTTGAACCGGGTGAACGCCGGGCGGCGGTTCATCGGCACATATTCCTTGAGCGCAATCACGCTTGGCAGGCGGATTTCGCAGGACGGCGAGCGCACCGACCGGTCGTACTCGGAAATCACGTTGACCCGGTCGAGGAACACCGCCTTGATGCTGTCCTGCCAGGACCAGAGCGACAGCGGGAAATAGCTGAGCGGCCGGAAGTCGGCGTTGAGGACCAGTGCGGGATAGTTATCGAAAGCCATGGCAGGTCCTCCATCCCCCCGGACACCGGCTGACTATCCCACATATCTCAAGAGACGCAGACGCCTCCTCTTTGAATTTTGTGTGAACCCCGGGGGATTCGCCGGAAATCACCCCGGAGTTGCTCACGGTCGGAGGGCTTGCGTTGGAAACAGACGCCTGAGAAACGCGAGGTCCAGGCGAATCGTCGTCTCGTCGATGGCATGACCGAGGCCAGGAATGACATGAGCCTCGACGTTGACCCCGGCTGCACTCAGCGCCGTCCTGGCGGCGGGCAGCGAGGCAACCGGCACGATCTCGTCAAACCCGCCATGAGTCAGCAGAACCGGTGGACGGACCCGTATTTCCTGGCTCAGCACATCGTCGCCGAGCAGCTTGCCGGAGTGGGCGATAATCCCGGCGCAGGGCCGGCGGCGGCGGAGGCCCACGTGAAGGGCCAGCATCGCGCCCTGTGAAAAGCCGACCAGGGCGAGATCGGCATCGCTCAGGCCATGCCCGGCAAGGGCTTCGTCGAGAAAAGCGTCGAGCACCGGCGCAACCGCGCGGGCGCCGGCCAGCCGGGTTTCGGGCCGGCGGTCGCCAACACTGAACCACTGATTGCCGAACGGTGCCTCGTCGTAGGGCTCCGGGGCGTTCGGCGCAATGAACAGCGCATCGGGGAGAACGGTCTGGTATACCGGGGCCAGCCCGGCAATGTCATAGCCGTCAGCGCCCACGCCGTGCAGGAGCACGACAAGCCGGCGCGCCGGCCCGCCATCGAGCGGCAGCTGTTGCGGTCCCGAGAGTTGCGGCATGACTGCCATAACGCCTCCCGCCGATCTGCCCGGCCATGTGGTAGCCGAAAACGGCGAGGAGCGCCACGCCCCTTTTTCGGGGACGCGTGACGGTAGGGGAATTCAGGCGGAGTGCAGGCCGGCGATCAGGTCCAGGTAATCGGGCTCATCCGGCCGGATCCGGCCGTGGCGGATCAGAAAATCCGCGACGACCAGACTGCAGTTGAATTTGAAGTCCTCGGTCTCACGGGCGACTGCCGCCACCTGCTCGAGCGGCCAGAGCATGAAGTGGAGCAACTCGCCGTCGGTGTTCACCGGCGTGAGCGCCTCGGGCATCTCCAAGTCATACAGAAACAGCACATCGTTACGCAGCCCGTCCTCGTATTCCGTGCGATAGCTGATCGCTCCCACCGGCACAGCGCGGTCGGTCACCTCCGCAGACAGACCCGCCTCCTCAGCCGCTTCCTTACGGAGATTGTCCGCAAGGCTGAGACCGGCCGGCTGGCCGCCGGCGACCATCTGGTCGAGCTTGCCCGGGGCAACGGACTTGGTCGGACTGCGCCGGCCGATCCACATGGCGATCTCACTGCCGCGGCGGACGTAGCCGTTGACGTGGACGCCGTAGGCGCGGACGCCGAACAGCGGCACCAGGGCCCGGTCGAGGGTGAACAACGGCGGGTCGTTGAACCGCGCAGCAACCGGATAGGGCTCGTCCCGCCAGCGGTCGCGGATCGCATCATCAATCACCGTCCGGGCGGCCGCCTCCACCGCTTCGGTCCGGCTCTCCGGATTCGTCAGCTCCGGCACCAGGGTAACCGCGGCGTCGCCGACGATGAACACGTCCGACCGGCGCCGCAGGCGCTCCGCGAAGTCGTGGGTGACATGACCGACCGGTCTGCCTGCAACCCGGAACGGCCGGTAGGCGGCGGGATCGAACCGCTGACAGGCGTGAATCCGGTCCAGCCAGCCCATTGTCGGTTCCCCCGCCGACGGCGCCGTCGCCGTCAGGCCGACCGCGCCCGGGTCCGCAGCGCGGTCAGCACCGTATCCACGGAAACGATCTGGCGAAGGCTCGCGGCGATCGTGTGGCGCTGCAGGCCGTCGAGGCCGGCGACCTGAAGATCGACATGAAGGTCGCAGCCATCCGGTCCGGCGATGGTGGCGAAGACCTGGCAGGGCACGAGGCCGCGCTTGGCAAACACCTGGATGACCCGCGGCAGGACGCCCGGATCGGCGGCGGCAACCAGCGAGAAGCAGGTGACGGGCGGAACAAGGTGTGAGGATTCACCCGCCGGATACGCGGGTGCTGAGACGTTGACAGACATGGGCTGGCACTCCTGGCGTTCGAATACGCACATCGGGACAAAAAACCGGTCATCCCCGCCCTCACCCGAGGACGGGGCCGGTAATCGATCCGATGGCCATGGCCGTACGCAGCCCTCTCGTCATCATGCCCTGCCGTTTACGCCGCTATGGCGACGGCGTCAACGGCAGGGCGGAATCGCCGCTGGTCCGCGGCTGGAAAAACGCGCATGGTTGCCGGATATAACGGCAGCAGCAATGGCCGGGGGGGACCACGATGGGGTTCGCGGAAATCGCGGCCGAGGCCGAGCGACGTCTTGGCGCCGAGGCACTCGCCGCGCGTCTGCCGGCGGTCAGATCCGTCGACGACCTGAAGGCGATCCCCGACGACCGCTACCTTTCGATGATGGCGCAGCGGGTCTTCCGCGCCGGGCTCAAGCACTCCCTGGTCGATGCCAAATGGCCCGCGTTTGAGGACGCTTTCGCCGGCTTCGATCCGGTGCTCGTCTCGCTGATGAGTGACGAGGCCCTGGAAGGCCTGATGAAGGATCCGCGGCTGATCCGCCACTGGGGCAAGATCAAGTCGGTGCGGGCCAACGCGGCGGCGATCCGGGACATTGCCGCGGAGCACGGCGGCATGGGCGCCTGGCTCGGCGACTGGCCATGCGCCAACATCATCGCGCTGTGGGCGGCGCTGACCCGGCGGTTCAGCCAGATGGGCGGGGCGTCGGCGCCGTCGTTCCTGCGCATGGCCGGCAAGGACACGTTCCTGCTCACCGACTTCGTGGTCCGTGCCCTCAATCGCTGGGACGCGTTTTCCGGCATTCCGAAGACCAGGGCCGATCGGGTCGCCATCCAGGAGGTGTTCAACGCCTGGGCCGAGGACACCGGCCGGCCGCGCGCCCACCTCAGCATGATCCTGGCCGCCTCGGTCGACTGACGGGGCACCGCGATCGTTGGCGCCGCTTTCCTGACTGCCGGACCGCAGCCCTTGCCGGCGGATCGTGGCCGGGCGTTCCGAGCATGGGCCGCCGCAACCCATGGTAGGTGCCGTTCAGGTCAGGCTCAAAATCCGCGAATCGATAAAGTGCAGGAACTTTTTCCTTGATTGGCGCCCCTTTTGGGGTATGTTCCTGTTTAGTTCTCATGTCGTCGCCGGCGCCGCGACGAGGCCGATCAGGCTTGCAGACCCGGAGATCCGTGATGCTGTCCTACCACTGTCCGCCCCGTGACCACCTGGAAGTCTACCGCACCGTCGTCCGCCATCAGTTCAGCGCCGTCGAGGAGTGGGTCCGCAACCTCGACGAGCTGTCGGAACTGACCGACACCGAGATCGAGGAACTGGCCCGCCTCGCCGCCAACGATGACGATCGTCTCGACTGAGCCGCGCTCAGGATCGTTCCCCGCCTTCCTGCCGCCCGGCCCCGGACCTCTTTTCCTCTCCTCTCCTCTCCTCTCCTCTCCTCCCTCCCCCCGCCTCACCCCCGCGCCCTCCCGGCGCGGGGGCTTTTTTGTGCCAGCCGGCGTTCCGCGCACCAGCAAAGCCGATGCCGAACAGAGAATTGCGAGGCGGCGGCGATCCGGACGGACCCAGAACTGCAACCCCGCCTCACGGGAGACGGGATGGCATCGCTGCGCTTACGATGACGGGTGAGGGGAGAGTGGCCCGGGCTTATCGCAGGAAACCCGAGTCGTGGGCGAGGGCATTGGCCTCCTGCTCGCAGCGCCAGGCGTAGAGGCAGCAGGCTGCGGCGCGGCGGCGGGCATCGGTGGCCTCGCCCAGGAAGTTCCGATGCCGGTGCACGTCCCCGAACGACCGCGCTGCCTGCGCGGCCCGCAAATGCTCCCGGGCGGCGAGCTTGTGCTGATCGGCGAGCCGGCGGGATCGCGTGGCGCCCCGCACCAGATCGGGCAGCCGGACCGAAACGTCGCACCCGCCGTCGACCAGCGCCTGAGCGTCCGGGTCGAGCGGACTGACCGTATCGGCAGAAAAGCCGGCGTTGGTGAGCCTCATGACCACAACCTCCGCTGAACCATGTAACCAAACTGGCTCGTTCGGGGAAGCCGTGCAACCAAAAAGTGCTTAAAGTAGAGCAATACAACTGAAGCGGGAGGCCGCCGCCTCAGCCCCGATCCATCGGATCCGTCTCCCGGTAAAGCGAGTCCAGTTCGCCGGCGTCGAACGCGTATTCTTCCTTGCAGAACTCACAGGTGACCCGCACCAGGCCGTCGGCGTCGGCCAGTCCCTCGATCTCGGCGCGTGGGAACGAGCGCAGGGTCCGTTCCACCTTGGCCCGCGAACAGCGGCAGTCGTGGTGGAGCGGCCGCGGGGTGAACACTCGCACCCCATCCTCATGGAACAACCGGTAGAGCACATCCGCCGCCGAGAGGTCGTCCGCAAGCAGTTCCGCGGACGTCACACTCGACATCAGCACCACCGCCCGCCGCCAGTCGTCCTCGGCTGCCGCCGTTTCCTCATCCGTTCCCGTCGGCGGCAGGCGCTGGAGCATGAGGGCAGCGGCACGGCGGCCGCTGCCGGCCTCGCTGGAGCAGAGGGTGATCGCCGTCTCCAGCTGTTCAGAGCGGCGGAAGTAGGTGTGGGCGCAATCAGCGAGGGTGGCCCCCTCGATTTCGGTGATCCCCTGGTAGCGGTCCGTCTCTGGCCCCTGATCGATGGTGAACGCCATGTGGCCGGCGCCGAGCAGGCGCGGCACCGGCGAGGCCCCGCCCCCGGCCGGAGGAACGTCTGTGGCCTCCAGCCGGTCGGCATCGACCCGGGCATAGCCGCGCATGCCACCGGCGCTGGTCACGTCTGACATCAGCAGACCGACCGGTCCGTCACCATGGATTTGCAGGGAGAAGACACCGTCGAACTTGAGACCGCTGGCCAGCACCGCCGCCATCGCCATCGCCTCGGCAAGCAGCCGGGCCACCGGCGCCGGATAGTCGTGTGCTGCCATCGCCCCGTCGAGCGTGGCGTCGAGACGGACCAGCCGGCCGCGCAGTCCCGGCGCTTCAATCTGAAACGGCTGGACGAAATCACCGAACCCCTGATCGGACGTGGAGGACAATGCGATCATGCGCCTGACGTGAGGCGGTCAGCGCCCGCCGTCAAGCCACCGCATCGGGCCACGCCCGGCGGGGCCGGCCAGCCGTCGCAGGTGGCTCAGCCGAGGCACCAGGCGAGAATGCCCTTCTGGGCATGCAGGCGGTTTTCCGCCTCGTCCCAGACCACCGACTGCGGCCCGTCGATCACGCCGGCCGTGACCTCCTGGCCGCGGTGGGCCGGCAGGCAGTGCATGAACAGGGCATCGGGCTTGGCGCGACGCATCAGGGCCTCATCGACCCGGTAGGGCGCGAGCAGATTGTGGCGGGTCTCCGCCTCGCCGCACCCCATCGACACCCAGGTATCCGTGACCACCAGATCGGCGTCGCTGACCGCTTCTTCAGCGGTGTCGGCGAAGGCCACATCCCCGCCCTCCCTCGCCGCCCAGTCGATCACCCGGCAGCGCGGCCGCAGCGGCTTCGGCACGGCCAGACGCAGCCGGAAGCCGAACCGCACAGCGGCATGAACCCAGGACCGGGCGACGTTGTTGCCATCGCCGCTCCAGGCCACCGTCCGGCCCTCGATGGTCCCGCGGTGCTGCTCGTAGGTCAGCACATCGGCCATCAGCTGACAGGGGTGAGACAGGTCGGTCAGGCCGTTGATCACCGGCACGGTGGCGTGCTCGGCCAGCTCGAGCAGGGTGCCCGCACTGTTGGTGCGGATCATGATCGCATCCACGTAGCGGGAGAGGACCCGGGCCGTGTCGGCCATGGTCTCGCCCCGTTTCAGCTGGGAGTCCTCGCCGCTCAGGATCACCACGTGGCCGCCGAGCTGGCGCATCGCCACCTCGAACGACACCCGCGTCCGGGTCGACGGCTTTTCGAAGATCATCGCCAGGGTGCGGTCCTCGAGCAGCCGGCGATGCCGGCGGCGCTGCGGCGGATCGGCGCGGTACGCCTGACCCTGAGCGAGAATCCGTCGCAGCGTCAGGGTATCGAGCTGATCCAGATCGAGAAAATGGCGGGGCTTCGGACTGGCCATGGGGGGTGCTCCGGTCATCCGTATGGTCGGCCTTCAGGATCAGGCGGCTTTCTCGCTCAGCTCTGCGCAGGCGGTCTCAAGGATCGCCACCGCCTCGCGCACATGCGCGGGGCCGATGATCAGCGGCGGGAGCAGCCGGACCACGTTGTCGGCAGCCGGCACGGCAAGCAAGCCATGCGCAGTCAGCCGCTCGATCAGAACCCCCGGCTCAGGCCGGCATTGCAGCCCGAGCATCAGCCCGACGCCGCGCACACCGGCGATCACAGAGGGATAACGCCGCGGCAGCGGCTCAAGGGCTTCCCACAGCACCGCCGCATTGTCGCGGACAGCCTCAAGGAAACCGTCGGCCAGCACGACGTCGAGAACGGCGTTGGCCACGGCACAGGCCAGCGGATTGCCACCGAAGGTGGTGCCGTGGCTGCCGGGCTGAAGCGTCGCGGCCGCCTCGCCCCGCGCCAGGCATGCGCCGATCGGAAAGCCGCCGCCGAGGCCCTTGGCGAGGGTCATCACATCGGGAATCACCCCGGCATACTGATGGGCAAACAGCCAGCCGGTGCGACCCATCCCGGTCTGGACCTCATCGAAGATCAGCAGCAGCCCATGCTCGTCGGCGGCCGCGCGGAGTCCGTGAAGGAAGTCCGGTGAGGCCACCCGGATCCCGCCTTCGCCCTGAATCGGCTCGACCAGGATCCCTGCGGTTTCGCTGCCGATCGCCCGCCGGACCGCGGTCAAATCACCGAACGGCACCTGGTCAAAGCCGTCGACCACCGGATCAAATCCGCTGAGCAGCTTCGCCGACGCACCGGCGGCGATCGTCGCCAGGGTGCGGCCATGAAAACCGCCGGCAAAGGTGATCATCCGATACCGTTCGGGCCGGCCGTGGTCGTCGTGGTACTTGCGGGTGAGCTTGAGGCTGGCTTCCAGCGCCTCGGCGCCAGAGTTGCAAAAGAACACCGTGTCGGCGAACGATGCCGCGACCAGTCGCTCGCCGAGCCGTTCCTGACCGGGAATCCGGTAGAGGTTGGAGCAGTGCCAGAGCCGCTCACCCTGCACCTTCAGCGCCGCAACCAGGTGCGGATGGGCGTGGCCCAGCGCGTTGACGGCGATGCCGCTGCCGAAGTCGAGGAACTGCCGACCATCGGTGGCGATCAGGTAGGGACCTTCGCCCCGCTCGAAGGCGAGGTCGAAACGACGATAGGTCCCCATCAACGCCGATACCACCCGTGTCGCCTCCCTCGACAACCCTCCCGGATCCAGACCCTGGAAAGTCAAGGGGCCGGTACGGGAAGCGACCGGCCCGGTGGATCAGAAAGGGGAAGTGTAGGAATCGCTCGCGCGTGTTGTCAACGCTGCGGGCCATCAGATGCCCGTTTTCAGAACCTGGTCAATGACCTGCGGGACGACCCGGCTTGCCGGACCGTAGATGGCGTCATGGAACAGGGTCGCGCCCGCGGACGGCTCGAGATTGAGCTCGAGTGTCCGCGCCTCCGTGAACCGCCGGACGTGGGATACGAACCCCGAGGCGGGATAAACGTTGCCGGACGTTCCGATCGAGAGGAACAACGAGCAGGCCTCCAGGGCGGCGTAGATCCGGTCCATGGCCAACGGCATCTCACCGAACCAGACCACATGCGGGCGGAGCCGGCCGACGGCCTGACAGGCGGGGCAGGCGAGATCGATGGTCAGATCCTCAGCCCAGTGGCGGTGATCACCACAGGCCTCACAGCGCGCCCTCAACAGCTCGCCATGCATATGGATGAGGTTCCGGCTGCCGGCGCGCTCGTGAAGGTCGTCGATATTCTGCGTGACGATCAGCACCCCGCCCGGCCAGTCCCGTTCCAGGCGCGCCAGCGCCAGATGAGCGGCATTCGGCTCGACCCCCGGCGTAACCAGCTGCCGGCGCCGGCCGTTGTAAAAATCCTGCACAAGTTGCGGATTGGCGGCATAGCCTTCCGGGGTCGCCACGTCCTCCAGGCGGTACTTCGCCCAGACGCCCCCGGCATCGCGAAAGGTGTCAAGACCGGACTCCTTGGAGATGCCGGCGCCGGTCAGAACCACGATCGAATGGTGGGAGTGCTGTTCCCGATCGGCTGCGGACATCGGCCTCTCTCCCTCCTCCGCCCGAAACCGGCCATGCGCCCGAGCCGGGCATCAACACCGCGGCCGTAACCCGTTCAGCCGCAGCCCGGTTGGTGATAGCCTCGCCGGCGTGAGCGTCAAGACTGCATTTTCCTGGCAGCAGAGGACCGGCGGTGATCAACGTGCTGTTTGTCTGTCTCGGCAACATCTGCCGCTCGCCCACGGCTGAGGCGGTGTTCCGCGACCTGGTCCGCCAGAGCGGGCTGTCCGACGAAATCAGCGTCGACAGTGCTGGCACCGCAGACTTCCACCTCGGCAAGCCGCCTGATCCCCGCGCACACGCCACAGCCCGCCGTCGCGGCGTCGCCATGGACGAGCTGCGCGCTCGACAGGTTGAGCCGGAGGACTTTCACCGATTCGATTATATTGTCGCTATGGATACGTCGATCCTCGATCATCTGACGGCACGACGGCCACCCGAAAGCCGCGCCCGGCTGGCGCTGCTCCTCGACTTTGCACCGACCACCGGCCGCGGAGATGTGCCTGACCCCTACCACGAGACCGACGACGCGTTCGAGCACGTGTTCAAACTGGTGGAAACGGGCGCCCGCGGTCTGTTCAACCACATTCGGGCCGGTCTTAGCTGAGCGGCGGCCATGGCCAGGGCAGCACCGGACCGGCCTCTGGTGATCTTCGACTGTGACGGCGTGCTGGTGGACAGCGAGCCGGTCGCGGCCCGGGTGCTGGCAGAACTGGTGACCAAACTCGGCCGGCCGATGACCGCGGACGAAGCCATCGACCGGTTCACCGGCTTCAAACTGGCAACCGTGCTGGAGCAGGTGGAGGCCGACCTGGTCGCCGCCACCGGCCGGAGGCTCCCGGCAGACTTCCGGACCACGCTTGCCGACCGCGATGCCGAGGCGTTCCGCCGCGAGGTCCGGGCGATCGACGGGGCGAGGGAGGTGCTGGAAAGCCTCGCCGGGCGGCGCTGCGTTGCCTCATCAGGCACCTTTGAGAAAATGCGGTTGACCCTCGGGTCCACCGGGTTGTTGCCGCTTGTCGAGGCGCATCTGTTCAGCGCCGTCCAGGTCGCCCGCGGTAAGCCGGCGCCCGATCTGTTTCTGTTCGCCGCCGGGACAATGGGTTGGCGGCCGGCCGACTGCGTGGTGATCGAGGACAGCGTCGCCGGCATCGAGGCAGCCGTGGCCGCGGGAATGACCGTGTTCGGGTTCGCGGGCGGCAGTCACTGTCGTCCCGATCTCCCTCCGCAGCTGAGCGCCGCCGGAGCGGCGGCCACGTTCACCGCGATGGGCGACCTCCCGCGGCTGCTCTCCGAGTTGTGAGCAACCGAAGGTTCGAACAACCCGACGCAGCTCACCCGCACTCCCGTCCGGTCTCACCTAGTGGTTCGATGCTGACGGATGAGTCCCATCCGTCAGCTGAATCGAACCAC
>CAYVUM010000059.1:0-22527 GCA_964454795.1 uncultured Rhodospirillaceae bacterium
CACACTGCAAACAATTCGTACACTTCCCAGGATCAATCACCAAAGATTTCTGCATTTCGGACATCTCCCACTCGGGACCACGGCCCCGATATCGGCCCCGAGTCCGGGCATGACGGCCCCTGTCGAAGCGCGGTTGGCGACGGTCGTCGTTCCACGACTCCTCGCCGTTAAACGACCGTAGCAAATCGGCGCTTGCACCAGCAATTGCGAAAAGGTTGAACCCGGGTGCTGGTCTTTGACGGAACCGCCGCCGGATCGTCTTTGCTGCGGTGCCGGCCTCACCGCCACGCGAAGGCCCGCCCGTAGCGAACGGCGAGGACTTCGGCAAGGATCGCGACGGCGATTTCCGCCGGCCTGCGCCCACCCAGATCAAGGCCGACCGGCGCCCGGATCCGGTCGATCGCCGCCGGCTCAACACCGGCGGCGGCCAGACGTTTGCGGCGGAGGGCATGGCTGCGGCGGCTGCCGAGGGCGCCGACATAGAACGCGCCCGATCCCAGTGCCGTGAGCAAGGCCGGATCGTCGAGCCTCGGATCGTGGGCAAGGGTGACGACGGCGGTGCCCGGATCGGGATCGAGGGCCCTGACCGCATCGTCCGGCCAGTCGGCCGACAGCGCCGCCCCGGGAAACCGCTCCGGGGTGGCGAAGCCTGAGCGGGGATCGATGATCGTCACGGTGATGTCCACGGCCGCCGCCATCCGGGCGAGTGCCTGGGCGATGTGGACTCCGCCGACGATGATCAGGCGCAGGGGCCGGTCGAACGGCGCCGTGACCACTGCGCCGCCGGGGCGGTCGAGGCGCAGGCTCTGCCCCTGCAACAGTGCCGCCCGTACCGCGGCGAACTCCGCGGGAGACAAGAACAACCGGCCCGCGACAGCACCGGTCGGCCCGGTGTCCCCGCCGGCAACCACCGCCCAGTCGCCCGAGACCGGGTCCACGGCCAGGGCGCAGGGCCGGCTCGAGAGGATCGCCGCCGGCAGCGCCGGTTCCCGGACCGGGATCATCAGCACCCGCAGGGCGCCGCCGCAGGCCAGGCCCACGGACCGGGCCTGGTCGTCGCCGATGGTGTAATCGCAGAAGCGAGGCCTGCCGGTGCGGATCACGTCCCGGGCTTCGGCGACCACCGCGCCCTCGATGCAGCCGCCGGAGACGGACCCGGCAAACCTCCCTTCAGCGGTCGCGGTAAGCAGGCTGCCCGGCGGCCGCGGCGATCCCGACCAGGTGTCGACGACCAGCGCCAGGGCCACCGCGAGGCCGTCGCCAAGCCAGGCGACGGCGGTGTCCAGCGGGCTGTCGGCTGTGCTCACGGTCCCTTCGGTCGCGGCGGGCCGGCAACGTCCGTGCCGGTCACTTGGCGACCCACTGCCCGCTCTGGGTCATCACGTACTGGCCGCGCGGGGTCGCGTTGATCAGTTTCTGGCCCGCGACCAGTCCGACCTTTTCCGCGGTGGTGCCGGTGCGGGCGGCGATCGCGGCGTAATTGGCGCGGCGTTCGGCATTGATCCGGTTGACCAGATCGCGGGTGCCCGGAGGAGCGTCGCTGCGCACCAGACCCACATACCCGTCCGGTCGCTCGCCGACCCAGCCTGCGGCTTTGGCCTCATCGAGCGTCAGGGCGAGGGTGACTGCGGGCAGGAGGGTCAGGGCGGCGGCGACCGCGACCCCGCCGGCGGCGGCGCGGCCGATGACGCTGCGGAGAAAGCGGCGGCGGGTCGTCATGCTCAGAACAGCTCCGGATTGTCTTCGAACAACTCGTCCAGTTCCCGGTCCACCTTGACCCGGACCTCGTGCTCGATCTTGACGTTGAGGTTGATGGTGATCGGTTCCTTGGGCGCCTCCACCCGCACCTTGGGCTGGCAGCCGGCAAGCAGCGCGCCGGCAAGCAGAAAGACGGGCCAGAGCGCGAAGCCGGACCCGCGGCTGCAGGGGCAGGGTGGGCACAGGGGCGACCGCCTGGTCCCGGGTCGCCGTGGTGAGGGACGCGCCTGAACCGCTCTTGTCTGCCCTGGTTTCAACGGGCTGGTACTCCCTGTTGGCGGCGCAGCCGCTCCTCCAGCCGGGTCGGGAGATCGGCGCCGAACAGGGCTGCGCGGATTGTCTCCTCGATATCACCGGTCAGGTTGATATTGAACTGGAACGGCTGGCCGTCGAGCAGATCGGGGTTATGCCCGGCAATGTGGGCAACAGCACGCCACGCACCACCACTCTGCCCGTCGACGTCCAGACTGAGCGCCGAGAAATGGAAATTCTCAAGCGCCCGCAGCATCAGGCTAGCGCCTTCACCGGCCCCTTGCAATGCAGCCGGCGGTGCGTCCGGACGATAGGCGAGGACGCCGGGTCCGGCGGCGGCCAGCCGGCCGTGATCGATAGCGAATCGCCGTCCTTCGATGCGGATCGGAATGGTCCCGGTGATCTGCCCGCTTGCCGACATGTCATCAAGATTACCGAGCGCGATCAGCGCCTGCAGGGTCACGCCGCGGAGCTGCACCGTGGTTTCGATCCGGTCGGTGCCCGGGTCGATCGTGACCTGATTGGTTGCCACCGTGCCGCCGAGATAGCGGAACTCCAGGCCTTCGATCGCCGGCCGCCCCCGCCGGTCGAGATGGAAGCGGACCGCCACTTCGCGGAGCGGAATGCCCGGATCGATGCGGTCGATGGTCAGGCGCTGACCGCGGGGCGTGCCGGGCGGATCCAGGCGGTTGAACCGGATCCGGCCGCTCAGCCCGGTCACCGGGATTCCCTCGGTGCGAAAGGAGAGTTCTTCGATGGCGGCGAGCAGATCGGGATCCAGGCGCGATCCCGACCAGCGCACCCGGCCGTCGACGCGGAGGTGCCCCGACACCTCCGCGAGCACCGGCCGCAGCGGCGGGTACAGGTCGTGGGGCTGCCGGCCCCCGGTGCGAAACCTGATCGGGTCAACCCGGATGTCGGCCCGGCCGGTGCCGGCAACGGGATTGTGCCGGCCGGAAAGCGTGGCGCGCAGACCCTTATCCGAGCGGGCCTCGGCAGTGAACGCAACAACCCCGCCATCGACGGTGGCCCCGGCAGACAGCGAGCCCCTCACCAGGGCCGCGAGCCAGGGCTCGACACCGTCGAGGGACAGGCGCAGTACGCTCGCGTCAAGGCGCGGTTCGGCCAGACCGGTCAGCGTTGCGGCAAGGCCGCCGAGGACTGCGGTGGAACCGGACACGATCCGGGCCCGGTGAACCTGTGCGGCCAGGAGGCCGGTGCCGTCGGCGGTGGTGGTGGCGATCAGCGCCGGGGTGTTCTGCGCCGCCACTTCCAACGCGACCGGGTCTTCCGTCATGCCTTCCAGGCGGGCGGTCACCGGACTCACCGGGGTGAGGGCGATGCCCTCGCCATCCGCAGTCATCCGCCACTCGCCGCTCAGAGTGAGCGTCCGCCGCGTCGTTCCGAGGGGCTGGCCCGCCGCTAAGGTGCGGACGTTCCCGTCAAACCGGCTCGTCTTCGGATCAAAGGTCCCGTCCAGCATCACCTCGATGCGGCCGTCCGGGTCGGCGATGGCGGCGGTCACGGCGGTCCCTTGGCCGGCTGTAAGCCGGGCGTCGAGGGACAGCGGCGGGACCCAGGTGGGAGCGTCTTCAAAGTCCAGGCGAGCGGCCTGGACCTGTATCGGAGCATTCGCCGCCAGGGGCCAGGTGGCCGTCAGCGCGCGCAGCCCAAGGGTCCTTCGGCCTGTGGTGACTTTCGTTTCCGGGATCGACAGCCGGGCGGCGTTGTCGTCGGGCCCGAGCCCGAGGATCAGCAGCGGCGAGCCGGTCGCCGGGAGATCGATGCGCACAGGGGCGTCGCCGGCGCTGATCACCACCCGGGCCGCCGCGGCGGGAACGACGGTCAGCTCCGACGGCGTGATCCCCAGCTGCCACCGGCCGTTCACCCCGGCCTCCACGCCATCGCCGAGGAGAATGCTGGCGTCTGCCATCGTCACCGTACCGGAGCCCCGGACCGAGGCCGGCTCGAAGCCGCGGGTGCCCCCGGCCGTAACCTCCAGAGTGGCACGGACGCCGGGAGCAACCGCGGAAGCCGTGACGGCAACCACCCCGTTGCTGAGCTCGCCAGTAACCTCCAGCCGCGGCTGCTGCAGGCCGGCGAGGCTGGCGGTGCCGGCGGACAGCGCCAGGTCGAGACCGGTCAGCGTATCCCCGGCCATGGCCATCTCCACGGTCCCGGAGAGGTCGATCGGAGGTCGCGACGGCTCGCCCAGCGAGCCGGCGGTGGTGATCGCTGCAGACAGGGAGCCGCCGGCGCCAAGTGTGGCCGTGCCGTCAAGGCCGAGCCGGCCGGTGAGGACGCCGGAGACTTCCAGCGCACTGTCCCTGATCGTGATGGCGTCGACCGCCCAGCCCGGGCTCGCGGTCGCGCTGGTTTCGAGTCCGGTTGCGGTCAGCCAAGGCTCCAGGGCCGGGACCGAGATGCCATCACCGCTGAGTCGGGCAGGCAGGCGCAGGCCGGTCAGGGCAATGGTGCCAATCCGCCGCTCGAGAAGGGCGGCGGGATCGTAGCGGAGGATCACTTCATCGGCGATGAGCCCGGGTGCGGGCCCGATGCGGAGGTTGCGGACGACCGCAGAGCCTGGGTCGAGTTCGGCGACGGTGAGGACGGCCGGGTCAAGTCCGGCGTCGGCAATCGCCATCCGCACCAGCCGTTCAGCCAGGCCGCGCCGCTCGGCGATCAGGTAGCCCGCGGCGCCGGCAACGATCGCCGCCAGAACGGCCAGGACAGCGATCCAGCGGCGCCGACGGTACGGCGCAGCAGGCTTCGGCGGGGCTGACCGGTGGCGCATTCGTGGATCTTTACGCTCTGTTGACCCTGGCAACGCTACCGTCCGGCTGTCCCGTCGGGCAAGCGGCCCGGCGCGCCGACGACGAACCGGATCCGGGGAGTCCCGTCATGGCCAGCGCCGTCCGATCGGCATTCGACATCGCCTTCTGGTTTCTGGATGCCGCGCTTGGGGACGGCGAGACCCTGCAGCCGCAGAAGCTGCAGCGGCTGCTGTTCATCGCCCAGGGCTACTACGCCGTTCTCCATCAGGGGCGCAAGCTGATGCCGGCGGTGTTTGTTGCCGAGGAGATCGGTCCGGTAGAGCCGAACGTGTTCGCCGCACTGGCCTCGGGAAGGCCCAATCTGGCCACCGAACTGTTTCTCGATCCGGACGTGCAGGCGGTGCTGCGTGGGGTCTGGCGGCGCTTCGGGCACCAGCCGGCGGCAACCCTCAACCGCCTGGTCGCCGGCACGCCGGCCTGGCGGGAGGCCCGCGAGCGCGGCGACCGGGAGGAACTCGACCATCGCGCGATATGGCTGTCGTTCGCCCGCGCCGATCCGGCCCCCAGCGCCCACGAGATCGTCCGCCCGACTGTGCTGCGGACCCAGAGCGGCCGGCCCGTCGCGGTGCAGCGGTGGCAGCCGGGGATGGCCGTTCCACCGCCGGGGGGGCCGGCCGCGTGAGGCCGGCGGCGGCGGCGAGCCCCGGGCAACACGGCCGACTCTGCTTCCGCGGCAGGCAGTTCCGAAAAACTGATCATAAATAGTGCAGCTGAAGGACGCGGCCGTGGGCCGCGGCGGCGGCGTACGCCATCAGTCCCGACCGGCGGGCAGCAATGCGACGCACGCGCAACCGCTTCCGCCGTGGTTGTCGGGGCATCCACAACGGTGGCATGCTTGTTGCTTAACAGCCGTTAACAACCAGGCGGGTCGCACCAACAAGCTCGAACGCTCCGGCTAACCGTCGGGAGGGAGACCACCCTGAGCGACATCTTTGACGAAATGCACAATGACGGCGGTGGCATTCGCGCCGCCTACCACCGCTATAACGAATGGCTGTCGAGCGTGCCTCTGGAGCAGCTCGCCGACAAGCACCGGTACGCCGACATGCTGTTCCGCCGCCTCGGCATTACATTTGCGGTTTATGGCGAGGAAAGCGGGGTGGAACGGCTGATCCCGTTTGATGTCGTGCCGCGCATCCTCGATGCCGAAGAGTGGCGGACCGTGTCCGCCGGGGTGATTCAGAGGGTGCGGGCCCTGAACGCCTTCATCCGCGACATCTATCACGACCAGGACATTCTCAAGGCCGGACGAATACCGCCTGCCCTGGTCCTTACCAATCCGGCATTCCGCCCCGAGGCGCTCGGCCTCGATCTGCCGCGCGAGGTGGCGATCCATGTCGCCGGTATCGACGTGGTGCGGGTCGCCGCCGACGCCTTCTATGTCCTCGAAGACAATGCCCGGGTGCCCTCCGGCGTTTCCTACATGCTCGAGAACCGGGCGGCGATGATGCGGCTGTTTCCAGATCTGTTCAGCACCATGCCGGTGGCGCCGATCAACCACTACCCGGCGGAGCTCCTCGGCACCCTGAAGGCGGTCGCTCCCGCCGGTCTCAGCGATCCCACGGTCGTGGTGCTCACCCCCGGCCACTACAACAGCGCCTATTTCGAGCACGCCTTCCTCGCCCGGGAGATGGGGGTCGAGCTCGTCGAAGGTTCTGACCTGATTGTCGATGACAATCTGGTGAAGATGCGAACCACCGACGGCCTCCGCCGGGTCGATGTGATCTACCGGCGGATCGACGACGATTTCCTCGATCCGCTGGCGTTTCGCAGAGATTCCGTTCTGGGCGTCCCCGGCCTGCTGTCGGTGGCGCGCAACGGCCGGGTGACGCTTGCCAACGCCATCGGCACCGGCATCGCCGATGACAAGGCCGTCTATGCCTACGTCCCCGACATGATCGAATTTTATCTCGGCGAGAAACCCATCCTGAACAACGTGCCCACCTATCAGCTCCGCAATCCCGAGGACTGCGCCTATGTGCTCGATCACCTGGAAGAACTGGTGGTCAAGGAAGTGGCGGGGTCGGGCGGATACGGCATGCTGATCGGGCCGCGCAGCACCGCCGACCAGCGCCAGGAATTCCGCCGCAAGATCCTCGCCGACCCGGCCGCGTTCATCGCCCAGCCGACCCTGGCCCTGTCCACCTGTCCGACCCTGATCGACGGCGGGATTGCGGCCCGGCACGTGGATTTGCGGCCCTATGTGCTGACCGGGGAGACGACGACGGTGGTGGCCGGCGGCCTGACCCGTGTGGCGCTGCGGGACGGCTCGCTGGTGGTCAACTCCTCGCAGGGCGGCGGGACCAAGGACACCTGGGTGCTGGAGGGCTGAAGCCGTGTTGGGACGCACCGCCAACGATATCTACTGGATGGCCCGCTATGTGGAGCGTGCGGAGAACATGGCCCGCTTGCTGGCCAGCACCTACCACATGTCGCTGTTGCCCCGATCGGCCGAAAACGGCGCCAACCAGTGGGCTGCACCGATGGCGCTCAGCGGCAACGGCACGAAGTTCCGGGACCGCTACGGCGACGAGATGTCGGCCGGGCACGTGCTCGCCTATACCATTCTCGACAACGATAATCCGTCCAGTATCCGTTCGTGTATCCGCCAGGCGCGCGAGAATGCCCGGGCGACCCGCACGGAACTGACGACGGAAGTCTGGGAGGCGATCAACCAGACCCACCTGGAACTGCAGGGCATCAACTATCAGAAACTGGTTGATCGGGGTTACCTTGAGTTTTTTGACTGGGTCAAGGACCGCTCCCACCTGTTCCGGGGAGCGGTTGTCGGCACCATGCGCCGCGGCAATGCCTTCAACTTCTCCCGTCTCGGCACCTTCCTTGAGCGCGCCGACAACACCGCCCGGTTCCTCGCGATCAAGTGGGTGCTGCTGACGCCGGGAAGCAGTCGCGTCCTGGCGGTGGAGGAATACTATCGCTGGGGAGCCCTGCTGCGCGCCTTCAGCGCTTTCAAGGCCTACCGTGAGGTCTATTCGGTCATCATTGAGCCGCGCCGGGTCGCCGAACTCCTGATCTTCCGCGACGATATGCCCCGATCTCTGTTCGCCTGCGCCGGCGAGGTGGCGACGATCCTGAAGCGCCAGCGCGGCGATGCCGCGTGTACGCGGATTGCCGTGCAGCTCTGCAACCGTCTCGAGATGAGCCGCATCGAAAGCATTCTTCGCTCTGGATTGCCCCGCTTTCTCAATGATTTCATTCACCGCAACAGCGAGCTGCATGAAGCCATCGCCGTCGATTTCCGGTTGGTGCGATGAGGGTGTGGATCGAGCGGGAGGTGCGCCGGCGGCTCGTGCAGCCGGCCCATCACACTGTCCTGGTGGTGCGATTGACCCCGCGCCGCGATCCGTCGCAGTGGGTCTCGGCCTGGTCGGTTGCGACCAGCGGCGTTGTCCACGAATGGACCGACGGATACGGCAACCTTGCCCACCTGTCCGTTCACGCCGGCCGCCACGAGGAGGTGATCGCCACCGTCAGCGGCGAGATCGAGACCGACGACACCCATGGGATTCTGCCCGCCGACGACGGGCTGCCACCGCTGATGTTCTTGCGCGAGACCCAGGCGACCCGGGTCGACGACGGCATCCGGGCGCTGGCCGCGCCGTTCGGGGAGCGCCGCGACGACGAAGGCGCGATCGCTGCGCTGCACGCGCTGATGTGGTCCCTGCACGAGACGCTGGGCGGGCTCTCGGGAGAGCGGACCGGCCTCACCACCGCCGCCGAGGTCCTGAAGCGGGGCGCGGGCACCGCCTGCGATCATGCTCACCTGTTCATCGCCGCCTGCCGGGTCCTGGCCATTCCCGCCCGCTTCGTCAGCGGCTTTCGGGTTGATGTCGGCACGGCGCCGGGGCTTGCCGCCCACGCCTGGGCCGAGGCTTACGTGGAAGACCTCGGCTGGGTGGCGTTCGATCCGGCCCATGCGGTCTGCGCCACCGACGGTTACATCAGGCTGGCCGTGGCGATCGATTACGGCGGCGCGGCGCCGCTCCACGGCATCGACGCCGAAGCCGGTGAGGAAACGGTCACGGCGACCGTGCGGGTCGCAACGGAATCGGAACAGGAGCAGCAGCAGAGCACTTCGGGTCGCCAGACCCAGCGGCAGTCGCCCGGCCGGTGAGCGGCTCACCGCCGCGGCGGCGGATGGGTCGCAGCGCGGCAGTTGATTTTCGGCCCGGCGGACGCTACGAGAAAGCAAGGGCGCCGGAGAATCGCGGCTTGACGACTGCGGCCGGCCGGCACCGGGCCGAGGATGCTGTCCTTATGCCGATCAGGACCATTGCCGTTCACGTGGCCGATGACCCCTACGGCCCGAACCGGGTGCGGCTGGCGCTTGCGCTCGCGCTGCGTTTCGATGCCCACCTGGATGTGGTTTACACCTCGCCGCGCGTGGAGATGCCGGCGTCGGCGGTCGGGCGGGCAATGTCGATGGCCTATATCGAGGCCATGGCCGAGGAGCACCGGGGGCACGTCAGCGGGCTGCTCGGCGAGACCGAGACCATCTGCCAGGATTATCGCTTCTGGCAATGGCACATGGGCAAGTCCGACGTGGAAGCGACGATCGCCCGTTATGCCCACCTCTCGGACCTCTGTGTGGTCGAGCAGCCGACCCGCGAGATGGAGGAGTTGAGCTCGGCCATCCCCCTGTCCGATTTCGTCTACGTGGCAGCCGGCACCCCGTTGCTGACGGTCCCGCCCCACTGGAACAACGGCGATCTGGGGCGTCACGTCCTGATCGTCTGGAAAAACAGCGCCGAGGCCATCTCCGCCGTCCGTTCTTCCCTCGACTTTCTTGGTGGTGCCAAGACGGTTCATGTGGCGGCGGACCCGCACGACCCCCACGCCGCCCCCCCCGGCAGCGACCTGATCGCCTTCCTCAAGCGCCACGGCGTTGCCGCCGATCTGGTCATGGCCGACCCCAGCAGCGCCAGTGAACTGATCGATGCGGCGAGGCGGCTGGACGGCGACCTGATCGTGACCGGGGCGATCGGCCATCACGGCCTGCGCGACCTGATTCTCGGCAGCACCCTCGATCATCTCCTCCGCGACGCTCCGGTCCCGGTTCTGCTGCGGCGCTGACGCGGCCCGGAGGCCAGTCAGGGCAGGGGCCCGGGAGCCGGGAGGGCCCCCGAGCGTCGTGCCGGCCTTTGGCTCCTGTTCCGGCCCCTTCGCCAACTGCGCCCTCTTGCCAGCCCCGTCTGCCGCGCATCCCGGCCTCATAGGAAGAAGAGCAGGGTGATCAGTCCGAACAGCGGCACAAGAACCACCGCCGACCAGGCCAGATAGCCGAAAAAGCTCGGCATCCGCACTCCCGACGTCTCGGCAATGGCCTTGACCATGAAGTTGGGGGCATTGCCGATGTAGCTGTTTGCGCCCATGAACACCGCCCCGGCGGAGATGGCAGTCAGTGTCGTCTGCAAAGGCCCCATGAGCTCTTCGGCGTTACCGCCGGCAGCATTAAAGAACACCAGGTAGGTCGGAGCATTGTCAAGGAAGCTCGACAGGATCCCGGTCACCCAGAAATACATGGCGTTTACCGGCGTGCCGTTCTGACTGACGAGGCTGACCACCGGCTCGAGCGCCCCCGCGGTTCCCGCTTTGAGGATTGCGATGACCGGGATGATCGTTGCGAAGATACCGGCGAACAGCTTGGCCACTTCCAGGATCGGCGCCCAGTTGAATTCATTGGCAGCCCGGTGCTGGCGGTCGGTGAAACGCCAGGAAACCCAGGCGATCAGGACCAGCAACACGTCTCGAGCGAGGTTCTGGAGGGTCACATCGACGTGGAACAGCGTGAATGTGATGCCGGGGTCCCAGGTGCCGCTCAGCAGCACCGCGCCGACCACGCCGCCGAGCAGGGCGACATTGGGCCAGCCATTGAGACGGATGCGCGCCGGCTTGCGCGGGGCGTTGCGGTAAGCTGACTCTTCCTTGCGGTAATAGTAGCTGTCGAGAAAATAAAAGAGGACGAGAAGCGGCACCACCATTACCAGCATCGGGATGAACAGGTTAACGGTCGGCCAGAAGAAATCGACGCCCTTGAGGAAGCCGAGGAACAAGGGTGGATCACCGAGTGGGGTGAGCGCACCGCCGATGTTTGAAACAAGAAAAATGAAAAAGACAATGACATGGACTTTGTAGCGCCGTTCAGCGTTGGCACGGAGTACCGGTCGGATCAGCAGCATCGAGGCGCCGGTGGTACCACTCCAGCTGGCAATCACCGTTCCGGCGAAGAGGTAACCGGTATTGCTGGTGGGCGAACCACGGACGCTGCCCGAGAGATGGATACCGCCGGCAACGGTGAACAGGGCCAGCAGCAGGATGATGAACGGCAGATATTCGAGCAGAACCAGGTGCAACGCTTCGAACAGGGTCAATTCCCAGCCGAACATCGCCAGGAAGGGCAGTCCGACCGCAGCGGTCCAGAACGCCGAGACCTTGCCGAAATGATGTTCCCAGAAATGCGGGGCGACGAGCGGGAAAATCGCGATCGATAGCAGAATCCCAACAAAAGGGATGGCCCAGATCAGGCTCAGCTCGCTGCCGTCGAGGTGCGGCGGACCGATATGTAAAGCGTCATGACCGGCGGCTGTTCCCGCATCGCCCGCGGCGGCGGCGGCAACCGGCAGCAACGCGGCGAAAAACACCGCCGCGCCGGCGATACGACTCCTGGACATTCCCGTTCCCCCGAAGCTTTGTTGACTGCCCGGCCATACTAGAGCAGATCCCGATCTGATTGAATCGCTTTGCGATCCAATCTGATCGGGTGAATCTGCTCTGATTCAACAGGGTAGAGCGGATTCACGCCTCCCAATAGCATCGCGGAGCGATCCTATTGGGAGGCGACCCGCTCTAATCGGCCGATATTGCGTCTCACAACGGGGAAGGCACGGCCCGGCCGCAGCGCGCTCAGGCCGCCGGGCCCCGGCCGCCGGGTTCGGAGCAGCGCGGCCTGGCGTCGGACGGAGGCGGAGGGTCAGCGGTCGGTCAGATAATCGGACCAAGCCTGCTCAACCGATCGCAGCGTCGATACGGCGTCGGCGAGGCGCTCCGGCTCGATCCGCCGGTCCGGCAGCTTCCGCAACAGGCTCAGTTCGATCTCGCCGATCCGGGCGAGCACATCCAGACCCTTCTTGGTCAGGAGGAACGTCACGGTGCGGCGATCGTAGGTCGATCGCGCCGTCTCCAGATAACCCAGATCCTCGAGCTTACGGATGTGGTAGGAAACGTTGCTTGCCTGATAATGACCCTGATCGACCAGTTCGCGCATGGTCAGGGTCTGATCGCCGATGTTGGTGAGCAGCAGCGCCTGGACCGTGTTGAGGTCGCGAATTCCATCGCGGCTCAGTTCGGCGCGGAGAACATCGAGAAAGCGCCTGTGCACCCGTTCGGCGGCACGGGTCAGGTCGAGATAGGCACGGGTTTCAGTGCTCAGGGCTACGTCGGGCATGGCTCTTCCCTGCGGCTGTCCGGCCCTGCGCGTAAGGGGGCCGCGATGGCTGTGACCACGGCGACCGTAACGATGTGCAGTTAATAACGTCTTACGAGAGCGGGCGGGGGGATCCGGCCGGGGCGCGCCGGGCGGCGAACCGGACGATCCGGCAGCCGCCGCAGCACAGACCGTCCGGTTCGACAAACCGCTCAGCCCTTGATTGCCTCCACATACTCGAAGTCGAGCGCCCGGGCGGCAGCAAACGCCGATTCCGAAAGGTTTGTCCAGCCGACCGCATCCTTGCGGAACTCGAGCAGGCTGTTCATCACCTTGCGGCTAAGGGGATCCTGGGAGGCGAGATCGGCCATGACCTCGCCTGACAGTTCGCCAAGACCGCGGAGCACCTCATCGGGGAATTTCTTGAGGATAACGCCATGCTCCTCGATGAGGGTTCGCAGTGAAGAGTTGTTGCGAGCGACAAACTCGCTCAGCACCGCTTGGTTAGTCGCTTGGTTGGCCTGTTCGACGATCGCCTTCAAGTCGCTTGGCAGTGAGTCCCAGGCGTTGAGATTGATGAAGTTCTCAAGCGTAGTGCCCGGCTCGTGCCAGCCCGGGTAGTAGTAGTACTTCGCGCTCTTATAGAGGCCGAAGGCGAGGTCGTTGTACGGGCCGACCCATTCGGTGGCGTCGATCGACCCCGACTGCAACGCGGGCGGAATGTCGGCGCCCGGAAGCAGGATCACCGTGCCGCCGGCGGCCTTTACGACTTCTCCACCAAGACCGGGGATCCGCATCTTGAGCCCTTTGTAGTCCTCCAGGCTGTTGATCTCTTTGTTGAACCAGCCGCCCATCTGGGTTCCGGTATTGCCCGAAGGAAAGAACTTGCAGCCAAGCTCGCGATAGATTTCATCGCCAAGCTCCTGACCGCCGCCATGCAGGAACCAGGCATTCTGCTCCTGCGCCGACAGGCCGAAGGGAAACGCCGCCAGATACTGGGCGGCCGGGACCTTGCCCTTCCAGTAGTAGGGGGCGCCGTGACCCATCTCCACCGTGCCGGCGGCGACCGCGTCCATGGATTCGAGCGCCGGCACGATCTCGCCGCCACCAAACACCTTGATGGTCAGCCGCCCCTCGGAGGCCGCAGCGATGTGCTTGGCGAGCAGTTCCGCGCCGGTGCCGAGGCCGGGAAAGTTCTTCGGCCAAGTGGTGACCATCCGCCATTCCATCCGGCCTTGTGAGATCGCCGGTGCGGGAAAGGTGGAAGCGGCAGCAGTGGCAGCGCCGGCGACAGCGCTGCCCTTGAGGAACTGGCGACGTTTCATGGTTCGACGTGCTCCCGATCTTTGGTGTTCCTTAGGACGGCGTCGTCTTCCCGGTCCCGGATCGGCCCAGGCGAAATGACAACGCCGCAACGGCTCCATGGTATTCGGCCGGCTCTCCGGCGGCAATCATCTGCACTTCCCGGGCGGCACGGAATTGCCGCCGGGCGGCTACTGCGGCGGTTCCTCGCTCCCCGCCGGTGCGTAGGGGAACGGCAGCAGCCGGGCGTCGAGATAGGCATGGAGGGCCGGCCGGGACCAAGTGACCGCCGAGCGGCGGAAGGCGATGAACGCGTTGTAGACCTTTTCCGCAACCACGTCCGTATCGGCCGCTTCGGCGACGACCGCGCCCGCTGCTGCGCCGATTGCCTGCAACACGGTGTCGGGGAGCGGGCGCGGCTCGATGCCGTGGGCGGCCTTGAGAATCGGCAGGGTCCGGGCATTCGCCACCTCGAAGGCGGCAAGCGAGCGGGTCGTCTCGGCCGCCGTCGCTGCCCGGATCGCGGCGCGTTCGCTCTCCTCGAGGCTCATCCACAGGTCGAGGTTGATGCCAAGACTGAGAATGATCCCGGGTTCGTGGACGCCCGGATAATAATAGTAGGGGGCGGCATCGGGGAGACCCAGGTGCACCCCGAGCCAGGGGCCGAACCATTCGACGCCGTCGATGGTGTCGGACGTCAGCGCCTCAACCAGCGCCCGGCCGGGCAGCGCCACTGCCGAGGCACCGAGACGGCGCATGACGCTGCCGCCGAGTCCCGGCAAGGCCAGCCGGAGCCCCCGCAGGTCCTCAACGTCATTGATCTCGCGTTTCGACCAGAGGGCCATCTGGGCGCCGGTATTGCCCGCCATCAGCGGCTTGACATTGAACAGCGCCGCCAGGTTGTCCCACAGCTTCTGGCCGCCATCGCCGTAGACCCAGGCGATCGTCTCCTGAGGGGTGAGGCCGAACGGCACGGCGGCGAAGAACGCGAACGCCGGAGACTTGGCGAGCCAGTAGGAGTCGATCGCATGATAGGCGTCCACATCGCCGCGGGCTACGGCGTCGAATGACTCGAACGCCGGGACCAGGGTGTCGGCGGCATGGACGCTGACATTCAGCCGGCCTTCGGTGAGGTCGCGGATGGTGAGGGCGATGCGCTCAGCCGACGTGGAAAGTCCGGGAAAATTTTCGGGCCAGGTCGTGACCATCCGCAGTTCGCGGCGGCCCTGTGCCCGCGCCGGCGCGGCCAGTGAAGTAACCGCCGTTACGCCAGCGCCACCGAGAAACGTCCGCCGCTTGATGCCTCTCCGTTCCCCGGCCGCGGTGACTGGCTCCAACTCCGGGCGACCGCTTCCCGGGGTTCGCGTCGTTATCGCCGCGCTGACTGCCTTTCCGACCTGACACACGGCGCAGGGGCCCTCAGTGTTCCTGGAGGAGCGGCTATCCCGTCGCCCTGTCGCCGTTGAGCCGGCGCGGCGTCTCCTCAAGGCGCCGGCTTGAACGGACGGGTCGTGGCCGGATCATCCGGGCGAAGCGGCTGCCAGCCGTCGGGCGTGTAGGCTTCCAGGGGCTGGAATTTGGCCTTGTACGACATTTTGCGGCAGTCGGCGACCCAGAAGCCGAGATAGACATGTCGAAGCCTCAGTTCGCGCGCCCGCTCGACCAGCCAGAGGATCACCTGGGTGCCAAGGCTGCGGCGCTCCTCGGCCGGGTCGTAAAAGCTGTAAACGGCGGAAAGCCCGTCGGAAACCCGGTCGGTGATGCAGGCCGCGGCAAGAGAGCCGGACGGCGTGCGGAACTCGATCACCGAGGTATCGACGGGCGTGTCCTCGACCAGCGCCTGGTAATCAAAAAAGTCCATCCGCGCCATCTCACCGCCGCCGTGGCGGCCTGCCTGGTAAGTGTTGAACAGCCGGAACTGCTCGGCCGTGGCCCGCGGCGGACACTCGATGCCGGCAAGGTCAGCATTGCGATTCCAGATCCGCCGCTGCGTCCGGCTTGCTGTGAAATCGGGGACAACGATGCGGACGGTGGCACAGGCGGAACACTCCCGGCAAACGGGAATGTAGGCGAAATGGTGGCTGCGGCGGAAGCCGGCCCGCGACAGGGTGTCGTGGAAAGCCGAGGCATCCTTACCCACCAGCTCCGCAACCAGCCGGCGCTCCATCCGTCCGGGCAGATACGGGCAGGGGATGGGGGCGGTGGCGAAAAAGAACCGCGTCCCGCTGATCGGCTTGTGTTTCATCGCTCCTCGCCGCGGTTTCGAGAATCAATCTTCTTCGAAACCTAGCATCCTTCCGGCGCGAAGGAAATGCCGGGCGACCGCGGTCGGGCGGGGCGGTGCTGGGGTTTCCCACTGTGTTGAACCGGAAAGCGGGGCCGGGACGCTGTTATCTGCCCCAATCGGGCGTTGTCAGCGGAGCGGGCGCCGCGGGCGGCGGTGGCGCGGGGGCCGTGAAACCGCTGCCGGTCCCGCGCAGCAGCACCACCGACAACCGGCGGTTGGCCGGATCGGCCGGATCGTCAGGATTGAGCGGTTCGGTTGCGGCCTTGCCGACGACCCGGGAGAACCGTCCGGCGGGCACGCCGAGCACAGTCAGCGCCCGGCGGGCGGCGTTGGCGCGGTCCGTCGACAATTCCCAGTTGCTGTAGGGCCCGTCTTTGGCGAACGGGGTCGCATCGGTGTGACCCGTCACTGCAACCTGCTGCGGCATCCGGCCGATCACATCGGCGACAAGGCGGAGCAGCGCGCGGGTATGGGCGTACATCTCAGCATTGCCGCGCGGGAACATCGGCAGGCCTTCCTGGTCGATGATCTGGATGTGCAGGCCCTCTGGCGTCTTCTCGACCTTCAGGCTGTTGCCGAGTTCGCGGAACTGGGGCGACGCGGCAAGTGCCTGCTCCAGTTCGGCGATTGCCTCACGGAATTGCCGGTCTTCATGCTCGGCGACCAGGGCTTCGCGCTGCTCGGCGGAAAGCTCCTCGGGATCGGGGGCACCGCTGCCGTCCACCGGGTTGTTGCCGCCGTCGCGCTCCAGGGTGGCAGGGTGGGGATCGGTGACTGGTGGATCGCGGAACAGCGCCTCGGACTGGATGGTCTCGCCGCCGAGCACATGACCGGCCCCCGGCGAGGACTGGGAGGTCGAGACAGACGGAGCGAAGTAGTTGGAAATGCCGATCAGCTGTTCCTGGGACACGGCGTTGAGCAGCCACATCAAGAGGAAGAAAGCCATCATCGCGGTGACGAAGTCGGCGTATGCAACCTTCCAGGCGCCCCCGTGGTGGCCGTGGCCGGCCTTCTTGATGCGTTTGATGATGATCGGCTGATTGGGGGTCATTGCCCGCACCGTTCCCCCACGGGCTGCGCTGCCGCCGCTGTCATCCCTGCGCTCCCTGGATCGCTTCCTCGAGTTCGCTGAAGCTCGGCCGGACGTTGCTGGCGAGGCCCTTGCGGGCGAATTCCACAGACACTTGCGGCGCGTAGCCCTGCATGTGCGCGAGTACGGCCATCTTGATGCAGGTGATGTAGCGGCCGTCGGCATCGAACGTGGATTGCAGCGAGCTGGCGATCGGCGCGCAGAAACCGTAAGCGATCAGCACGCCGGAGAACGTGCCGACCAGGGCGCCGCCGATCAGGTGGCCAAGCACCTCGGGCGGTTCGGTGATCGAGCCCATCGTGTGGATGACCCCGAGCACCGCAGCGACGATGCCGAGCGCCGGCATTGCATCGGCGGTGCTCTGCACGGCGCCGGCGATGGCGTGCTGCTCGCCATGGTGGATTTCGATCTCCGCTTCCATCACCGCTTCCACCTCGTGGGGTGGCGGTGCGCCGAGGGTGAGCAGTCTCAAGTAGTCGCACAGGAATTCCACCGCGTGATGATCGCGGAGAAAGCCGGGGTAATTCTGGAAGATCGGACTGTCCTCGGGCTTCTCGATGTGGGTTTCGAGAGCAAGGTCGCCCTTGGTCTTGGCCAGCTTGAACAGGGTGTAGAGCATGCTCAGCAGCTCCACATACGCCTGCTTCTTGTAGCGGGCGCCTTTCAGCAATTTGCCGAGGGACTTCAGGGTGCCGGTGAGCACCGGTGCAGGATTGGCAATCAGGAATGCGCCGATCGCCGCGCCGAAGATGATGACAAACTCGAACGGCTGCCACAGCACCTCCAGGTGGCCGCCGGCCCCCAGATAGCCGCCGATCACGCAGGCACAGACGACGAGGAATCCAATGATGAAGAACATGCGTTGCGCTCAGGAGTCCCTTGACCGCGGCTTCGCTGCTCCCCTACCTAGCCGGTAGGGCTGTCGCCGCCGACCTCCAGCAGCGGCCCGATGCCGCCGAGACGTAGCGCGGTTCGGGTTACCAGAGCCTAAAAGCGAGCCGGGCGGCCGGCGCTCGCTCCCTGTTTCGGGCGGCGCCGCAATCAGGATTTGCCGGATAGGGTATGTGATGTCCCAGGTCCCGGACCCCGCTGCCAGCGGCGGCGTCGATCCCCAGGTGTTTCGCAACGGACTGAGCCGCTTCGCCTCCGGCGTCTCGGTGATTACGACCTGCGATGCCGGTGGGGGGCCCGTCGGAATCACCGTCAGCGCCTTCGCCTCGGTCTCGCTGCGGCCGCCCCTGGTGCTGTTCTGCCTCGATCTCGCCACCGCCAGCCTGGCGGCGTTCCGGGCTGCCAGCGCCTGGACCGTGAACATTCTCGCCGAGGGACAGCAGCCGGTCTCCGAGCTGTTCGCCAGCCACCGCCCGGAGCGCTTCGAGGTCACTCCCCACCACCCGGGGGAGAACGGCTGCCCGGTGATCAGCGGCTGCCTCGCCACCCTCGAATGCAGCCGCTTCGACGTCCATGGGGCTGGCGATCACCTCATCTTCATCGGCCGGGTCGACCGGGTGCAGATCGGCACGGGTAAGCCGCTGCTCTATTACCGCGGAGGCTACTGCCGGCTGGCCCTGCTCACACCGGCGCCCCACAACCACTGAGCCGTCCCGACACCGTCGGGCGGGTCCGGCGGGCAAACGGCCCGGCACTCACTGGCCGGCGGCGCCGGTTTCCGCGAGCAGGCGGGCCGGAAAACCGGCCGCGGTCAGCTGTTTGATCAGCCCAGCCACGTGTGCCGGCCCCTCGGCCTCCACCTGAACATCGATCTCGGCCATCTTCACGGGAACGTCCAGGAACAGCCGGCGGTGAAACACCTCGACAATGTTGGCGCCAGCCTCGCCGATGATCCCGGCGACCCGCGCCAGCACCCCCGGGGCATCGGGCAGGCCGATGCGCAAATGCACCAGCCGGCCATCCCGGGCCAAGCCCCGCTGCAGGATCGCTGCGACCACCAGGGAATCGATGTTGCCGCCGCAGACCACCAGCCCGACCCTCCGGCCGGTGAAGCGTTCCGGGCTGGTCAGCAGCGCCGCCAGACCGGCCGCAGCCGCGCCCTCGACGATCAGGCGCTGGGCATCGAGGAAGGCATAGAGGGCGCGTTCGATCGCCGCTTCCTCGACCAGCATCACGTCGTCGACCGTGGCGGCGATGATCGCGCGGGTCAAATGCCCGGGCTCCTTGACGGCAATCCCTTCGGCCAGGGTCCGCCCGTCCGGCGGCGGGCAGGGCTCGCCGCGGAGCGCGCAGCGCATCGCCGGATAGAGGGCGGTCTGAACGCCGATCACCTCGATCGACGGCTTCAGCGCCCGGGCTGCGGTAGCCATGCCCGAGATCAGTCCGCCGCCACCGACCGGCACCACCAGAACGTCCAGCCCCGGTGCATCGCCCAGCATCTCGAGGCCGATCGTCCCCTGGCCGGCGATGACATCCGCATCGTCATAAGGGTGGACGAAGGTCAGGTGTTCCTTCCGCTCCAGGGCCCGGGCGCAGGCCTGGGCGGCGGTCAGGTCCTCGCCGTGCAGGACCACGCGAGCACCGAGAGCCCGGGTCCGGCCGATCTTGGTATAGGGCGTGCCGTGCGGCATCACGATCGTCGCCGGGATGCGCAGCCGGCCCGCATGGTAGGCGACCCCCTGGGCGTGATTGCCTGCCGACGCTGCCACGACCCCGGCGGCCCGGGCGGCGGCCTCGAGGTGGCTGAGGCGGACCAACGCGCCTCGGACCTTGAACGACGAGGTGGGCTGGAGGTTCTCCAGCTTCAGGTAGATCTCGGCTCCGGTCAGCCGGGAAAGCGGTTCCGAGGGGACTGTCGGGGTCCGGGCGAGCTGTCCGTCGAGGAGCCGGGCCGCCTCGCGGATCGCCGCCAGGTCGACGGTCACGAAGCCGGATCGGCCGGCACCGGGCGCAGCAGCAGCCGGCCGCTGCCGTCAGCGCGCAGGCTCTCCCGGTCGCGGCCGAGCTCGATCCATGCGCCGTCCCGCCATCGCTCGATCAGATTGCCGTAATGGCGCGATAAGGGATTCCCGGACTGGCCGATGGAGATCATGAACCGGGAGCGGGAGAGGTCGGACAGGTCGTAGACCGCGCGCAGCCCGGGCCCGTGGACGCTGGCGAACGGGTCCTCGCCACGGCCGCGCCACACCGCCCGGTTGGCGGTGTGCCGGCCGCCGTCGCTGGCGATCGACCGGTCCGTCAGCGCAGCCACCCCGGGGATCCGGCCGAGCGGCAGATGGGAGAAACGGGCGGCGTGGGCATCGCCCCAGCGCCAGGTGGCGACGTCAGGCCCGTGGCGATCGGACAGCACTGCCACGGCGCGCCCGAGAGCGAGGCTGATCTGGCCGCTGCAGGTCTCTGCCGCCGCCGTTCCAACATCATCGCACCAGGAAGCAGCCTCGCCGCCGGTCAGCACCCGGAGCAGGAACCGCGGCCGGTCATCGGAGATCTGCGCGACCGCGCCCGTCAATTCGTCGGCAACGATGGCGTCGAACAGGGCGCTCTTCCAGGCCGCGTAGATCAGCGGCTCGGGGCGGTCGCGCGCCATGGTGCCGTCCCAGCCGTCAAGGCGGGCGGCGATGGCCGCGTGCGGTGCGTCCGGCGGCAGCCCCGCGATCATCGCTTCGGCAAGGCCGCGCGCCGCCAGGGAGACGGCATCAAGCTGGATCGCGTGGAGACTGTCCAGGTCATGGAGCGGCCGGCCGTCGATCAGTGCGACGATCCGTTCCGCCCGGAAACCGGGGTCGTAACTGCCACCCAAGTCGTAAGGGTAGCCCGGCGGGTCCACCCGGTTGTTGGCGTTCACCAGCCGGCCGCTGACCGGATCGACGGCCTGCGGCAGGGCGTCGGTGGGGATGAATCCCTGCCAGTCATAGGCGCCCGTCCACCCCGGAACCGGCCTGCGGCCGCCGCCATCGGGCCGGATGGGGATGCGTCCGGCGGACAGGAAGGCAATTCGGCCGTCAGCGTCGGCGTAGGCGACGTTCTGCTGCGGGGAATGAAACTGTTCCAGCGCGGCGCGAAAATCCGCCCAGCCGGCGGCGCGGTTGAAGCCGAACACCGCTTCCGGGGTCCGGTCGTCGTCGCGAAGGTAGGTCGCCGCCAGCGCCACAGCATGGTCGGCGCGCGTGTCCGCAGCGACCGGGAGCCATTCGGGGACGGCATCGGAGATGATCGGACCGTGGCGGCTTTCCCGGACGTCGAGGGTGAGGGTGGGGCCGAAGCGGACGTCGATGACCTCGCTGCGAACCGTGAACGGCGCCGTTCCCTGCGGGGTCTCGTAACGGCCCGGATCGATCGGCGAGAGGCGCTCGACGATCAGATCCTCGGTATCCACATGGGTGGTGGTGAAGCCCCAGGCGACGCGGTCGTTATGACCGAGGACGATGAACGGCACGCCGGGCGCGCTGGCACCGGAGATCGTCCGCTCCGGGGTGACCAGGCGGGCGAGATACCAGGTGCCGGGAACCATAAACGGCAGGTGCGGATCGTTGGCGAGGATCGGTTTGCCGGTCGTCGTCCGCGAGCCGTCGACGACCCAGAAGTTGGACGCGCCGCCGGCTTCCCGGGGCGAGAGCGGATCGATCCCGAGCAGCGGCGAGAGGTCGAGCCTGGCCGTATCGCGCGCCCCGCTGCCGGTGATCGGGCCATGATCGTCCTCACCCTGTTCGAACAGGGCAGCGACCTGCTCGGGGCTGAGCTGGCCGTCGAGACCGTGGCGCAACAGTTCCTCGTGGCGATTGGTCGCCAGCCGCCAGGCCATAAGCTTGCCCCAGACCAGTGAATCCGCCGGCCGCCACGGCTCCGGCGCGTGAAACAGCAGGACGAACTCGGGCGGCAGGGCACCGCTGCGCTGATCCAGCCAGGCGTTCACGCCGGCCGTATAGGCGGTGATGAGGGCGCGCAGCTCCGGCGAAAGCAGGGCGAATTGCTCCTCGGCGCGGTGGTAGAGACCGAGGGTCAGCATGAACTGATCGGTCTCGACCCCCAGATCACCGACCACTTCGGACAGCCGGCCGCTGCCCAGCCGGCGCATCGTCTCCATCTGCCACAGCCGGTCCTGGGCGTGCACGAAGCCAAGGGCGAACGCCGCATCCTCATCGGTGGCCGCGAAAATGTGGGGAACACCGTCGGGATCGCGGAGGATCTCCACCGGCGCCGAAAGCCCGGCAACCGCGACCTCACCGTCGACGGCCGGCAGCGACGTGTGCATCCATGCGTAGAGTCCGATTGCCGCCACGGCGAGGGCGGCAAACAGCCCGCCGACCCAAAGCCCGATCCCGCGGAGCAGGCGTCGCACCCTCATTGCCAGCGACCTGTGCCCGAAACCGGGACAAGCGGAGCCGTTACGTCCACGACCCGGCTCAGTTCTTTGATTTGTCGACGAGGCGCTTCTCGCCGATCCACGGCATCATTCCGCGCAGGCGCTCGCCGACCTCCTCGATCGGGTGCTGGCCGGCGCGCCGGCGCATCGCCTTGAAGCTCGGCTGGCCGCCGGCATTCTCCAGCATCCAGTCCTTGGCGAACCGTCCGGACTGGATCTCGTCGAGGATGCGTTTCATCTCCGCGC
>CAYVUM010000060.1:0-22404 GCA_964454795.1 uncultured Rhodospirillaceae bacterium
GTGTACCCGACGTTCTCCAGGTCGTTGTGCTTGCCGCCGGCGCGAATGCACTTCTGAGAGGTCACGGCGCGGTTGTAATCGCGCTTCTCGACGCCGGTGAACACATTCTTGAACTGAACCATGCCGGCGTTGGTGAACATCAGTGAGGGGTCGTTGCGCGGGACGAGCGGGCTCGACGCCACGATCCGGTGGTCGTGTCGGGCGAAGAAGTCGAGGAAGGCCTTGCGGATGTCGTTGACGGTCTGCATAGCCGTTTATCTGGTACGCCGTATCGCCAGTGCCAGAGCGCATGCCTGCGTCTTTCGGCGCCCGCGGTGCGCGACCCTGGCATTTAGCGGCCCAGCCCCATCTCTGTCCAGAAATGCCTGACGCCGGATCACTTTATCTCCGGCCGCCCGTCCCCGGCACCGGTTGGCGGGCCGCCGGGCAGGAGCTCATCGGCGGGGGGCAGCTCCGCCACCGCCTGAACGTCCTCGCGCAGCCAGGCGAGAAACAGGGTGTAGCCGAGCGAGAGGATCACCGCCCCGACAAACAGGCCGATGATCCCCGCCCACAAAAACCCGCCGATCGCGCCGAGAAAGATCACCGCCATCGGCACAGGCGCACCGCGACCGAGCAGGATAGGCCGGAGAACGTTGTCGATGAGGGCCACCGGCACACACCAGATCGTGAACAGCACAGCCGGCAACGTGTCCAGGGTGGAGAGTGCATAGATCACTGCCGGAACAATGACCGGCATGATCCCGACCTGCACAACCGCAAGCATCAGGCAGAGCAGCGCGAGCAGGCCCGCTGCCGGCAGCCCGACGGCGAGGAAGCCGAGCCCGGCCAGCAACGACTGGATCAGCGCCACGCCAAGGATGCCACGGGCCACATTGCGCACTGTGGTCATGGCCAGCCGGGCGAACTCAAGACCTCGCTCGCCGGCGACCCGGAGAGCGATCTCCCGTGCCGCGCTGCCGCCCTCGCCGGCATGGGCGAGCAGAATGCCGGCGATGACGATGGCAAACACGAACTGCAAAATCGCAAAGCCGACCCCTGCGGCGGCCGAGACCAGCCAGGCGCCGGCGGCGCGAAGCTGGGGGCCAATCTGGCTTAAGGCCGCCCCCAGGTTTTCCGAGGCCTGCCGCCAGAAAGTCGAGAGCGGCCGGCCGATCAGCGGCCAGTCTGCGACCTTCTCTGAGGGCGGCGGGATCTCCAGGCGGCCATCGGCAACCGCGTCAGCCGCCTTGCTGGCGCCGCCAACCACCGTGTCGGCGAGCATGAACGACGGCACCACCAGCACGGCCAGCGCCAGTCCCGTGAAAACGACCGCTGCCGCGACCCGCCGGCCGCCCAGCCAGCTTCTCAGCCGCCGATAGGCCGGGAAGGCGGCCACGGCGATGATCACGCCCCACAGGATCGGCACCACAAACGGGCGGACGATATCGAAACACCACACCACCAGAACGGCAACCAGGGCGAGCCGGATCGTCACTTCGATGACGGGCCGGACAAACGGCGCCCCCCGGGCCTCGGCCTCCGGATCGATCATCGCCGCCGGTTCCTTGTGGTTGTTGTCCCCGCTCGGCGGATGGTAATGGACACTGCTGGTGGGAGCCAGTCTCTTCGCCGGCCCGCGACGGTCTCGCCACCAGGAACCGGCACGACACCTGTGCGGCGGCCGCGATCGACGGGCGGAGACGGATTTTTAGTCAGATTGAAGGTCTCATGAACGGGTTCCGGGGCGAGGATGCAGCGGTCATGAGGTCGGTTGCAGGCATGAAGACATACCGCCGGCGCGCCGGGTTCCGGGCGGCCGGCGTTCTGGCGACGGTGGTTCTGTCGGGGGCTGCCGCCACCCCTGCGGTCCCGGACGCCGCCGGGTCCACGATTGCAGTGGTGGATGGGAGGTCCTCTGCCGCTGCTGCCATCGAGGCCGGAGCGAAAGTATGGAGCGCCTGCCTGGAGGCGGTCGCCCGCGCCGAGGAGGAAGCGGGGCTGCCCAGGCATCTGCTGCGGGCCATCGCCACCGTCGAGTCCGGCCGGCGCGACGAAGCCGACAATCGCTGGAAGCCGTGGCCGTGGACGATCAACAACGCCGGTGACAGCTATTTCCTCGACGCCAAGGCCGATGCGGTTGCCACGGTCGAGGGATTGCAGGGTGAAGGCGAAACCAACATCGACGTGGGTTGCATGCAGGTCAATCTGCGCTACCACCCGGACGCCTTCGAGACACTCGAGGAAGCGTTCGATCCGGCCGCCAACACGGCCTACGCGGCGCGGCTGCTTCGCTCGCTCTACAATCGCCACCGGTCCTGGGTGTTCGCTGTCGCCCTTTACCACTCACCCAAATACAAGCACAGCTTCCGCTATCGCCAGCGGGTGATGCGCACCTGGGCGGCGCTCCGCGGCCTGCGCTGAAATCGCGGTCCGGGACCAGCCCCCGAAACTTGACGGCCGGCGCGAGTGGATCGGATCCTTCGCCGGGTTCCCAAGCGAGGGATCGGTCGATCGACCCAGCGATCGATCCTGTGGTTCGATACAGCTGACCGCGGGGACTCATCTGTCAACATCGAACCCCGGGTGCGCCCGGGCGCGGGCCTCGAACAGCTGCTTGACCGTGTCATCGTAGCGGCGGGCGATCATCCGCATGAACGCCATCGCCATGGTCGGCGACTCTCGGACCAGGCGCTCGAAGGTTCCTTTCTCGATGATCAGCGCCTTGACCGGGGTCAGGGCGCGAACCGTGGCGGTGCGCGGCAGATCGCAGAGGATTGAGATTTCCCCGACCAGATCGTGGGCGGCAATCTCAGCAAGCTGCACTTCGCCGTCCTCACCGGGGCGCGACACCTCGACGCGGCCTTCGAGCAGCAGGAACGCCGTCTCACCCATCTCGCCCGCGCGCATCAGCACCTCGCCTTCGCCAAAGATCGCCTCCGAACTGGAAAACGCCAGCAATTTCAGCGTTTTGGCATCGACCTGGGCGAACGCCGGAATGTCCCGGAGAATTTTCACTTCATCGGACAGCGTCATGATGCCCCCTGATCTCCAGGCGCCGGCCGCGCCGGATCGCGGCACCATACTCCCGGACCGCTGCCGACTCCACTGCCGGACTTCGGCACAGGGCTTGCGAGACGGGGCTCAGCCGGACGGCCGCCGGAAGCCGCCCCCAAGCCCTGGAGACCGACGATGCGCCTGCCCATCCTGATCGCCGCCGCCCTCGTGCTCACCGGCCTTGTTGCGGCAACGCCCATCGCCGCCCGCCCCGACGGTGGAACACCGGCACGCAGCAGCGATGCCTGGTCGCTTTGCGCCGCCGCCGTTGATGTGGCCGAACGCCGCAAGGGCATCCCCGACCGGCTGCTCACCGCGATCTCGCTGGCCGAGTCCGGGCGCCGCCATCCGGACCGCCGGGTCACTCTTGCCTGGCCGTGGACGGTCATGGCGGAGGGCAACGGGCAATATCTGCCCACCAAAGCCGCGGCGATCGATCGGGTGCGACGGCTGCAGGCGCGCGGCGTGCGCAACATCGACGTCGGCTGCATGCAGGTGAACCTGAAGTACCATCCCGATGCGTTTGCCACCCTGGACCAGGCCTTCGACCCCGCCGCCAACGCCGGCTATGCTGCCCGCTTCCTGGCCGCCCTGCGGGTGGAGACCGGGTCCTGGCTGCGGGCCATGGCCCGGTACCACTCCGCGACCCCGAAATATGCGGAGCCGTACCGGGCCAAGGTGGCAGCGATCTGGGAGGACCAGCGCCAGCGTGCCGGACGTGAAGAAGACCGGCCGGCGCGGACCCCGGTTGTCACCCTCGCCGCTGTCGACCCCGCCGCGGCGGCGCCAATCCGCGCCACCCGGCCGGCGGTCCGCGGGGTTCGCGGCGTACCGCTCGCGGTGCATGGCAAGATTGTCTCGCCCCGCCGGCCCGTCAGGGACGCCGAAGCCGCCGCCCGCTTTGCCGAGCGCCGGCGCGAGCAGCTGGCCTCCTGGCGCGACCTGCGCCGCCGCCTGGAAGCCGAGCGCCGGGGGCTGAGCCGGTAAGTCGCGGTTGATCGGCCCCGTGGCCGCCGTCGTATGGTTGGGCGATTGTTTGCCTTTATGGGGTCAGGGAATTGGTCGACATTCTGACCATTGCCACGGCGGCGAAGCTGTTCACGGCGCTCGTCCTCGGAGCCATGGTGTTCTTCGCTGCGCTGGTTGCGCCAATGGTGTTCAGGGTCCTGCCCGAAGATGTCGCCGGCCGGTTCCTGCGCGCCTTCTTTCCGATGTATTACAAGGTCCTGGCCGGCATCGCCGGACTTGCTGCGGTCGCCGCGGCGGTGGCCGGGCCGGTCTGGGTTGCGATCGTGCTCGCGGTTGTCGCCGCCCTGTTCCTCGCCGCTCTGCTCGGGCTGATGCCGCGGATCAACGCGGCCCGCGACGCCTGGCTTGCGGGTGATCAGGCGGCGCGGCGGCGGTTCGGCCGCCTCCATGGCCTCAGCGTCGCGGTCAACGGGACCCAGATGATCGCAGTTCTGGTGGTCTTTCTGGCACTGGTCGCCTGAGCGCCGGCTGAAGCGTTCAGCCGGGGCCGGGCCGCCGGGCGGCGATCAGGAACTCCACATTACCCTCCGGGCCGGTGATCGGGCTCACGGTTTCGCCGAGCGCGACCCAGCCGGCCTCGCCCGTCAGCCACCCGCGGATCCGCTCGCAGACTGCCCGGTGCACGGCGGGGTCGCTCACAACCCCCCGCTTGCCGACCTGGTCGCGGCCGGCTTCGAACTGGGGCTTGACCAGGGTCAGCAGCCACGCCCCCGGGGCCGCCAGGGCGAGCGGCGCCGGCAGCGCCGTCTCCAGGCCGATGAAGCTCACGTCGCACACGACCAGATCGACCGGCTCAGGCACGTGCGCCGCGGTCAGGTCGCGGCAATTGGTCCGCTCGAGGACGATGACCCGTGGATCCTGACGCAGTTTCCAGGCGAGCTGGCCATGGCCGACGTCGACGGCATAGATGCGCGCCGCGCCGCGGCTCAGCAGGACGTCGGTAAACCCGCCGGTGGAGGCGCCGATGTCCAGACAGGTCAGTCCGGCCGGATCGATGCCGAAATGGTCAAGGCCATGGACCAGCTTGAGGCCGCCCCGCGACACCCAGGGATGGTCGCGGCCGCGCACCTCCAGGGCTGCATCGGCGGGAAGAAGGTCGCCGGGCTTGGCGATGCGCCGCTCGCCGGAGAAGACCACGCCAGCAAGGATCAGCGCCTGCGCCCGGCTCCGGCTCTCCGCCAGTCCGCGGTCGACCAGCAGCTGATCGGCGCGGCGCTTTCCGGCCACCGCCGCCCGGTCGTCGCCCCCGCGGACCAGGCGTTACGCCCGGGCGGCCGCGGAGGCCTCGCGGTCGAGACCAAGAGCGTTGAGGGCGGCGGCGACGATATCGGGGGCCCGGAGGTGCGCCGCCGCGTACTGGGCCTCGGGAGTGTCCTGATCCTGGAAGATGTCTGGCAACGCCATCGGCCGGAAGCGGAGGTGGCCGTCGAGCAGGCCGTCATTGGCCAGAAAATGCATGACGTGGGCGCCGAAGCCGCCGGCCGCGCCTTCCTCGATGGTGATCATCACCTCGTGCTCCCGGGCCAGCCGGCGCAACAGTTCGTGGTCCAGCGGCTTTGCAAACCGGGCATCGGTAACGGTTGCGGTCAGACCGCGCGCGGCCAGGTCCTCGGCCGCTTGCAGCGCTTCCCTGAGCCGGCCACCAAGGCTGACAATGGCGATCTTGGTGCCTTCGCGCAGCACGCGGCCTCGGCCGATTTCGAGCGGCACCCCCGCAGCGGGCAGCTCGACACCCATGCCCTCGCCGCGGGGATAGCGGTAGGCGATCGGGCCGTCGTCGTAGGCAGCAGCGGTGGCGACCATGTGCACCAGCTCCGCCTCATCGCCGGCGGCCATCACCACGAAATTGGGCAGGCAGCACAGATAGGGGAGATCGAAAGCGCCGGCGTGGGTGGCGCCGTCGGCACCGACCAGCCCGGCACGGTCGATGGCGAACCGCACCGGCAGGTTCTGGATCGCCACATCGTGGACGACCTGGTCATAGGCCCGCTGCAGGAAGGTGGAGTAGATCGCCGCCACCGGCTTCAGCCCCTCGGAAGCGAGCCCGGCGGCGAAGGTCACGGCGTGCTGCTCGGCGATGCCGACGTCGACGAACCGGTCCGGAAACCGCTGCTCGAACAGGTCAAGGCCGGTGCCGGCGGGCATCGCCGCGGTAATCGCGTAAATCTTGTCGTTCTTCGCGGCCTCCTCGATCAGGGCGTTGGCGAAGACCTTCGTATAGGCGGGGGCATTGGCCTTGGACTTGACCATCTCCCCGGACACGACGTCGAATTTGCTCACCCCATGGTACTTGTCGGCCGACTGTTCGGCCGGCGGATAGCCGTGCCCCTTCTGGGTAACCACGTGGAGAAGCACCGGCCCGGGCGCCTGGTCGTCGCGGAGGTTCTTCTGCACCGGCAGCTGGTGGGCGAGATTGTGGCCGTCGATCGGCCCGACGTAATAGAAGCCGAGTTCCTCGAACAGGGTTCCGCCGGTGACGAGGCCGCGGGCGTATTCTTCCGCCTTGCGGGCCGCTTCGAGCAGCGGCCGGGGAAACTTGCGGGCGACTTCGGCGGCGAAGTGACGGACCGAGCGGAACGAGGTGGAGGAGATCAACCGGGAGAGATAGGCGCTCAGCGCCCCGACCGGCGGCGCGATCGACATGTCGTTGTCGTTGAGGATCACCAGCAGCCGGGCATCCATCGCCCCGGCGTTGTTCATCGCCTCGTAGGCCATGCCGGCACTCATCGCACCATCGCCGATCACCGCGATGACGTGATTGCTGGCGCCGAGGGCGTCGCGGGCGACCGCCATGCCGAGGGCCGCCGAGATCGAGGTGGAGGTGTGGGCGGCGCCGAACGGATCGTAGGGGCTTTCCGACCGCTTGGTAAAGCCGGACAAGCCGCCGCCCTGGCGCAAGGTCGGCATCAGCTCGCGCCGGCCGGTCAGGATTTTGTGGGGATAGGCCTGGTGGCCCACGTCCCAGACCAGCCGGTCCTCCGGGGTATTGAAAACGTAATGCAGGGCCGCCGTCAGCTCAACGACGCCAAGGCTCGCCCCCAGATGGCCGCCGGTGCGCGAGACGATGCGGATGGTCTCCTGGCGGACCTCGTCAGCAAGCGCCTGCAGCCGATCCTCGGACAGGCGACGCAGGTCCGCCGGCAGGTGGACCTGATCCAGCAGCGGGGTCAGCGTTTCGGTCACGGTGCGAGCCTCCTCGTTCTCAACGCAAGAGCAGGATTCAAGTAAAATATCAACGGGGTCAGTTGCGGCGCTCGACGACGAACCACGCCAGCATCCGCAGCGGGTCCGCCGCTTCGGAGAAAACCTCCAGATGGCTGATCGCCTGGCGGGCGAGCAGCAGCGACTGCTCGCGGGCCCGGCCGACCCCGAGCAGGGTGACGAAGGTGGCTTTGCCCGCCTTGCCGTCCTTGCCGGTCCGCTTGCCGAGTTCTTCGTCCGAGGCCTCCACGTCAAGCAGGTCGTCGACGATCTGGAAGGCGAGGCCGAGATCGTGGGCATAGGCGCGAAGGGCGTGGCGATGGGCATCGCTGGCCTTGCCGAGGATCGCCCCGGCTTCGCAGGAGAAGGCGATCAGCGCGCCGGTCTTGAGGCGCTGCAGGCGGGTCACCTCGGTCTCGCCAAAACGGCGGTGTTCGGCAAGCAGATCAAGCATCTGCCCACCGCACATGCCGTGGAAGCCTGCGGCGGAGGCGAGCGCCAACACCAGATCGGCGCGGACACGCGCATCCGGGTGGGTTTTCGAATGGGCCAGCACCTCGAACGCCGCCGTCAACAGCGCATCGCCGGCCAGGATCGCCGTCGCCTCATCGAACTGCACATGACAGGTCGGCAGGCCCCGGCGCAAGTCATCATTGTCCATTGCCGGCAAATCGTCATGAACCAGCGAATAACAGTGAACCATCTCCACCGCAGCGGCGACCCGCAGCGCCAGGGCTCTGGTGACATCGAACAGCTCGGCACTGGCCACCACCATGAACGGGCGAATCCGTTTGCCGCCGTTCAGGCAGGCATAGCGCGCAGCCTCGATCAGCCGCGATTCCGGAGCGTCGTCCTGGCGCAGCAGATCGTCAATGACGGCACTGACCGCCCGGGCGGTGGAGGCCAGCGCCGCCTTGATATCGATCGAAGACTCAGCCCTCATCCGCGTCCATCGCTACGACCCCCGAGGGCGTTACGCCGTCGGAGGCAAGGACGATTTTTTCGACCCGAAGCTGTGCTTCGTGCAGTTTCGCTTCGCAGTGGCTCTTGAGCGCAGCACCCCGTTCGTAAGCGGCGATCGCCTCGTCAAGCCCGGCGGCCCCCTGCTCCAGGCGCCTGACAATCGCCTCAAGCTCGGCGAGCGCAGCCTCGAAACTCAACGTCGAGACCTCGGGTGGCGCTGGCGCGTCGGTCACGGCAAATCCTCAAGCGGCATCGATTGCAGAAGCGATCCGGGCACAAAGGTGACACAGGATAGAAACGCGGTCGGCCCCGGGCAACAGCCGAGGCGGCCAAAGCTGTCGAGAAGTCACAGATGTGACTTTATGGTGACGGCCAATCGAAGCGGCCCGCCGCCGTTCCCGCGAGGCGCCCGACCGCCCGGACCCCGCCAGCCGCAGCGGAGCGCTGCTCAGCTGCCCATCAGCGCCCGGACATGGACGCATACGCTGGCCGCCAAGGCCTGCAGATCATAGCCGCCCTCCAGCGTGGAGACGATCCGGCCATCGCAGTGGCGCTCGGCGATGCGGATCAGTTCGCGGGTCAGCCAGGCATAATCCTCGGTCTGCACTCGAAGCTGGGCCAGCGGATCGCGGATGTGCGCATCGAATCCCGCAGAAATCAGCAGCAGGTCGGGCGCAAAGGCATCGAGCGCCGGGAGAATGCGCTCGGTGTAGGCGGCGCGGAACTCGGCAGAACCGGCGCCGGGATTCAATTGGCAGTTGACAATGTTGTTGTACACGCCGGTTTCGTGTTCGAGACCGGTGCCCGGATAACAGGGCCACTGGTGGCTCGAAGCGTAGAACAGATCGCGATAGCGGTAAAAATAGTTCTGGGTGCCGTTGCCGTGATGGACGTCGAAATCGACGACCGCAACCCGTTCGGCGCCGTGCACCTTGCGGGCCTGCTCGGCAGCAATGGCAATGTTGTTAAACAGACAAAATCCTCCCGCCTGGGCCGTCTCGGCGTGGTGGCCGGGCGGCCGGACCGCACAGAATACGTTGCGCACCCGCCCGGTCATCACTTCATCCACGCCCGCGCAAAGGGCGCCGACAGCGCGCAGGGCGGCATCGCCAGACTTCGGGTTGATCGCAGTGTCCGGGTCCAAGTGCACGTGGCCGCTTTTCGGCATGTTCTCGAAGATGGCTTCTACGTAGAATGGCGCGTGGACGCGCTCAATCTGCCGGAAGGTTGCGGCGGGCGCTTCCTGACGCTGCAGATAGCTGAACTCCTCCGCTTCGAGCGCCTTCATGATCGCCTTCAGGCGCTCTGGGCTTTCCGGGTGCCACGCGCCCATATCATGTTCCTGGCACACCGGATGGGTATAAAAAGCGGTTGGCATCGAACGGATCCCGTGGGACTTGCGAGCGGTTCGGCGGTCATTTTGAAACCAGAACCGCCGCGTTGCCAACGACAAATCGGGACCGCGGCGGCTGCGAACACCCAAACGTCGCGAGAATCGGGCGGTGTGGTGGAGGGGGTGATTGGGGCAGGATGACCCGGGTTGCCGGCCGGCTCGGAGCGCAACAGGCTGCGTCTCTCGGAAACGTGACCGGTCGATCTGATCCGGGCGGGGACCGGCCGCGAACCACCGGGACATCCGGTTGATTTCGGAGTAGGACATGCGTCGTGGCAGCCGGTTGTGTCAGGCGGCGGACATCAGGCGTCCGGGCCAACGGGTGGTTCCGCGGGCGGCTGTCTTCAGACGTTCTGACAGTGGCCGCACCGGGGAGATGACGAAGACGATGGCTTGGGTCGTTGTGGCACTGCTGGCTCTGGTGATCGCGAGCGGCTCGCCGCCCGGCAGCGCCAGCGCTGACGAAGCCTCTCTGGTGTTCGTCGATCCTGTTCGAATTGAACCGCTCGACCAGACGGTTCCGGTCATCGGCCGGCTCGTCGCCTGCCGCGCCGGCATTGTCGCTGCGCGGGTCGGTGGTGCCGTTGCGCAGATTTCCGTGGAGGTCGGCGATCGCGTTGAGGCGGGCGAGACGCTCGCTGTGATCGACCGCGATCGCTTCGCCGCCGAGCATGACCTGAAGAAAGCCCGCGTCGTACAGGCCGAGGCCGAAATCGCCGCGGCCGAAGCGGAAGCCGCGCTGCGCCGCCAGGAACTGGCGCGGATCGAGCGGCTGCGCCGGTCGCCGGCTTTCAACGAAGGCCGTTTCGAAGACAAGCGCCAGGAAGTGGCCATGGCCGATGGCGCCCTTGGCCAGGCTCGGGCCGAACTGGCCAGCGCCGAGGCGGAACTGCGGCTGGCCAGAATAGCCCTGAGGGAAACCGAAGTGCGCGCGCCCTACGAGGGGGTCGTCAGCCGCCGCCATACCGAAATAGGCTCTCACGTGGACGGCGGCGGCGCGATCGTTTCCCTGGTCAACGACCGCTGCGTCGAGATCGAGGCGGACGTTCCGGCCGCCCGACTCGGCGGCCTCGTGCCCGGAACCCGGGTCGCCTTCCGCCTGGAAGACACCACCGGCAACCCTGTCGCCGGGGTCGACATCGCCGGATCGGCGTTCGTGCGGGCGGTTGTTCCGGAGGAGAATCCGTTGACCCGAACCCGCATCGCCCGATTCGAGGTGGACAGCGACGAGATCGCCGACGTTGCCGCCGGGCGGAGCGTTGTGGTTGCGATTCCGGCCGGTGAGGGCCGGGAGGTGGTCACCGTGCACAAGGATGCGCTGCTCACCCGCCACGGTCAGCGGGTCGTTTTCGTCGTCGTCGACGGCACCGCGGAAAGCCGCTCAGTACAACTCGGCGAGTCGGTCGGGAGCCGCTTCGAGGTCGTTGACGGACTGAGTGCGGGCGACCTCGCTGTCGTTCGCGGCAACGAGCGGCTTCGAGCCGGTCAGGCCGTCCGGATCGGCGGTGCAAGCGCCCCGGCCCCGGCGGCGGCCGGGACGCCATCGCGGCTGACGGAACCGGCCGGATGAACCTGATCCGCACCGCCATCGACCGTCCGATCGCCGTGGTCGCCGGCGTGCTGATGGTCGTGCTGTTTGGCATTGTTGCCCTGCAGTCGATCCCCATCCAGCTCGCCCCCGACGTAAACAAGCCGGTGATCAGCGTTCGCACCAGCTGGGGCTCGACGGCACCCGCCGAGGTGGAGCGCGAAATCGTCAACCGCCAGGAGGAAAAGCTCCGCGGCCTCGAAGGGCTCTCGGAGATGACCAGTTCGTCCTCCCAGGGTCAGGGCCGTATCACCCTGGAATTCGAGATCGACCAGGACATGGACAGGGCCCTGCTCCTGGTTGCCAACCGGCTCGACCAGGTCACGGGCTACCCTGAAGAAGCAGACGAACCGACCCTCGACACCGCCGGTAACGACGATCAGCCGATCGCCTGGATGGTCATGCAGCGCCTGCCCGGCAACGAGCGGGATATCGCCACCTACTTCGACTTCGCCGATGAGGTGGTACGCGAGCGCTTGGAACGGGTGCCGGGGGTAAGCCTCGTCAACATCTTTGGCGGCCGCGAACGGGAAATGAGGGTGGTGGTCGATCCGGTGCGCATGGCCCGCTACGGGCTGACCGTGCCGGATGTGCTGCGCGCCCTGCGGGCGGCCAACGTCTCGGTTTCAGCAGGCGACCTCGATGAGGGCAAGCGCCGCTACCGGGTACGCAGCGAAGGCGACTTCGAAACCCCCGAAGACGTCCGCGCCGTTCTCGTGCGCAGCATCACCGATCCCGAAACCGGCCGGGTCGCGCGGGTCACGATCGATGACATCGCCACGGTCAGCTTCGGCTACAAGGAGCCGACCGCGACGATCCGCCGCCTGGGCGAACCGGCGATCGCGATGAACGCGATCCGCCAGACCGGTGCCAACGTCATCGAGACCATGGCCGGCATCCGCGAAGCACTCGACGAATTGCGAGAGACGGCGCTGCCAAGGCAGGGCCTTTTTATCGAGCAGGTCTACGACGAGACCACCTACATCAATTCGGCCATCGACCTCGTGCAGCAGAACATCTGGGTCGGCGGTGCCCTTGCCGCGGCAATTCTGTTCCTGTTTCTGCGCTCGGGCTCGGCAACGCTGATTGTTACCCTGGCGATCCCGGTCTCGATCGTCGGATCGTTCGTGGCGATGGCTGCCCTTGGCCGGTCGATCAATGTGATCTCGCTCGCCGGACTGGCGTTTGCCGTCGGTATGGTCGTCGACGCGGCGATCGTCGTCCTCGAGAACATTTTCAGGCTTCGGCAGGAGGGGCGACCGGTCACCGAAGCGGCCTATGAAGGAGCGCGCCAGGTCTGGGGGGCGGTGCTGGTCTCGGCGTTGACCACGGTGATGGTATTCATCCCGGTGCTGACCATGAAGCTTGAAGTGGGCCAGCTGTTCCGCGACATTGCCGTGGCGATTTCCGTTGCTGTGACCCTCTCGCTGGTGGTGGCGGTCACGGTCATCCCGGCGCTGGCCAGGAAGCTCCTGGGCAAACCGGTCGGCGATCTCACCGGCGGCCGCCGGCTGCCCGTCATCGACAGCGGTGCCGCTGCCTTCACCCGTGGCACCCTGCGTCTGACCCGCGCCGTTGTCGGCCACCGGTTGCGGTCGCTGGCACTGGTCGCCGTGGTCTGTGGCACCGCCGGCATCGCCACATGGCTGTTTCTGCCCAAGCTCGAGTATCTGCCGGAGGGCAACCGAAACCTGGTGTTCGCGGTCCTGATTCCGCCCCCCGGTTACAACCTGGAAACCATGCGGGCGATCGCCCAGGACGTCGAGGATGAAGTGCGGCCTCTGTGGGCGACCGAAACCGGGCCCGAGTCCGCCGAGGGCGAGCCCCCGAAAATCCGTCACTTCTTTGTCGTCGCCCGGCGCACCAGCTCATTCATGGGCGCGGCGGCGGTGGACCCGCAGCGGGCCGCCGAGCTGATCCCGGTGATCCAGCCGCTGGTCTACCGGGAACCGGGCACCTTCGGGATCGTCACCCAGCCGTCGCTGTTCGGCCGCGGTCTTGGCGCCGGCCGGTCCATCGATCTGGACATCTCCGGCCCCGAACTGGAAGCCAATCTGGAAGTGGCACAGCGGGCCGCTCAGCTCGTCGGCCAGGTGTTGCCGCGGGAGGCCGGCAATCAGTTGCGGCCGCAGCCCGGCCTGGAGCTCGGCATGCCGGAGGTGCGCATCTATCCCGACCGGGTCCGGCTGGCCGACGCCGGCGTCTCCGCCCGCGATTTCGCGGAGACCGTGGATGCCTTCAACGACGGCGTCCGGGTCGCTGAGATCACCGTCGGCGGCAAGCGCATCGACCTGACACTCACCGGTCCCGAGAACACGGTTGGCGCCACCCAGGGCATCGAGCATCTGCCGATCGTCACCGCCTCCGGAGAAATCGTGCCGGTCTCATCGCTGGCCAAGGTGGTCATCACCGAAGGCCCGACAGAGATTCGCCATCTCGAGCGGGAACGCACGGTGACCCTGCAGATCCGCCCCTCGGACGCGATCACCCTGGAAGAGGCCATGGTCCTTCTGGAAAACGAGGTGCTCGCGCCGCTGCGCGCCGAGGGCCTGCCGGACGGGACCCGGCTCAGGCTGTCCGGGGTCGCCGACAACCTGACGGAAACCTGGCAGGCGATGGAGTGGCAGTTCCTGCTCGCCATCGCCATCGTCTACCTGGTGATGGCGGTGCTGTTCGAGAGCTTCATCCTGCCGCTGATCATCGTCCTGGCGGTGCCGCTGGCAACGGCGGGCGGGGTGGCCGGGCTGGCGCTGCTCAACCTCTACACCTACCAGCCCCTCGACATGCTGACGTTGCTCGGCTTCGTCATTCTGGTGGGAATCGTCGTCAACAACGCCATCCTGCTCGTCCACCAGACGATCCACCACGTCCGCGACGAAAATCGCGCCGTCAAGGACGCGATTGTCGAAGCCACCGGCAACCGCATCCGGCCGATCTTCATGTCGACCCTGACCAGCGTGTTCGGGATGCTGCCGCTGGTTCTGTTCCCCGGCGCCGGCTCGGAGCTCTACCGCGGTCTCGGCAGCGTGGTGCTGGGCGGGCTGTCGCTGTCGGCGGTCCTGACCCTGACGATCATTCCACCGCTGCTGGCCCTGGCCGCCCCGGTTCTGGAGGCCCGCCGCCGCCCGGGTGCGCCGGCCCTGGTCGAGGACCCGGCCCTGCGGCCCCGCCACGCGGCGGAGTGAGCTGGTGGTACGAGCCTGTGGTCGGCATCACGAACGAAGGCGCCGCGCCTCCGCCGGAGGGCCAGCGGGCACTGATCGCCTTGTAGCGGGTATAGAAGCGGACGCCCTCCGGTCCGTGGATGTGGTGGTCGCCGAACAGTGACCGCTTCCAGCCCCCGAAGCTGTGGAACGCCGGCGGCACCGGAATCGCCACGTTGATGCCCACCATGCCCGCCTGCACCCGGGCAGCGAACGTCCGTGCCGCGTCGCCGTCGCGGGTGAAAATCGCCGCGCCGTTGCCGAGGGGATGGTCGTTGACCAGCCCCAGAGCGGTCTCGAAATCGGCCGCCCGCACCACCGCCAGGACCGGCCCGAAGATCTCGTCGCGACAGATCGACATCTCCGGGGTGACCTCGTCGAACAGGCAAGGGCCGAGAAAGAAGCCCTGCGCATAGCCCTGCAGCGACAGGCCCCGGCCATCGACGAGCAGCCGGGCGCCGTCCGCCTCCCCCGCGTCCACGTACGCCTCGACCCGGCGGCGATGCTCGGCGGTGATCAGCGGTCCCATCTGCGAGTCGGGATCGAGCCCCGGGCCGACCTTCAGCGCCCGGGCCCGCGCCACCATCCGTTCCAGGAGCGGCGCAGCGGCATCGCCCACCGCGACGGCCACCGGGACCGCCATGCAGCGCTCGCCCGCCGAGCCGAACGCGGCGCCGGTGAGCGCATCGGCCGCCTGATCCAGATCGGCGTCCGGCATCACCACCATGTGGTTCTTGGCGCCGCCCAGCGCCTGCACCCGCTTGCCGCGCGCGCAGCCGGCAGCGTGGACCCGCTCGGCCACCGGTGTCGAGCCGACGAAGCTGACTGCGGCGACGCGGGGATCGTCGAGCAGGGCGTCGACGGCCTCGCGGTCGCCGTGGATGACGTTGAACACGCCATCCGGCAGCCCGGCTTCGCGCAGCAGGCCGGCCATCCGGATCGGGCAGGACGGCACCTTCTCCGAGGGCTTGAGCACAAAGGTGTTGCCGCAGGCGATCGCCACCGGCCACATCCACATCGGCACCATCGCCGGGAAGTTGAACGGGGTGATCCCGGCGCAGACCCCGACGGGCTGGCGCAGCGACCAGCCGTCGATGCCCCGGCTTATCTCCTCGGTGATCTCGCCCTTGAGCAGCTGCGGGATGCCGCAGGCGAACTCCACCACCTCCAGGCCGCGGGCCAGCTCGCTGCGGGCGTCCTCGAGCACCTTGCCGTGCTCGCCGACGATCAGCGCGACCAGCTCGTCCAGATGCTCCTCGATGAGCTGGCGGACCCGGAACAGCACGCGGGCGCGGATTGGCGGCGGGGTCGCGGCCCATTCGGGAAACGCCGCATCGGCGGCGGCGACCGCTTCCTTCACATCGCCAGCCGAGGCCAGCGGCACCTCTTTCTCCAACACCCCGGTCGCGGGGTCGAACACCGGACCGAGCCGCCCGGAGTGGCCGGCCACGGGACGGCCGGCGATGACATGGGTGAGGATGATCGTCATGGTCGCGCCCCTTGGCCTGCGAGCCCGTCAGTGCACCGGCGAAACCGGGTCAAGGCCGGTGAGCACGGCGGCAAACTGCTCCACCGCCCAGTCCACCTGGTCGGCGGTGATCACCAGCGGCGGCGCGATCCGGATCGCGTGCTCGTGGGTGTCCTTGGCGAGCACCCCGCGCCCGCGCAGAGCCTCGCAGTAGCGGCGCGCCCCGCCGGCCTCCGGCCAGAGTTCGATCGCCAGCATCAGACCGCGGCCGCGCACCTCCTTGATGGCGTTGGCACGGATGCTCTCCAGGCCCTGCCTGAAGCGACCGCCCTGCACGGCAGCATTCTCAATCATTCCTTCCTCGACCAGCACCTTGAGGGCGGCGCGGGCGACCGCGCAGGCGAGCGGGTTGCCGCCGAAAGTGGACCCGTGCTGACCGGGCTTGAGCACGCCCAGCACCTCCGAGTTGGAGAGTACCGCCGAGACCGGATAGAAGCCGCCGGACAGCGCCTTGCCAACCAGGGTCACATCGGCCTCGATGCCTTCATGCTCCTCGGCGAGCAACTTGCCGGTGCGGCCGAGGCCGGTCTGGATCTCATCGAGGATCAGGGTGATACCGTTGGCGCTGCACAGGTCGCGGACCCGGGCGAAGTATCCCGGCGGCGGAATGATCACCCCCGCCTCGCCCTGGATCGGCTCGACCAGGAAGCCGACCGTGTTCGGCGTGATCGACCCGGCGAAGGCGTCGGCGTCGCCGAACGGTACCACCGAGAAGCCGGGGGCGAACGGCCCGAAGCCGCCCCGGGCGCCGGGATCAGTGGAAAAGCCGACGATCGCGATCGTCCGGCCGTGGAAGTTGTCGGCGCAGATGATGATCTCGGCCTGGTCCTCGGGCACGCCGCGGACTTCGTAGCCCCACTTGCGCACCGCCTTGATCGCCGACTCCACCGCCTCGGCACCACTGTTCATCGGCAGAATCTTGTGGGCGCCGGTGAGCGCGGCGAGATCTTCGTAGAAGCAGGCGAGTTGGTCGTTGCGGAACGCCCGCGAGGTCAGAGTGAGGGTGCCTGCCTGTCTGAGCATCGCTTCGAGGATGCGCGGGTGGCAATGGCCCTGGTTGACCGCCGAGTACGCCGACAGACAGTCCAGGTAGCGGTTGCCGTCCACGTCCCACACCCAAACCCCCTCGCCGCGGCAGAGGATGACATCAATGGGCTTGTAGTTGTGGGCGCCGAGCTGGTGTTCGGCGGCGATGAAGTCGCTGACCGGCCGGCTCATCTCCGGGTCCCTTTCCGTCCCTGGCGGCCGCTGGTGCCGGCCGCTGCTGCGTTCTTGCCCGTGCCTCCGCCATGGCCAGCCGGCTCAGACCGTCCAGCGCGGCTCGATCGGATGGTCGAACACGGTCTGGCCGAACAGGCTGGCGATAAGCTCGACCAGCACGCAGGCCGTTCGCCCCCGATCGTCGAGGAAAGGATTGAGTTCGGCAACGTCCGCGGATACCACGAGGCCGCTGTCGGCGAGCATTTCCAGGATCAGATGCGCCTCGCGGTAGGTGATGCCGCCGGGCACGGCGGTTCCCACCGCCGGCGCGACGGCTGGATCGAGCACATCCACATCGAAGCTGACATGCACAATCCCGCCGCGTTCGCTGACCATTTCCAGGTAGCGGCGCATCATGTGGGAGACGCCGAACTCGTCGATCAGCCGCATGTCGATGACCCCGAGCCCGCGGTCGCGGAGCAACCGGCGTTCCTCCTGGTCGGTGGAACGGATGCCGAGCAGGGTGACCCGCCGGGGATCGAGGGGCAGCCGGTCGCCGCGATCCAGCACCCAGTCAAACCCCTCTTCGCCGCACAGAAACGCGAGCGGCATGCCGTGGGCATTGCCGGTGGGCGAGGTCGCCGGGGTGTTGAAGTCGGCATGGGCGTCGAGCCAGAGCACGTGCAGTTCCCGGCCCGCGTGACGGCAGGCCCGGGCGATGCCATTGACACTGCCCATGGAAAAGCTGTGATCGCCGCCAAGGAACACTGGAATGGCTCCCTCGGCGAAGATCGCTCCGGCTCGGCGGTCGATGGCGCGCGCCCAGGCGGCGATCTCTGCGGCGTTGCGCACCTGCCCCGGGCCTTCGGGCGCAGCATCGCCGGCCCCGGGCACGGGGGCGCTGTCGCCATGGTCTTCAACCTGATGGCCGAGCCGGACGAGCGCTTCGCGGAGTCCGGCGGTGCGCAGCGCTGCCGGGCCCATGGCCGCACCGCGGGCCGGCGCACCGGCCTCCAGGGGAACGCCAAGCAGGGCGATGCACCGCGGAGCCCGGGCATTGGTGTGGCCCGGGTCGGTCATGGCCTGCGGAACGGCTGGAGCAGCAGCCGGTCGAGGCGGGTCTCGGCGGGCGCGCGGAAGATCTCGAGGCCGATGGTCATGCCCTCGTGGCCGTCACGGGGCGCCGGACGGTAGGTGCCGAACAGCCGGTCCCACAGCGACAGGTTGAAGCCGAAGTTGCTGTCGGTCTCGTCGGCGTGGATCGAATGGTGGACCCGGTGCATGTCCGGGGTGACCACCAGCGCCCGCAACAGCCGCTCGGCGCCGGCCGGCAGCCGGAGGTTGGCATGGTTGAACATCGCCATTCCGTTCAGGATCAGCTCAAACAGGATGACCGCGGCGACCGGCGCACCGAGGATGAGGACCAGCGCCATCTTCAAGAGCATCGATAAGGCGATTTCCAGGGGATGGAAGCGCAGCGCCGTGGTCGCATCGATGTCCACATCGGTGTGGTGCATGCGGTGCAGCCGCCAGAGCAGGGGCACGTGGTGGAACACCCAGTGCTGGGCCCAGATCGCCAGGTCGAGGACCACGAGGCTGACCGCGAAGGCCAGCCAGGCGGGCGACGGGACGACATGCAACAGCCCCCATCCCTGTTCGGCCGCGACGGCCGCGGCGCCGACCGCCGCCAGCGGGAACAGCAGGCGGACGATCGCCGCATCCACGATGACGATGCCGAGATTGCCGAACCAGCGCCCGGAGCGCCCGGCCACCCGCTGGCGGCGCGGCCAGAGCATCTCGGCAAGCAGCATCACGGCCAGCACACCGAGGAAGGCGCCGAGCCGCAGCGGCCCTTCGCTGTCGATCACCGTCGCGGAGAAGGTCTCGAACATGACCTGAATATAGGGATGGCCGCCGGCGACGTCGCCGGCGGCCAGAGCCACCGCCGGCCACCCCCGCCGCTTTACAAACCCGCCAGGGCATGACTAGGCTGGCATCTTCGCAGCCGCAACATCACGGCCGGACAGCATGTCGGAGGGACCGCTCGCCTACTACCGCGCCCGCCTCGCCAGCGGCGAACTGCGCTCCGACCCCGGGCAGGCGCTGGCGGCGGAGAAGCTCGAGAGCCTGCACCACGCCCTTCAGGGCTATGATCCCTATGGCGGTCCGAGCGGCTGGAAGGCGCGGTTCGGGCTCGCCCGCCGCCGCGCCGAGCCGCCCCAGGGTCTCTACATCTACGGCGGGGTCGGCCGCGGCAAGTCGATGCTGATGGACATCTTCTTCCGCGCCGCACCGGTGGCGCGCAAACGCCGGGTCCATTTCCACGCGTTCATGCAGGAGGTGCAGCGCGAGTTGCAGTCGGTGCGGCTGCGCTTCACCGACCTCTCGCGCGGCGGCCGCAGGAAGGGCGACCGGGCCGACGACGACATCGTCGCCGAGGTGGCACGGCGGATCGCCGCCGAAGCCTGGCTGCTCTGCTTCGATGAGTTGCAGGTGCTGGACATCGCCGATGCGATGATCCTCGGCCGACTGTTCGCGGCACTGTTCGAGTTCGGGGTGGTTATCGTCACCACGTCCAACCGCCCGCCCCGCGACCTCTACAAGGACGGGCTGCAGCGGGAGTTGTTCCTGCCGTTCATCGACCTGATCGAGAAGCGTCTTGACGTTCTGCATCTCGATTCCGGGATCGACTACCGGCTGGAGAGCCTGCGGCTGATGGACGTTTACTTAACCCCGGTGGGCCCGGAAAGCGATGCGCGGCTCGACCGGTACTTCCGCCAGCTCACCCACGGCGCCGACGTGCGCGCCGAGACGCTGGTCGTCCACGGCCGCAGGCTGGAGATCCCCCGCGCCTCCGACGACATCGCCTTCACGCGGTTCGAGGATCTCTGTGCCCGGCCGCTCGGCCCGGCCGATTACCTGGCGATCGCCGGCAAGTACGATGTGCTGGTGATGCCGGGGATTCCCCGGCTTTCGGCGGCGAAGCGCGACCAGGCCAAGCGGTTTGTCACCCTGATCGACACGCTGTATGAGCATCACGTCAAGCTGATCTGCTCGGCGGACGCCCCACCCGAAGAGCTCTATCCCGCGGGCGACGGCGCCTTCGAGTTCGAGCGCACCGTCTCGCGCCTGCACGAGATGCGCAGCGAGGCGTACATGGGCACCGAGCACGTGTCCTGACCGGCACGGTCCGCCGGCTTCGCACCGCCCGTCTCCCCTCGCCGCTGGCCGGCACGCTCTCCCCCCTGCCTCCGGGGCCGGCGGCGCTTGCGGATGGGGTTGATCCGGGCTAGAAAACCTGTCTGAATGTTGCACTGCGGTAGTGCAAACCGCATGGCAATTCCATCAACCGAGACAGCATCCGCGACCCGGCATGTTGTCCCAGACATGGGGGGAGGTCCATGGCGAGAAAGAAGATCGCGTTGATCGGCGCCGGCAATATCGGCGGAACGCTCGCGCACCTGTGCGCACTGAAGCAACTCGGCGACATCGTGCTGTTCGACATCGCCGAAGGCATGCCCCAGGGCAAGGCCCTCGATCTGTACCAGTCGACCCCCGTGGACGAGGTCAGCGTCAGCCTGATCGGCACCCAGGACTACGCCGACATCGCCGGCTCGGACGTGGTCATCGTCACCGCCGGGGTGCCGCGCAAGCCGGGGATGAGCCGCGACGATCTGGTCGGCACCAACGTCAAGGTGATGCAGGCGGTCGGCGCCGGCATCAAGCAGTACTGCCCGGATGCGTTCGTAATCTGCGTGACCAACCCGCTCGACGTGATGGTCTGGGTGCTGCGGGAGGTCACCGGCCAGCCCCACCACATGGTCTGCGGCATGGCCGGGGTGCTCGACTCCGCCCGCTTCCGTACCTTCCTGGCCATGGAGTTCGGGGTGTCGGTGGAGGACGTGACCGCCTTCGTGCTCGGCGGCCACGGCGATACCATGGTGCCGCTGGTCCGCTACTCCACAGTGGCCGGCATCCCGCTGCCGGACTTGGTCAAGATGGGCTGGACCACCCAGGAGAAGCTGGATCAGATCGTCCAGCGGACCCGCGACGGCGGTGCGGAGATCGTCGGCCTGCTCAAGACCGGCTCGGCCTTCTACGCGCCGGCCACCTCGGCGATCGAGATGGCCGAAGCCTACCTCAAGGACAAGAAGCGGGTCCTGCCCTGCGCCGCCTATGTGCAGGGAGCCTACGGTCTCGATGGTCTCTACGTCGGCGTGCCGACGGTGCTTGGCGCCGGCGGCGTGGAACGGATCATCGAGATCGAGCTGAACGAAGCCGAACAGGGGATGCTCGACCATTCGATCAACGCCGTCCGTTCGCTGATCGAGGTCGCCAAGAGCATGATGTAAGCCGACCGGCCGCGGGGCCGGCCGACCGGGCGCCGGCGCGACGCCGGCAGCCCGCTGTGCAGTCCAGGGAAGTGGGGACTCTATGAACATCCACGAGTACCAAGCGAAACAGTTACTCGCCCGCTACGGCGTTGCCGTGCCGCGGGGTGAGGTCGTCTACACCGGACCGGAGGCGGAAACGGCCGCCAAGAAGCTGGGCGGTCCGGTGTGGGTTGTGAAAGCCCAGATCCATGCCGGCGGCCGCGGCAAGGGGGGCGGCGTCAAGGTGGTCAAGTCGATCGAGGACGTGATCGAACAGACCAAGGCGATGCTCGGCATGACCCTGGTCACCCACCAGACCGGCCCGCAGGGCAAGGAGGTCCACCGGGTCTACATCGAGGAAGGCTGCGACAACCAGCGCGAGCTGTACATGTCGATCCAGATCGACCGGGCCTCGGCCAACGTGACCATCATGGCCTCCACCGAGGGTGGCATGGACATCGAGAAGGTGGCCGCCGAGACGCCCGAGAAGATCATCAAGGTCACCATCGATCCGGCAACCGGCATCCTGCCGTTCCACGCCCGCAAGGTCGCCTTCGGCCTCGGCCTGGAAGGCAAGCAGGTCGGCGCGTGCGTTAAGTTTGTTCTCGGCATGTACAAGGCCTTCAGTGAGCTGGATGCCAGCCTGGTGGAGATCAACCCGCTGGTGGTCACCGGCGCGGGCGATGTCATCGCGCTCGATGCCAAGATGAACTTCGACGACAACGCGCTGTTCCGGCACAAGGACATCGAGGAACTGCGCGACGAGTCTGAGGAGGACCCGTCGGAGCTGGAAGCCGCCCGCCACGACCTCAACTACATCAAGCTCGACGGCTCGATCGGCTGCATGGTCAACGGCGCCGGGCTCGCCATGGCGACCATGGACATCATCA
>CAYVUM010000061.1:0-22375 GCA_964454795.1 uncultured Rhodospirillaceae bacterium
GTCGGCATGATCGAGCGCTCGGAAAACGCCGCCACCGTCGACACGCTCGAAAAACGCGCCGACGCCCTCGGCGCCAAACCGGTCGAGTTCTTCCAGGAGGAGTGAGCCGGGTCGGCTCCTGGCGGCGCCGGTCGTCGACCCGGGCCGTTCAAGGTTGCCGCGGTCTGCAAGACCACGTCGAACGAAACGTGCCGAAATGCCGGGAACGGGATGCCCCGACCGGTCGCACTCCGCAAAACCGGAGCGTCCGCCATCATCGCGCCGGGCGAAAACTCTGCCAAAGGCGTTGGGACCCGGCTTGGCGAGGGTCCTCACTTTTGCAATGAGGAGGCCGAACGCGTTGGCGGCCGTCGCGCCGGCGTTCTGTGCGGCTGGGACCGCGATACGCTTCGCCGGCTTCGCGGCCATAACCTGACGAGGCTACCACAGGGCTGAGCCGGCGCAGGCCCCAGACGATGCGCGCGTCAGATGCCCGAGCGGCGCCGATTCAGCCGGAGGTTTTGCGGACTGCTGAAACCCAGCTCGGACCTCGGTGCCGAGCCCTCACGAGCAGGAGCAAGATCCTGAAACCGTGCTTCCTATGTGCTCCCTGGAGAAGCTCCTTCTCCGCTACCAAACCGCCAACCCTTTGATTTTTATGGTGCCGAAGCGCGGATTTGAACCGCGGACCTACTGATTACGAATCAGTTGCTCTACCCCTGAGCTACTTCGGCTGCGAAGCTGACCCTATACCGCCCGGCCACCCGGGGCGTCAATGTCGCCGCCCCGGTCCCGGGAGCCGCGGCCCGCACCGCCCTCGCCAGTCAGGCTGCCGTGGCCTTGTCTGCGCCTCTGGCCTTGTCCGCTGAGCCGGGAGTACCGGATTTTTCCGGCTCACCGGCAGGGGCGTTGCCGCCTGCCTGCTCCGAGCCCTTATCACCGCCCCCGGTGCCGGCGCGGTTCTGGCGATCCTGAGCGCCGCCCGCCCGGGCCGCCTTCGGGGTGATATCGATCGGCTCGGGCGGCGGGACGCCGGCATGGGCGCCATATTCTCCGGCAGTCGCCCGCATCAGCCATTCGCGCGCCTTGACCAGATCGCCGCGTTCGCCTTCCTCCAGTTCCGCCATCAGCCGGCAGACCCGGGCCGATGGCTGTTCCCCGGCTGCCAGCGGCTCCAGGCTCGTGCGGGCGGCTGCCCACTGCCTGGCGCCGATCGCTGCGGCGGCAACCAGCAACTGGCTCTCGGCGTCACGGGGCTTGCGCTGGGCGAGGCGCCTGGCCGCATCGAACTGGCCGCGGTCGTCCTGAACCTTGCGGGCCCGCCAGTAGACCTCGGCGAGCTCCGGTGAGGGCTGGCGTTCCCAGGCGGTTTCGATCACCCCGGCGGCCTTGCTGTGCCGGCCGGCGGCGATCAGCAGGTCCGCCCAGCGGATCGCTGCATCCACATTGGCCGGATCGGCCTTGTAGGCCTTCTCCGCCCATTTTGTCGCCTCGCTACCACCGGTCTGCAGGCTCTGGGCATGGCGGATCGCACTGCGCTGAGCCTTCGCGTCCTCCGCCGGGATCAGCCGGAGGCGCACGGCTTCGTCGAGGGTGCTCTCAGCTTCGGTCCACTGACCGGCCCGCTTCTGTAGCTCGTAAAGGGTCGAGACCAGCCATTCGCTCTTGGGATTGATGCGGTGAGCGCGGCGGGCGAGGGTGAGGGCCTCGTCGTGATCACCCCGCTTCATCGCCTGGGTGAGCAGACCGCGGAGACCAAGGAAAGCCGTCGACGGCTTTTCAGCCAGCTGCGAGAAATAGCGTTCCGCCGCCTGTTCGTCGCCCTTGAGCTGAGCCACCTGGGCCGAGAGCAGCATGGTCAAAGGCGCATCGTCGAGCAGATCGCCGGTCCGCTCAATCTGCCGCTGGGCGGTCTCGGCATCGCCCGCGGCGATCGCCACCAGACTGCGGCTGAGCGCCTGCAGGCCCTGCTTGCGGCGGCGATCGCGGACGCTGCGGCCGAGCTCAGACGGGCCATGCATGACGGCGAGCCAGAAGCGATAGAGGAGCGCGATCAACACCGCCGCCACCGCCAGCACGGCGATGGCGAAGGCAACTGAGGTGGTGATCACATAGCCCTGCCAGTCGATGGTCAGCTCACCGGGGTTGAGCGCCAGTTGGCGAACCACCAGGGCGACAAGCCCCAGTCCCAGAAAGACCAGCAGCCACGGCGCAACCGGTGCCAGGAACACCGCAAAAATGCCGAGGGCGACGACCACGCCGATGGTCACCAGCAGCGTGGTCTGGTCCTGATAGTCGGGCAGCACCTGGCCGGGCCCGGCGCCGCCGGCCTGCCAGAGCAGCCAGGCGAGAATGGTCAGGGCGAGGAAGGAAACGAGCCAGCGGACCATCGGTTCAGCCCCCCTGTGCCGCGCTCAGCGACACGGCGTAGAGCTGCAACCGTGAGAGCAGGCGCTCGGCGGCGAGCCGCGCCCTGGCATCCTTGATCCAGGCCTCGAGTTGCGGGGTCTGCGCCTCGTCGATCCGTTCCAGGGCGGCAACCGCCGAGGCAAGGTCCCCTTGCGCCATCGCGTCCTCGGCGTCGGTCAGGTCGCTGTGGACGCCGCTCGCCTCTTTGGTTTTGCGAATTGTCAGTAGTGACATCAGGTCGTTGACAGCGGTCGCCGACCAGTCATCGCCTTCGACTTTGGCGTCGGCCTGAATGACCCCCTCGGCAACCTCCGGCAGTTTCCGGTAGAGGGCGGCGAACGTTGGGATGCCGGACGAGGCGTAGGGTTCGATCGCCTGAGCGGCTTCCGCGAGGCTCTGGTCTTCGGGCAGCGCCGCCTTGAAACGCTCCAGTTCGGCGGCAAAGGGTGCGGAGGAGGTGAGTTTCTCCCGCAACTCGGCGACCGCGGCGGCGACCGCGGCGGCATCGACGGCGGCCTGCTGCGCGGAGACCGCCCGCGCCTGAAGGTCGTTCACGGCCGCTTCGAGGACCTCGATGCGCTCGATCTGGCTGGAGACGTCGCTCAGTTCGTCGAACCGGGCAGCCATGGCATTGAGCCGGTCGGCCTGCTCGCTCAGCTGATCGTCGTGCTTGTCGATCTGAGCAAGAAGAGCGGCCTGGGTTTCCAGCCGGCGGATCCGTTCGGCGAGCGCGGCGGTGGCGTCGTCCCTGGCGGCGGTGATCGCCGGCTCGGTCTCGCGCAGGGCCTCAAGCAACTCCTCAAGCGCGGTGACCCGCTCGGTGACCGCGGCGATCTGATCCTGAAGCGCGCGGCTCGCGCCCTGAAGTGCGCTCAGAGACTCGGATTGCTGGCTGGCACGCGAGCGCAGCTCCTCGAGGGACGCGGTGACGGTCGACTGCAGGGTGGACTGTCCGCTTGCCAGGTCGCCAGCGCGCTCATCGAGCCCGCTTACCCGGTTATCCAGCAGTCCGAGCCGCGACTGCAGGTCCTCGACGGCCGGAAGATCGGCGACGGTCTCGTCCAAGGCGGGTGCTATCCCGGGCCACCAGAACGCCCGGCTGAAATAACCGCCGGCAAGGACGATGAGAACGACCACGATCGCGCCGAGCACGCCGGACCAGAAGCCGCCGCCCTTGGCCGGCGGCGGTGGCGCAGACGGGGGCGGGGTCTTGCCGGCGCCCGCCGCGGCCGGGCTCTGCGAGGCCGGCCCGGCAGCGGTGGTACTGCCGCTGCTTTTCGTCTCCCCTTCCTTCGTCCCGGTGCCGGCGGCAGCAGCCGTTCTGGTCCCGGGAGGGATGGCGCCCGCCGGTCTCGGCGGTGCAACGGGTGCAGCCGCAGCGGCCGAGGGAGCGGCGGGTGAGGGCGCTTTTGCCGGATCCGTTCCGGTGCCTGCGGCCTTCCCGCCCCCCGCCGCGGCTTTTTCCCCCGGCCCTCCGGGCGTTTCGCCGGCCTTTGCGGCGCTACTGCCGGTCACCGGCGCCGACGATTTCGCCGGCCCGCTGCTCCTTCCCGTCGCCGCGGCCCGACTGGCCGTTTCAGAGGGTGTGGACTTTGCTTCGGGCCCGGTTGCGGGCTTGTCCGGCTCTTTCTTGTCGTCTCCGGTCATTCCTATCCCCTTGCCTGGCCTATCCCCTTGCCTGGACGGCGCTTTGAGCGCCCGAGCGACAGTACAGGGAAAGGACAGGGTTGGGGAGACAAAATCCCGGCCTCAGGCGGTCCGCAGCCGGTTGCGGGCAAGGGCGATCATCGCCTCCTGATCCGGACGGGCGGCGACGGCGACCTGTCGCCAGACCAGCCGGGCAGCGGCGGCAGCGACCCGGTCGCTGAGGCAAAGGGCGATCAGCCGGCGGCAGGCGTCGGCGACCCCGGCGGCATTCACGAGCCCGGCGAACAGGCCGGCCGTACGCGGTGAGAACAGCAGCACGGCGGAAAACCGGTTTTCGGCAAGCATGTGGACGGTCGGCGCCGTCAGTTGCGGCACTGGCCGGGCGTCATACAGTGTCACCCGTTCGCATCGGAATCCGGCTGCCTCCAGGCGGCCGGACAGATCCCCGGCGACGGTGAGACCGGCGACGTGATGAATAGCGCCGGCCACAGGGTCCAGCCGCCGGACGATCAGCGACGCCAGCGTCTCCAGGTCCCCGCCGGCACTTTCCACGGCGCTGAAGCCGAGATCCCGGGCGGTGCGGGCGGTCGCCTCACCGACGGCGAAGACCGGCAAATCGCGACGTTCGTCCCGGATTGCCAGCGCCCGCGCGCCATTGGCGCTGGTCAGCGCAACGGCCTGGACGCCCGCCCAGGGGAGCGGCGGGCCGTCGAGAACGCTCACTTCCATCATCGGCTCGATCACCGGGGTGATGCCGAGGCCGGCCAGGCGATCCGCAAGCGGTTCGGCGTCGGGACGGGGCCGGGTGATCAGGGCGCGCGGCCGGTTCACCCGTTGCCCCAGGCGAAGAGGTCGGTCGGTGCCCGCGACCGGAGGCCGAGGCCGAGTTCCAGGCCCAGCCGCTCGGCGTCCGCGGCGGCAGCAGTGCCGGTATCGGCGTAGATTTCCGAGCCGTCGGGACGGGCAACCAGCCCTGAGAGACGGATCCGGCCGGCGGTCACGAACTCGGCAAGGCCGCCAATCGGCGTCCGGCAGGAGCCGTCGAGGGCGAGGAGCATGGCGCGTTCGGCGGTAATCCGGATGCGGGTCTCCGGATCGTCGATCGCGGCCAGCAGCCGCAGCCGGGGGCCGTCGGCAGTCCGGCAGGTCACCCCGATGGCGCCCTGGGCCACCGCCGGGAGCATCATGTCCGGCGGGATCGGCTCGACGGCGAGGTGGCCGAGGCCGATCCGGCGCAATCCGGCGACCGCGAGCAGGGTCGCGTGGACCTGGCCGGCCTCCAGCTTGGCCAGTCGGGTCTGAACATTGCCACGCAGCGGCTGCACCGCCACGTCAGGACGGTGATGGCGGATCAGCGCCGCCCGGCGCAACGATGCCGTGCCGACGATCATCCCGGGCTCGAGCCCTGGAAGGCCGCCCGGCGGGCCGAACCAGGCATCCCGGGGGTCCTCCCGCGGCAACAGGGCCGCGAGCGTCATCCCCTCGGGAACCCGGGTCGGAACGTCTTTCATGGAATGAACGGCAAGGTCGATGGCATCGGCGAGCAGGGCGTCGTCGATCTCCCGGGTGAACAGGCCCTTGCCGCCCAGATCGGCAAGCGGCCGGTCGACAATGGTATCGCCGGTGGTGCGGATCACCACGGTCTCGATCGCGCCCTCTGCAGCAAGCTCGCGATGGGCGGCGATCAGTCGGCTGACCGTTTCGGCGGTCTGGGCCCGGGCCAGCGGACTGCCGCGGGTGCCGATCCGCAGCGGCAGGGTCACAGCCTGCACCTCACCCTCACCCGGCTTTGCCAGGGCGGCGCCGCACCGTGCACCGCTTGGCGTTTGCCGCGACGCAGCGCCGCGGTACTGTCGAGGCAGAGTGTACCATATCCCGGCGGGGTTGGAGAAAAGTCCCGATGATGGTTCTCGGTATCGAGACGAGTTGCGATGAGACGGCCGTGGCCGTAGTCGACGCTGACCGGCGGATTCTCGCCGAGCGGCTGGCCTCGCAGATCGACCATCATCGCGCCTACGCCGGCGTCGTTCCCGAGGTGGCGGCCCGCGCCCATCTGGAAGTCCTCGACGGACTGATTGCCGGGACCCTGGACGCCGCCGGCGTGGACTTTAATGACGTCGACGGCATTGCCGCCACGGCTGGGCCCGGACTGATCGGCGGGGTGATCGTCGGCCTGATGACCGCCAAGGCGATCGCCTTCATGCTCGATGCGCCGCTGATCGCGGTCAACCACCTGGAAGGCCATGCCCTGACCGCGCGGCTCACCGACGACGTTGAGTTCCCGTACCTGCTGCTGCTCGTCTCCGGCGGTCACTGCCAGCTCCTCGAGGTCTGCGGGGTCGGCCGCTACCGCCGCCTTGGCACCACCATCGACGACGCCCTCGGCGAAGCGTTCGACAAGGTCGCAAAAATGCTCGGCCTTGGCTATCCGGGCGGACCGGCGGTGGAGGCCCGGGCAGCGCAGGCGCAGGGTGCTCCCGAAAGGTTCGCCCTGCCGCGGCCGATGCGCGGCCGGCCCGGCTGCGATTTTTCGTTTTCCGGGCTCAAGACTGCGGTGGTCCACGCCATCGACGCGCTGCCGCCCGGGCCGCTCCGGGACGGCGATGTTGCCGCGCTGTGCGCCGCGTTCCAGACCGCCGCCGGCGACGTGCTGGTCGACCGTACCAGCCGGGCGCTCGATCGGGTGCGGAGCGAGACCCTGGTGGTGGCTGGCGGCGTGGCCGCCAACGGCTACCTTCGCGCCCGGCTTGCGGACCTGGCGAACCGCCGGAACCTCCGGCTGATCGCGCCGCCGCAGCGGCTTTGCACTGACAACGGCGCGATGATCGCTTGGGCGGGGATCGAGCGGCTGCGCCTCGGCCTCACCGATCCGCTGGACGTGGCACCGCGCCCCCGCTGGCCGCTGGACCCGGCCGCCCCGGCCGCCGCCTTCGCCGGCATCAAGGCGTAGGGGATCGGATCCTTACGCCTGGTTGCCAAGGGAAGAATCGGTCGATCGACCAAGCTCCTGATCCACGAGTGTCGGGAGCCGGCCGGCAGAGCCGGTGCCAGCGCCCACAGCCGCAGGCGGTTTGCCCTGCCGATCGGGTGGAATTGTCGACCGACTAATTTTCCCGTAGACTGAGGGCAAATTTGGCGAAGCCGCGTTTCGCGGGACGGGCGGGTCCCCCGGGACGACGATGCGATAGGGACTGGACCTATGGGACTGTTTAGTCAGTTTTGGCCTCAAAGGCTGTTTCCCGGCTGGCGGTTTGCCGGTATGGCGGTGGTTGCGGGCGTCTTTGGCTGGAGCCTGGCCGGGACGCCGGCCCGGGCGACCCCGGTGACCCGGGTGCTTTGGTACACCTACTCTGCTGCGGATTCCGAGTACCGGGACGGCATTCAGCTGGTCGCCGATAACGCCCGGCTCCTGCCGCCGGCGCCGATCACCGCCGGCCCTGCCTGGTCGCTGGACTGGTTCGAGCCGGACGATGTCCCAGACTTCACAGGCTACGACGTTCTCGTCGTTCATGGCGGCGAGAAGTGGCGGACCGACAATGCCTGCCAGACCTTCGAATGCCTGCCGTCGCCGGATTTCACCGGAATCCTGGCAAATCGTGACGGGATTGCGAGCGCGCGCGGCAATCGCACCGTGATCAGCGGCTCGGATGCCGATTTCCACACTGTTCGCGGCGACAATCGCGGCAGCCTGACGGATTTCAGCAATCCGGACGACTACGACAGCCCGCTTGGCTATCTGGTCAATTCCATTAATTGGGCCGCAGCGGGCGATGGTCTGGGAATTGTCTCCTGGTTCCATGGCGAGCATGACGGCGCCTTCTGGTGGGATCATCCGGAATCCTTCCTTATTGACGAGCTGGCCGGGTTTTTCCGCAACGACCCCAATGACGATTCTCCGTATATTCCTCCGGGTATGGCCGACCATCCTCTCAATCTCGGACTGACTTCGGCAGGCCTTTCGAACTGGATCCGCTCCTTCCACGGGACCTTCGCCCTGGACATTCCGGGTTACTTCCCAACGGTTCTCGACGATGCGGCGAATCCGCAATGGGCGGTCAGCATCGCCGCGGACACGCGCCTCCTCGCCGTCGCTGAACCGCCGGCAACGGCGGCAACGGTGATGACGGGGCTGGTCCTGCTGCTCTTTGCTCACCGCACAGCGACCGCCACGCAGGTCGCGCAGCGGCGCTAGCCGCAGCGAGGGGCGAGCGTGACCTCGCCACTCCGCATCGGGGTCATCGGCAGTGGCGCCTGGGGCACGGCCCTTGCGTGTGTCATCCACCGTTGCGGCCACCAGGCGGTGTTGTGGGCCCACAACCCCGAGGTCGCCCGGACGGTTACGAATACGCGCGAAAATCCCGCCTATTTGCCCGGCATCCGCGTGGATCCGGCGATCACTGCCACCAGCGACCTCGATGAGGCTCTCGCCGCTGACGTGCTTCTGCTCGTCGTGCCGACCCAATATCTGCGCTCCGTCCTTCAGCTTGCAGCCGAGCGCTGGCCGGAAGCGGTGCCCTTGGTCAGTTGCGCGAAGGGGCTGGAGCTTCCCGACGGGTTGCAGATTTCCGAAATGGTTGCCGAAGTTCTGCCCGGTCGCCCCTTCGCGGCGCTCTCAGGACCCAGCTTCGCCAGCGAGGTGGCGCGCGGTCTGCCGGCAGCGGTGAGCTGTGCCAGCACCGATCTGAATCTGGCCGACCGGATCGGGGCCCTGTTCATCGATCGGCGATTCCGGGTCTACAGCAGCGACGACGTGATCGGGGTGCAATTGGGCGGCGCCGTCAAGAACGTGCTGGCGATCGCCACTGGCATCGTCACCGGCCGCAACTTCGGGGACAATGCCCGCGCGGCCGTGGTCACCCGCGGACTCGCCGAGATGGGTCGGCTGATCGCTGCCCGCGGCGGCCGGCGGGAGACGGTGATGGGCCTCGCCGGTCTCGGTGACCTGGTCCTGACCGCCACCTCGGCCCAGTCGCGCAACACCACGGTCGGCATCGGTCTCGGCCAGGGCCAGCCGCTCGATGCCATTGTTGCCGGGCGGAAAAGCGTTGCCGAGGGCGTGGCGACGGCTGCGGCGGTGGTCGCCCAGGCCCGGCGCGCCGGGGTGGAGATGCCGATCTGTGCTGCCGTCGATGCGGTGATCAATCATGGCGCCGACCTCGATGCCACCATCGAGGGTCTGCTGGCCCGGCCGGTTCCACGGGAGTGGATTTGATCCGGCCGGCGCTACGCCGCAGGCCGGTCAGCCGAGGATCGACTGCCCGGTCTTTGCCCAGTCGGCGAGAAAGATATCCAGGCCGCGATCGGTCAGCGGATGCTTGAACAGCTGGCGCAGCACGGCCGGCGGAATGGTCGCCACCTCGGCGCCGAGTTTGGCAGCCTCGACCACATGCGCAGGACCGCGCACGGAGGCGACCAGCACCTCCGTCTCGAATGCGGGATAGTTGGCATAGATCGCCACCACATCGCCAATCAGATCCATGCCCGACTCACCCACATCGTCGAGACGGCCGACGAACGGCGAGACGAAGCTGGCCCCGGCCTTGGCGGCGAGGATCGCCTGGGCAGCGGAGAAGCACAGGGTGACATTGACCATCACGCCCTCACTGCGGAGGGCCCGGCAGGTCTTCAGGCCGTCAGGGGTCAACGGCACCTTCACGCAGACATTCGCGGCGATCGACGCCAGCCGGCGACCCTCGGCGAGCATGGTTTCATGGTCTGTGGCCGCCACCTCCGCGCTCACCGGCCCCGGAACGACGGCGCAAATCTCGGCGATCAGGTCCGGGAATGAGCGGCCGGACTTGGCAACCAGCGACGGATTTGTGGTGACACCGTCGATCAGGCCGGCAGCCGCCAGGTCGCGGATTTCGTCCAGGTCGGCGGTGTCGACAAAAAACTTCATGCCCCGGCCCTCTTTGCGACGGCGGGGCGCCGTGCTCCCGCCGCGGCGGCTGTTAGCATGGCTTGGCCGCCGCGTCGAGGTTTGCCGGTCGCCAGATCAGTCCGTAGGCTGAGGCACGATCCGGAGGTAGGGCTTGAGGGTTTTCCAGCCGCCGGGGAACTTCTCCTTCGCCGCGTCGTCGGACAAGGACGGGACGATGATGACGTCATCACCGGCGCGCCAGTTCGCCGGGGTGGCGACGCTGTGCCTGGCGGTGAGCTGGCAGGAATCGAGGACGCGCAGGACCTCGTCGAAGTTCCGCCCGGTGCTCATCGGATAGGTCAGGTTCATTTTGATCTTCTTGTCCGGGCCGATCAGGAACACCGTGCGCACCGTGGCGTTGTCGGCGGGGGAGCGGCCCTCCGCGGTGTCGCCGGCGTCGGCGGGCAGCATGTCGTAGAGCTTGGCGACCTTGAGCTCCGGATCGCCGATCAGCGGGTAATTGACGGCGTGACCCTGGGTCTCCTCGATGTCCTTAGCCCACTTGCTGTGGTTGTCGATCGGATCGACGCTGAGGCCGAGGATCTTGCAGTTGCGTTTTTCGAACTCCTCCTTGATCCCGGCCATGTAGCCGAGCTCGGTGGTGCAGACCGGGGTGAAGTCCTTCGGGTGGCTGAACAGGATCGCCCAGCCGTCGCCGATCCAATGGTGGAACCGGATCGGGCCTTCGGTGGTCTCAGCGGTGAAGTCGGGGGCTTGGTCGTTGATGCGCAGTCCCATGGGAGCTCTCCTTTGGCTGTCGGATCCGCTGAGTCCGCGCCGGAGCCGCGGATCCAAACGGCAATCCACAGCGAACGAATGTCCAATATTCTCTTGCGGCCTTTCGGCCTTGTAAATAGGCGCAACGCCGTTGCGATGCAAAGGCGGGAACGGTGGCCCGGGACGGTCTACCGGCTCAGGCTGCGCATGGCCCGGTCGAGGCCATCGAGGGTGAGCGGAAACATCCGCTCACCGAGGATCTGGCGGATCATCTGGATCGAACGGGTCATCGGCCACCAGGCCTCTTCCACCGGGTTAAGCCAGACGGCTTTCGGATAGACCGACAGAAGCTTCTCCAGCCACGCCTGACCCGGGAGCTCGTTCCAGTGCTCGACGCTGCCGCCAGGGTAGAGAAGTTCATAGGGGCTCATCGAGGCATCGCCGACGAAGACCACCTTGTAGTCGTGGGGATAGGTGTGGAGGACATCGAGGGTGGGCACCCCCTCCGTATGACGACGGCGGTTGTCGCGCCACACCCGCTCATAGGGGCAGTTGTGGAAATAGAAGTGCTCCAGGTGCTTGAACTCGGAGCGCGCAGCCGAGAACAGCTCCTCGCAGAGCCGCACGTAGGGCTCCATGGAGCCGCCCACGTCCAGGAACAGCAGCACCTTGACGGCGTTGTGGCGCTCGGGCCGCATCTGGACGTCCAGATAGGCGCGCCGGGCCGTCGCCGAGATGGTCCCCGGCAGGTCCAGCTCGGTGGCTGCCCCGTCGCGGGCGAAGCGGCGCAGCCGGCGTAACGCCACCTTGATGGTCCGGGTACCGAGCTCTGCAGTATCGTCGAGATTGCGGAATTCGCGCTTGTCCCAGACCTTGACGGCGCGGCGGTGCCGGCTTTCCGACTGGCCGATCCGGACCCCTTCGGGATTGTAGCCCCAGGCGCCGAACGGCGAAGTGCCGGCCGTGCCGATCCACTTGCTGCCGCCCTGGTGCCGCCCCTTCTGCTCCTCCAGGCGGCGGCGCAGCGTGTCCATCAGCTCCTGCCAGCCGCCGAGGGACGAGATCAGCGCCTTTTCCTCCTCGCTCAGATGCTTCTCAGCGATTTTCCGGAGCCACTCTTCGGGGATTTCATGGGTCTCGCCGGGTTCCGGCGGCTCCAGCCCCCTGAACACCTGACCGAAGACCCGGTCGAACTTGTCCAGGTTGGTCTCGTCCTTCACCAGCGTGGCACGAGACAGATAGTAGAAATCGTCCACCGAGTAGGCGGCGAGTCCGGCCGCCATCGCCTCGATCAGAGTGAGGTACTCGCGCAGGCTGACCGGCAGCCGCGCGCGCTTGAGCTCGAGAAAGAAGCTGATGAACATCGCCCGCTCCGCCGCGTCGGGGTCGTTGGCATCCTAACGGCAATCCGACCGGAAGGCAGGGGGAAATTGATCGCCCCGGCTTGACCGGCGTCGTGATCGCGCCGCGATCCGCGGCTATAAGGGCCCGGCAGCCTCCCTGGGCGCAGGAACAGCCAAAGTCTCGGCTTGGATGAACGGCCGACGAGTGTCGGCTTCCCTCAGCGCGTCGGTCTGAACAGCAACGGCTCTATCGTTAAGCGACTGCCGATATTGGCCGGTATCCCGTGTTGCCGGTAAACAACCGGATGAATTGAGAGAGTTTTCACTTGATTTTTCGGAATAATTATCATATTTCGACAGATTGCGAGGGCTTTCCGGCAGGGAAAGCCGTTCTTAACCTTTATGGGCTAGTGATCTTACGGCTTTTCCGCGCCTGTGTGAACGTGAGCATGACTGACAGACTGGAGACGCCGTAATGTCGCGATTGGAGTCCACGGCGAAAATATTTGTACACAAACCGCTTCTTACTCTGACCCAAACGCATGGAAATTCGTCCCTGTTTGTGGAAATGGCGCTGGCGGAGGAGATATGCTTGGAGCCCTTGCCGGCGGCAATGGCGCTGCAGCCGCTGGTCGCTGCGGCGCCGGCTGCCTTCGGCCTTGCGTCCTGGCGGGCCGGTGCCGGCTACCCGCTCGCCGATGACCGTGCCGGAGTCCCCGGTGCCGGGACGGCGATGCCGGACGATGATGAGGTTTCCCATCCCGGCCGGGAGGACGGTCCCAGGCTTGCGGTCGCCGAGGCCCCCGATCCGGGTGCTGCTGCTGCGGCAAACGGGCTTGTCAGGGTCGATCCCGGGTTCACCGCCGCGGATGTTTTTATGGGCGACGGCTTTGCCGCGGGAAGCACCCCGAGCCCGGCCGGGATGGCCGGCCTGCCCATCGGGATCGGTGTGGACGCGACCAGCGGAGCAGAGGATGGCGATGCCGGCGCCAGCAGCCGGCTTGCCAGCATCACCGGTACCGTGCGCTATGACCTGGACGCTGACGGGGTCCACGATCCCGGTGAGCCAGGGCTGGCCGGCTGGACGGTGTATATCGACGACAACCGCAACGACCGTCTCGATCCCGGCGAGCAAAGCGTCACCACTGGGGCCAATGGCAGCTACGCGTTCACCGGCCTGGAGGCGGGCAGCTACGCGGTTCGCCAGCGGGTTCCCGAGGATCACGGCGACTGGTGGCAGACCTATCCCGAGGCCGGCAATGGCGATGCCGGCCTCACCGACGCGGAGCGTGGCGCGACGGGCGGCTTCCCTTCGCCGTCCCCCGCGCAGGGGCAGAGCTCCGGCAGTCCGGTGGTCATCACCACCGCCGTTGACGAGGCCACCGCGGACGAGGGCCCGGCGATCACAGCCGAAGAGGCCGACGGACTGCTCGTCTGCTTTGCCGACGGCACGGACCCGGCCGCCGCGGATGCCTTTCTGGCCGGCTTTGGGGCGGAGCGGGTCGCCTCAATTCTGTCGGGGACCCTCCACCACATCCGGGTCGAGGGCGATCTCGCCGACGTCATCGCCGCCTGCGAGGCGAGCCCGCTGGTCGCATTCGCCGAGGCCAACTGGATCCTGACGTCGGCCGGTGCAACGTCGCTGGTCGCCTCCCCCGACGATGACCGGTTCGACCAGCTCTGGGCGATGGACAACACCGGCCAGACCGGCGGGACCGCCGATGCGGACATTGACGCGCCGGAAGCCTGGACCGTCAGCACCGGCGCCGGGGTCGTCGTCGGCGTGATCGACACCGGCGTCGACACCACCCACCCGGATCTCAAAAACAACATCTGGGTCAACCCGGGCGAAATCGCCGGCAACGGCGTCGACGACGACGGCAACGGCTACGTCGACGACATCCATGGCTGGGATTTCTACAACAACGACAACGACCCGTTCGACGATAACGGCCACGGCACCCACGTCGCCGGCACCATCGCCGCGGAAGCCGGCAACGGCATCGGCGTTGCCGGCGTCGCCCCGCAGGCGGAAATCATGGCGCTCAAATTCATGAACGCCTCCGGCTCGGGCACGGTCTCCAAAGCTGTCGCAGCCATCGATTATGCCACGCAGATGGGGGCGAGGATCACCAGCAACAGCTGGAGTATCGACAGTGTTTTCTCTCACGCACTGTACAATGCCATAGCCGCCGCCGGCGCCGCGGGGAGCCTGTTCATCGCCGCCGCGGGCAACGACGGCCGCAACACCGATCAGGTCGGCTCGTACCCGGCCGCCTACGATCTGGACAACATCATTTCCGTTGCGGCGACCGACCACAACGACAACCTCGCCGGCTTCTCCAACTACGGGGTGAGTACCGTGGACCTGGGGGCGCCCGGCTCCGGCATTCTCAGCACCGTCCCCGGCGGCAGCTATGGGCATAAGAGCGGCACATCGATGGCCACCCCTCACGTCAGTGGTGCCGCTGCGCTGGTGCTCAGCGCCAACCCCGGGCTGACCGCCGCGGAGGTGAAGGACATCCTGCTCGCAGACGTCGATCCGGTCGAGGCGCTTGCGGGAAAAACCGCTTCCGGCGGCCGTCTCAATGCCGCCTCAGCGGTGAACGCGCCCGAGTTGGACGACGGGCAGCTGTTCGCCGTCGGCGACGGTGAGACCCTTGCCGGCGTCGATTTCGGTGTGACCGGTCCGAGCAACGCCACCCCAGGCGATGATGAACTGACGGGAACCGACGGCATCGACGTGATCGATGCCCTGGCCGGAAATGATACCGTCAAGGCCGGCGGCGGCCCCGACGTGGTGTTCGGCGGCGACGGCGATGACTGGATCGACGGCGGCGCCGGCGGGGACAGCCTCGATGGCGGCAGCGGCACCGACGTGCTTGCCTTCGAGTCTGCGGCTGCGGCGGTTACGGTCAGCCTCGAGACCGGCGTTGCGCAGGTCGGCGCTGACGATGAGGACTGGATCAGCGGCTTCGAAAACCTGATCGGCTCCGCTTACGATGATGAGCTGAGCGGGGACGGAAAGGCGAATCAGATGGCCGGTCAGAACGGCGATGACCGTCTCGAAGGCGGCGGCGGCGACGATGACCTGTGGGGCGGCGACGGCCGGGACACGGTCTTTGGCGATTCCGGCAACGACTGGGTCCACGGCGGCGACGGGGATGACCGGATTTTCGGCGGCCCCGGAAACGACACGCTGGGCGGCGGTAACGGCGATGACTACCTCGCCGGCGCCGGCGGCTCGGACTACATTTACGGCCACGCCGGCACCGACACCGCTGAGTACGTGGGCAGTTTCGCCGATTACCAGGTGCGGGTGAGCGCAGGCAGCGCCCAGGTCTGGGGGACATACGGGCGCGACTGGCTGTTGTCGGTGGAATTCCTCCGCTTCAGCGACGGCGTGTATGACATCAGCGGGGAGGGTGCCGTGCTGGTCTGACGGGGCGGATTGCGGACGGTCCGGGGACCCGGTCCGGGTGGTCGGCGCACAGGCAGGCACGCATCCGCTTCTGAGGACAACCGCCGCCACGGATCGAGGTTCCAGGCCGTGCCGCTGAGGCGCCGGCTCCCCGGCCCGCTGATGCCATCCCGCAACGGACCCGGCAGGGCGGCCGCGTGGTTGCGGGCCGCCGCCCCCGTGCGCTCGTGGGTCGGACCCTTCGCCTGGTTCCCGGGCGAAGGAGCGTTCGATCTGCTCTGCTCTGCTCTGCTCTGCTCTTGATCCTGTGGTTCGATAAAGCTGACGGAAGGGACTCATCCGACCGCATCGCGCCACTGGCGTCATTGTGGTGGCGTGCCGACGGACAGAAATGTCCGCAGTCAGGCAACGATCACGAAGGGGAGGAGAAGCCGGTGTCGCGTCCGGTTGCCGTACGGCCCGACTATACACGAGCCGAGCGGCGTGCGGACGCGGTCGTTCACGTGGCCGGACTGGCCTTCGCGGTGGTGGCCTGTGTCATCCTGTTCGTTGGGGTGTTTCCGACCGCCGATGGTCTCCATCGCGTCGCCATCAGCATTTACGGCGCCGGTCTGATCACGATGCTCGGCTGTTCGGCGCTCTACAACCTGAGCGCACCCGGGGAGCGCAAGGCGCTGTATCGCCGCCTGGACCATGCGGCCATCTTCCTGATGATCGCCGGGACCTACACGCCTTTTCTGCTGCTCGCCGTCGGCGGCACGTGGGGCGTGGGGCTGCTGGTCTTCGTCTGGTTGGTGGCGATTGCCGGGGCAGCGGTCAAGCTGGTTTTTCCGGGCCGGTTCGAGCGGGCGTCGATCTGCGCCTACCTCCTGCTCGGCTGGAGCGTGCTGGCGGCTCTGGATCCGGTGCTGGCGGCCGTTTCTCCGTCGGCAGTGACCCTCCTTGCGATCGGCGGCGCGCTCTACAGTATCGGGGTGATCTTCCATGTGTGGGAACGGCTGCCGTTCCAGAACGCCATCTGGCACGCGTTCGTCCTGGCCGCCGCCGCCTGTCATTACGCGGCCGTCCTGGTGGTTCGATGCTGACGGATGAGTGCCCTTCGTCAGCTTTATCGAACCACAGGATCAAGAGCTTGGTCGATCGACCGATCCTTCGCTTGGGAACCAGGGCAAGGATCCGATCCACCCGGCGATCTCGGCAGGGTCGCCCGAACGGCCGCGCCGGCCGCAGCTCTGCGATTGCTCGAGGTTATTGTGAAGAGGGCTGCAGTTGGCGCAGAAGAGATCTGTCCGAACGGCTGGGCTCACCGGGGCTTTTCCGCCTTATCCTGAGAATTTGCGCCGGACGGGCATGCGGGCGGGACCGGTCAGGAGCCGCAGCGTGACCCGGCTGAACAAACGGGCGGACGACCGGCGCGCTGTCTATTGGAGGAGAAGATGAGCACCTATCGCGTCATTCGGATCATTGGCACCAGCCCGACCTCCTGGGAGGAGGCAGCCAAAACTGCCTGCGAGCAGGCTGCCGAGCATCTCGACGACCTGCGGGTTGCCGAAGTGGAACTCCTCGACATGCGCATGGAGAACAACAAGGTCGTCGAGTATCGTGCCCGTGTTCATGCGTCCTTCCGCTATAACCCGGAAGGGCATCACTAGTGGTTCGATGCTGACGGATGAGTCCCATGCGTCAGTTGAATCGAACCACACGATCAATCGTTGAGTGGATCGACCGATCATCCGCTTGGGAACCAGGCGAAGGATCCGATCCACGAGGGGGCGGCGCGTCTTCCAGCCGGCAGTCACGCCGGTGAGCCCACAACCTGAGGCTCACGAAGCCTGATCGCCGCAGATAACAAGCGCGGGAGATGGATTGCCAAGTCGGCTCCATCTGCCCGCGCGATGTCGCGGACGGCCGGGAACACGCAGCGAGTCTTTAAAGAACGTTAAGCTGGAGGCGGGTTCAGGCGAACCACCGGGGCGGCAGACAGACGCCCTTCAGGGTTCCCCAATCGCCCGCGACAGCCGTCCCGTCCGCCCATGCGACGGGGCCCCGACGGGCGGCCGCTTACCAGGGGGCCAGTCGTCGTCCGTGACGGTTGCCTGGCGTCCGTGGCGGGGTTGCCGGCAAAAATCCTTTTGCGACGCAGGGCAAACGGAGTACACGCTGCCACGCCGGGGCGCAGGGCAGCGCCTGGCAGGCGGCAGGATGACCCGCAGGGGGGGACGCCGGTGAAAGCAGGGGAGTTAGGGCGCGTTATGTGGTTTGGTGGTCGTCTGCATGACGTCGGATTGAGGGCGTGGCGATGAGCTCCGGAATCACGCGCGCCACGGCGGTGTGGTTCCGCAAGCCGGCATGCCGGCGGCCGGCGGTTTGCCTGGTCCTCCCGGCCATCCTGGCGCTGGCGGTGAGCGCGTGTGAGGACGCCCGCGAGCCGCTGCCCGAGCCGGTACGGCCGGTCCGGGTGATTGCGGTCGCGGAACACGGTGTCCCTGAAACCACCTCGCTTTCCGGGGAGATCCAGGCAGAGGAAGAGGTCAACCTCGCCTTTCGGATTTCCGGGCGGATGATCGAGCGCCCGATCAACGTGGGTGATGCGGTCGATACCGGCCAGCTCGTCGCCCGCCTGGAGTCGACCACGCAGGTGCAGGCGGTTCACGCCGCCCGCGCCGACCTCGCCGCCGCCATGGGCGAACTGGCTCGTACGACCGCCGATTATGAGCGGCAGCGAAGCCTCCTCGCCAGCGGCTTCACCACCCGGGTTCGCTACGACGACGCCCTGCAGGCGATGCAGGTGGCCCAGTCATGGGTCGATTCCGCCGAGGCCCGGCTGGCGATCGCCGAGGAGGAACTGTCGTTCACCACGCTCAACGCCGACGCCCCCGGGGTGGTGACCGAGCGGGGGGCCGAACCCGGTGAGGTGGTCGCGGCCGGCCAGATGATCGTTCAGGTCGCCCGGGAGGGCGGCCGCGATGCGGTCTTCGACGTGCCCGAACGGCTGAAGCGGGCGGTGCCGCGCAACCCTGAAATCACCGTGGCGCTGGCAACGGACCCGTCGCTGACGGCGCTGGGCCGGGTCCGCGAGATCGCTCCCCGGGCCGATCCGGTCACCCGCACCTTCGAAGTCAAGGTCGGTCTTACCGATCCGCCGCGGGAGATGCGCCTCGGCTCCACCGTCATCGGTACGGTCCAGCTGGGTGTGCCCGCGGGGATGGAGATCCCGGCAACCGCCCTGACCAGCGTGGACGGCAGGCCGGCGGTGTTCGTTTTTGATCGCGAGGCCGGAACCGTGGACCTCCGCCCGGTCAGCATCGCCCGCTACGATCTGGCCAGCGCCACTGTGGGTGACGGCCTGGCAAGCGGCGATCTCGTCGTCACCGCCGGGGTCCAGGCCCTCCGGCCCGGGCAGCGGGTTCGCCTCCTGGGAGCGCCGGAGTGAAGGGCTTCAATCTCTCCGTCTGGGCGCTGACCAACCGGTCGCTGACCCTGTTTCTGATGGCGGCGGTCGTCGCCACCGGGCTGTTGTCGATCAGCAAGCTCGGCCGCAACGAGGACCCGGCATTCACGATCCGCACCATGGTGGTGCAGGCGGCCTGGCCCGGCGCGACCATCGACGAAACCCTGCTCCAGGTCACCGAACGGCTCGAGCGGACCCTTCAGGAAGTGCCGAACCTGGACTTCCTGGAGAGTTTCACCCGCGCCGGCCAGACGACGATCTTCGTCCATCTCGTGGGCAGCACGACCGGCCGTGAGGTGGATGATACCTGGTACCAGGTGCGCAAGCGGGTCGCCGACATGCGCCATACCCTGCCGCAGGGCGTGGTCGGGCCCGGTTTCAACGACGAGTTCGGCGATACTTACGGCATTATCTACGGGTTCACAGCCGAGGGGTTCTCGCTGCGCGAGCTTCGCGATGTCGTCGAGAACATTCGCTCCGATCTGCTGCTGATCCCCGATGTGCAGCAGATCGAGATGCTCGGCACCCAGGATGAGACGATTTTCGTCGAATTCGATACCCAGGAGCTGGCCGGCTTCGGGATCGACCCCAACACTCTGATTCGGGCGCTTCGGGCCCAGAATCTGGTGCAGCCCGCGGGGATCCTCCGCACCGGCACGGAGGCGATCTCTCTGCAGGTCAGCGGAGCGTTCCAGTCGGAGGCGGACCTTCTCGACGTCACCTTCGCCGTCGGCGACCGGCGGTTGCGGTTGAGCGACGTGGCCGAGATTCGCCGTGGCTTTGCCGATCCGCCGCAGCCGATGTTCCACGTCAACGGCCGTCCGGCCATCGGCCTTGCGATCGCCATGCGGGAGGGCGGCGATGTCCTCGCCCTCGGCGATAACGTCCGCGCCCGGGTCGCCGAGATCACCGCCGACCTGCCGCTCGGCATCGAGCCGTTTTTGGCCGCCGACCAGCCGACCACGGTCGGCGAGGCGATCGACGACTTTACCGCCTCGCTCTGGCAGGCGATCGGCATCGTCCTGGCGGTGAGCTTCCTCGCCCTTGGGGTTCGCGCCGGCCTGGTTGTCGCGATCGCCATCCCGCTGACCCTGGCGGCGGTGTTCGTCACCATGGATATCGTCAACATCGACCTGCAGCGGATTTCCCTCGGCGCGTTGATCATCGCGCTCGCGCTCCTGGTCGACGATGCGATGACCACCGTCGATGCGATGACCCGCCGGCTCGCCGCCGGAGATGACATGGTGGCGGCGGGAAGCTTCACCTTTTCCACGCTGGCCGCGGCCATGCTCACCGGCACGCTGGTCACCATTGCCGGCTTCGTACCGATCGGCTTCGCGCAGAGCTCGGCCGGGGAATACACCTTCTCGATCTTCGCGGTGGTCGGAATTGCGCTGATCGCGTCCTGGTTCGTGGCGGTGCTGTTTGCGCCGCTGATCGGTGCCGTGCTGCTCAAGCCGCCGGCCGCCGGCGAGGCCGCGAAACCGGGCAAGCTGTTGCAGGGTTACCGGTCGTTGCTGACCGGGGCCCTGCGGCTGCGCTGGCTCACCCTTGGCACCACCGTCGGCGCGTTCGTCCTTGCCGCCGCCGGCCTCAGCCTCGTGCCGCGGCAGTTCTTCCCGCCGTCCGATCGGGTCGAGTTGCTGGTCGACGTCACCCTCCCGCAAAATGCCTCGATCCACCGCACCGAAGCGGTGGTGAAGCGGCTGGAGGCCATCCTTGCCGAAGACGAGGACATTGGCCACTGGAGCAGCTACATCGGACGCGGCGCGATCCGCTTCTACTTGCCGCTGAATGTCCAGCTGCCCAACGATTTCTTCGGCCAGACCGTGATCGTGACGAAGAGCATTGCCGCCCGCGAGCGCCTGCAGCCGCGACTGGAGACGCTGCTTGCCGAGGCGTTCCCCGAGGTGACCGCCCGGGTGTATCCGCTGGAGCTGGGGCCGCCGGTGGGCTGGCCGCTGCAGTACCGGGTCAGCGGCCCCGATCTGGAAGGAGTCCGGGCCCAGGCGCGCCGGGTCGCTGCGGCCCTCGGTGAGGGCGGCGATGCCCTGCGCATCAATTTCGACTGGATGGAGCCGGGTCGGGAGATTCGCGTCCGCATCGACCAGACCGAGGCCCGCCGTCTCGGTCTCAGTTCGAGCGCGGTGGCATCGGTCCTCAACGCCAACATCACCGGTACCACGGTCACCCAGGTGCGCGACGACATCTACCTGATCCCGGTGGTTGCCCGCGAGGCGGGCGGCCAGACCCTGTCTCCGGACCGGCTGCGGACCCTGCAGATCGGTTTGCCTGACGGCCGCTCGGTTGCGCTGTCGCAGCTGGCGAGCCTTGACTATCAACAGGCCGCTCCGCTGGTCTGGCGCCGTGACCGGGTGCCGACCCTGACCGTCCAGGCCGACGTGGCCCCGGGGGTGCTGCCCGAGACTGTCGTCAACCGCCTGGCACCGACGATTGACGAAATCCGCTCGACCCTCCCGCCACGCTACGACATCCAGGTCGGCGGCACCGTCGAGGAGAGCGAGATCTCGCGCAATTCGGTGTTTGCGGTGGTGCCGCTGATGCTGCTGCTGATGCTGACCCTGCTGATGTTTCAGCTGAAGAGCTTTCAGCGGCTGCTGATCGTGCTGAGCGTGGTCCCGCTCGGCCTGATCGGCGTGGTCGCGGCATTGCTGGCATCGGGGCAGCCGCTTGGCTTCGTGGCGATCCTGGGTGTGCTGGCGCTGGTCGGCATGATCGCCAAGAATGCGGTGATCCTGATCGAGCAGATCGAGGGGGAGCGCCGCGCCGGACGGGACGTCTGGACGGCGGTCGTCGAGGCGAGCAGTAACCGCTTCCGGCCGATCATCCTGACCGCCGCCTCGACAGTGCTCGGGATGATCCCGATTGCGTTCACCGTGTTCTGGGGGGCGATGGCGTTCGCGATCATGGGGGGACTGCTGGTTGCCTCGGTGCTCACTCTCATCTTTCTTCCGACCCTCTATGTGACCTGGTTTGGCGGTCGGGAGGATCAGGCGCCGGACACCGTGGCCGCGGCTGCGTGACATGGGGCACCATGGGGCACCGGGACGATCGGAGCTTTGGCGCCGGAAAGCGGAGGCCGGAGGGTCAGCCAGAGCGGGTCGCCTCCCAATAGGATCGCTCCGCGATGCTATTGGGAGGCGTGAATCCGCTCTACCCTGTTGAATCAGAGCAGATTCACCCGATCAGATTGGATCGCAAAGCGATTCAATCTGATCGGGATCTGCTCTAGCGCCGGCGGCGACGATTTCGAACCCGCCGGGGATTGCCCAAGGATGCTGTGGCGTATCGTGAGGGTTATTGCAGCAATGCACGACGTCTCGCCTGTCTGCGGCGTTTCTGTGGCAGGCTGCGCTTAGCCGCCACGCCCCTGGACTCTCTTGGAAAGAAGCTTGTATTTGCACGCCATTTTCGTGTAGCGAGCGCGTCAAGTTGGCCGGTTTTGGTAGCGCGTGAATTGACCGCTT
>CAYVUM010000062.1:0-13643 GCA_964454795.1 uncultured Rhodospirillaceae bacterium
TGGCCCCGCACAACCTGATCCTCAGCCTGATCGGGGCGTCGCTGCTGTGGGTGGGCTGGTTCGGCTTCAATGCCGGCTCCGCCGTGGGCGCCAACAATGCCGCCGGCATGGCCATGGCCGTCACCCAGATCGCCACCGCCGCCGCGGCGCTGTCGTGGATGTTCTGCGAATGGCTGCTGCGCAAGAAGCCGAGTGTGCTCGGGATCGTCTCCGGCGCCGTCGGCGGTCTGGTGGCGATCACCCCGGCCGCGGGTTTCGTCGATCCGCAGGGTGCGCTGGTGATCGGCATCGCCGCCGGTCTCGCCTGCTACTGGGGCGCGGTGTGGCTGAAGAACGCGCTCGGCTACGATGACAGCCTCGACGTGTTCGGCGTCCACGGCATCGGCGGGATCGTCGGCGCCCTGCTGACCGGCGTGTTCGCCGTCGAAGCGATCGGCGGAACCCCCGGCCTGCTCGAAGGCAACCCCGGTCAGGTGTGGACCCAGTTCGTCGGGATCATCGCCACGGTGATCTGGTCGGGCGTGATGGCGTTCGTCATCCTCAAAGTCATCGACCTCGTCATCGGACTCCGCGTCGAAAAGGAGGTCGAAGTCACCGGTCTTGACCTCTCGCTGCACGGCGAGACGGTTCAGTAGAGCCAACCCGGGCCGAGGCAGCAGACGGTCTTCTCGATCCTCCGTCTTGAACCCTCGGAAGCCTCCGGCCGGAAGCAACCGCTTCCGGCCGCTTTTTTTGTGTCGGGCTTACGCTTAAGATCGGCCGGCGATGCTTGACCCCCGCCTCTCCCGGCTCGGCGACTACCCGTTCGACCGCCTTCGTGTCCTGCTTGCCGCCCACGTCCCTCCGGCCGGCCGGACCCCGGTGATTTGGTCCGTCGGCGAACCGCGGGAGACGCCGCCGCCACTCGTCGGCGACGTCCTGGCCCGCCACGCCGGCGAGTGGAACCGCTATCCGCCGGTGGAGGGAACGGCGGAGTTTCGTGACGCCGCTGCCGGCTGGCTGCAAAGACGGTTCGCCCTCGCCGCCGGAGCAATCGATCCGGAGACGATGGTGCTCCCTCTTGCCGGAACCCGCGAGGGGCTGTTCCTGATCGCCGCTGCCTGCGTTCCCGAGCAAAAGGCCGGCGGCCGGCCGGTGGTCGCCTTTCCCAACCCCTTCTATCATGTTTACGCAGGTGCAGCGGCGATGACCGGCGCCGAGGCCGCGGCCCTGCCCGCCACCGCTGCCACCGGCTTTCTGCCCGACCTGGACGCGCTCAGCCCCGATCAGCGGGACCGGCTCGCCGTGCTCTACCTCTGCTCGCCGGCCAACCCTCAGGGCGCGGTCGCCGACGAGGCCACGCTCGCCGCCGCCCTTCGGCTCGTCCGCGACCACGACGCGCTGCTGGTCGTCGACGAGTGCTATGCGGACATTTACGATGCCGCACCGCCACCCGGAGCGCTGGCCGTCGCCGCCGCAACCGGCGCATTGAGCGGGGTGGTGGTCTTCCAGTCCCTGTCCAAGCGATCGGGCGTGCCCGGCTTGCGCTCCGGATTTGTCGCGGGCGATCCGGTGGTCGTGGCCGCGTTCCGGCGGCTCAGGGCCTATGCCGGTGCCACCGTTCCCCTTCCCGTTCTCGCCGTGTCGGCAGCGTTGTGGCGGGACGATGACCATGCGGAGGCGAATCGCGCCCGCTATCGCGCCCGGTTCGACCTCGCCGAACGGCTGCTCGGCGAGCGGTTCGGGGCGGTGCGCCCCGCCGGCGGATTCTTCCTGTGGCTGCCGGTGCCAGACGACGAATCGGCGGCCACCGCACTCTGGACCGGCGCCGCCCTGCGTACCCTTCCAGGGCGTTACCTGGGCATCCCGGTGTCGTCAGCGGGGCAAGCGGACCCGGCCGGGGTCAATCCCGGGGCCGGCTACCTGCGGATTGCCCTGGTTGATGACCTCGCCACTACGGAGCGGGCTTTGAGTGATCTCGCCGGGATCCTATAACGGAAGCCGGATCGGCTGGCCGGCTCCGGCCGGTGCCGGCTCTTGCGGGACAGCGACGGGGCCATAGCGACCGGGCCACAACACGGCTGGACCAAAGCGGCAGAGGAGCAGCGATGGCGCGAGCGCGCATCCGGGACAGCGGCCTGTTCCCTGCGGGCTTCATCGACACGGTCATCCGGCGGCTGATCGAGCTTGCCGGTCTGGCGATGATGATGTTCGCGGTGCTGCTTGCCGCAGCGCTGGTCAGTTTCGATGTCGCCGACCCGTCCTGGAACCATGCCAGCGGACTGCCGGCGCTGAACCTGCTCGGCGCCCCCGGCGCGGTGTTCGCCGATCTCGCCCTGCGCAGCGTCGGAATCGCCGCGTTCGCGCCGGTGTTGAGCCTCGCCGTCTGGGGCTGGCTGCTGATGGGCCGCCACCGGATCCCCCATCCGGCGGTTCGCGTCGGCCTTTGCGTGGCGGCAACCGGGCTCCTCGCTCTGGCTCTCGCCGACGCGCCGGTGCCGCCGGCGTGGCCGCTTTCCGGCGGCCTCGGCGGGTTCATCGGGTCCGGGCTGCTCCATGCCCTGGCAGCGCGCCTGGCGGCCGATATGCTCGCGGCGGTCGGCGGCGTCCTCGGGATGATCGTTCTGATCTGGGGTTTCGGCTTGTCTTGGGCTGACTGGCGGGCAACCCCAGCGCGGATCCGCACCGCGGGCGGGCAGGCCGGCCGAACCGTGAAGACATCCGCGGCCAGGGTGCGCCGGCTCGCCCACACGCTGTTCCGGCGTCGCCAAGTCGGCCAGGCGACGACGACCGGCCCGCAAGCGCTTCGTCGCCGGACGATCAGCGCACCGCCCGCCGTTGCAGCCCCCGAGCCACTGCCCGCCGCCGCCGCGATCATTGCCCCGAAGATGCCCCGGGCGGCCGAGGGCCGGCGCGCCGCCAGCGCCCGCCAGGGAGCCCTCGATCTGGAGGGCGCGGCCTCGGGCTACACGCCACCACCGCTCGATCTCCTGCATGCACCGCCGCGAAGGGCCACGGACGAACTGGTGAACCGGGACGCCCTCGAGCAGAATGCCCGGATGCTGGCGACCGTGCTCGATGATTTCGGGGTCCGCGGCGAAATCGAGCGGGTGCGTCCCGGCCCGGTGATCACCCTGTATGAACTAGAGCCGGCCCCGGGGACCAAGACCTCGCGGGTGATCGGCCTCGCCGACGACATCGCCCGGTCGATGAGCGCGGTGTCGGTGCGGGTCGCCGTCGTCCCCGGCCGCAACATCATTGGCATCGAACTGCCCAATCAGCGCCGCGAGACGGTCTATCTCCGCGACCTGCTTGCGGCCGAAGGCTTCGAGCGCGCCAGCGCCTCCCTGACGCTCGCTCTTGGCAAGGACATCGGCGGCGCCCCTGTTTATGTCGATCTGGCGCGGATGCCGCATCTGCTCATCGCCGGCACGACCGGTTCGGGCAAGTCGGTGGCGATCAACACCATGATCCTCTCGTTGGTCTGGCGCCACGCCCCGGAGACGTGCCGGCTGATCCTGATCGACCCGAAGATGCTCGAGCTGTCCGTCTATGACGGCATCCCCCACCTGCTCACGCCGGTGGTGACCGACCCGGCCAAGGCGGTGGTGGCTCTGAAATGGGCGGTGCGGGAAATGGAAGAGCGCTACCGGATGATGTCACAGCTGGGGGTGCGGAACATATCAGGCTTCAACGCCCGGGTCAGCGAGGCCAGCGCCCGCGGCGAAGCGCTGGTCCGCCGGGTCCAGACCGGCTTCGACGAGGATGGCCATCCGGTCTACGAGGACCAGCCGCTCGATCTGGAGCCGCTGCCGTTCATCGTGATTATCGTCGACGAGATGGCGGACCTGATGCTGGTGGCCGGCAAAGACATCGAGGCTGCCGTCCAGCGACTGGCGCAGATGGCCCGGGCCGCCGGCATTCACATGGTCCTGGCGACCCAGCGGCCGAGCGTCGATGTGATCACCGGGACGATCAAGGCCAACTTCCCGACCCGGATCAGCTTCCGGGTCGCATCGAAGATCGACAGCCGCACGATCCTCGGCGAGCAGGGCGCCGAGCAGCTCCTCGGCCAGGGCGACATGCTGTACATGGCCGGAGGCGCCCGGGTCACCCGCATCCACGGTCCGTTCGTGGACGACCGCGAAGTGGAAGCGGCCGTCAGCCACTTGCGCCGCCAGGGCGAACCCGCTTACCTGGAAGCGGTCACCGAGGAGCCGGAGGCGGAGTGCGCGGGCGGCCTCGCCGGAGATCCCGGCAATGCGCCCGGCGAGGACGCCGACGGGCTTTATGATCAGGCCGTAGCCCTGGTCGCCCGGGACGGTAAGGCCTCGACAAGTTATGTCCAGCGACGGCTCCAGATCGGTTACAATCGGGCGGCCCGGCTGATCGAGCGCATGGAAGCGGAAGGCGTGGTCAGCAAGCCGGACCGTGTCGGCCGCCGCGAGGTGCTGGTCGGCGATCACGCCGACTGAGCGTCCGGACGGGTCGCGCGGCGCCGGACAGCCGCGGTGCCAGTGTCTCGCTTGAAAGGATCGTCATGTCCTCTCTCTCTGCTCGCCTGTTCGGCCTCATCCCCGCCATTCTGCTCGCGTTTGCGTTTCTGAGCGGCGTCGCGGGACCGGCCGCGGCCGGCGTCACCCACCCCGATCTGAAGCGGATTCAGAGCTATCTCAACAACGTGACCTCGATGCAGGCGCGGTTCATGCAGGCCTCGTCGAATGGTGCCATGGCCTCGGGCTCGCTCTATCTGTCCAGGCCCGGCAAGATGCGTCTGGAGTATGATCCGCCGACCCCGGTCCTGATCGTCGCCGACGGTACCTGGCTGATCTACCATGACCACGAACTCAACCAGGTCAGCTACATGCCGCTCGGCTCGACGCCGGCGGACATCCTCACCCGGCCGAAGATCGAGCTTGGCGGCGCCGACCTGGTGGTGACGGATTTCTTCACCGACCCCGGGGTGATCCAGGTCACCCTGGTTCAGGCCGACGACCGGGACGCCGGGCAGGTGACGCTCTATTTCAGCGACGATCCGGTGGAGCTGCGGAAATGGAGCGTGATCGATGCCCAGGGGGTGGAAACCCAGGTGACGCTCGTCGCGCCCGATTTCGGGGTATCGCTGAAACCGGAGTTGTTCCAGTTTGCCAACCCCAAGTTTCAGAAGCCGGACTTCTGAGCCAATGCGGGTAGCATGCGTTTCGCGCGCAGCAGGTTTGCGCCAGACGCATTGGCTACACCTTCCCATCATCGCCAGATCCTGGAGACGGGAACGGCCCCTTGTTCCCGCCCGAATGGTTCCCCTGCCATTCGGAGCCTCCCTCCCCTGGAGGCATGAGCGCCCGGTTGCCCCCCCTAACCGGGCGCTCTCTTCCGGGAGCGGGCCTGCCCAGTCGCATCACATTGCTGCTTGAGAGCGCTGGTTGTGCCGGCTGCCGGCCGTCAGGGGACCAGGCGATAGCCACCGGATTCGGTGACCAGGATCGAGGCATTGGAGGGATCCGGCTCGATTTTCTGCCGCAGTCGATAGACGTGGGTTTCAAGCGTGTGAGTGGTAACCCCGGCGTTGTAACCCCACACCTCGTCGAGCAGAATGTCGCGGCTGATGACCCGGTTGCCGGAGCGATAGAGATACTTCAGGATCGCCGTTTCCTTGTCGGTCAGACGGATCTTCTTGTTGGTCTCGAAATTGACGAGCAGTTTCGCGCTCGGCTGAAACGAGTAAGGGCCGATGGTGAACACCGCATCGTCGCTGCGCTCGTGCTGACGGATGTGAGCCCGCAGCCGGGCGAGCAGCACGCCGAGCCGGAAAGGCTTGGTCACATAATCGTTCGCACCGGAATCGAGACCGAGAATGGTGTCCGCATCCGTATCGGCGCCGGTGAGCATGATGATCGGCGATTTCACGCCGTTGCGGCGCATCAGCCGGCAGACCTCCCGGCCGTCCATATCAGGGAGCCCCACGTCGAGGATAATCACGTCGAAGTAGTCGTCCTTGGCGCTGCTCAGCGCCTTTTCGGCGGAGTCCACGGCGATCGTGACGAATTCTTCGTGCAGGCGAAGCTGCTCGGCGAGCATATCCCGCAACGCGTCGTCGTCGTCGACCAACAGGACGCGCTTGCCGCTGCTCATCTGTCACCCCATGGTTAAGCCGGTCATCGTCCCGACAGAATAGAGGGAGCGGCGTTTCCGTGACAACTGCGCTTGTGGACGCGGCGACGCCCGCGGGCGGGGAGGAAATGGCGACCGCCCGCCCTTTGCGCTTCAGCCGGCGGCGTGATCCTGCCAGAATCGCCGTGCCGACGGAGCGTTCCGCCGGCGTCGGACCGCGGAGACCGTCCCGGCGATGACCAGCCAGCCCCGCCTGTTCGCCGTTCCGGCCACCCGCCAGCGGATCACGCTGTACTCGGTGGACCGGGCCGTCGCTGATCTGCGCCGCGGCCGCGCCGTCGCGGTTCAGGGCGGAGATGGCGAGACGGCGGTGATCCTCGCTGCCGAAGCGGTGACCCCGCAGGGCCTTGCCGATCTCACCGACACCGCCGGCGCGCCGCCGGTGCTGGCGATCACCGGCCGGCGGGCGGCGGTTCTCGGTCTTGCTGCCGCGACCCTGCGGGTGGTGACCGTTGCCTCGGGCGAGACCCTGGGGGCCGACCGCATTCTCGAACTTGCCGACCCCCTGCGCCGACCCGCGCAACCTCCTGACTTCGCCGTCGACGTCGCCGAGACCCCGGCCTACGCCGCGGCCAGCGCCGCCGTCACTCTGGCGAAACTGGCACGGCTGCTGCCGGCGGCACTGGTGGCGCCGGTCCGTGCCGCGGATGCCGATGACTTCGCGGCCTGGGCGCTCCGCCATGACCTCCTGCTCGTCGATGCCGGCGATGTGTTCCAGTATGCGCCGGCCCAGGCGCGCTCGTTGCGCCCGGTGAGCGAGGCCCGGGTTCCGCTCGCCGACGCCCAAACCACCCGGATCATCGCATTTCGCCCGCGGGACGGCGGTCTCGAGCACCTGGCGCTGATCATCGGCGCGCCCGACCCGGAAACGCCGGTGCTGACCCGGGTCCACTCCGAGTGCTTCACCGGCGACCTGCTCGGCAGCCTGCGCTGCGACTGCGGTGATCAGCTCCGCGGCGCCATCCGCGAGATCGACGCCGCCGGCGGCGGGGTGCTGCTCTACCTTGCCCAAGAGGGGCGAGGGATCGGCCTCGTCAACAAGCTGCGCGCCTACACCCTTCAGGACGGCGGCTTCGATACCATCGACGCCAACGAGCAGCTCGGCTTCGATGCCGACGAGCGCATCTATCTGCCGGCGGCCGAGATGCTGCGCCGGCTCGGCTTCCAACGGGTCCGGCTGCTCACCAACAATCCGTCAAAGGTCATGGCGCTGACCCGCTGCGGGATCGACGTGGTCGAGCGGGTGACCCACACCTTCCCCTCCAATCAGCACAACGAGCGCTACCTCCGCACCAAGACCGAACGCGGTGGCCACCTGTTCTGACCGCCGCCGGTAACCGGCCCCCGTCTGCTCCTGGCCAGCGGCCGGGCCCGGCAATCGCAGGCGCTGAGAGGAAAAATTTGCCGGGCATCGCCCGCCGGCGCCGCGCAGAAACCCGCGTGCGTGGCGGCTGCGGCACTGGCACGTCGTTTGCTCCTGGGCCGGGCAGTTCGGACCCGAGACCGTCGCGCGAGCACGCATGAACGCCTTACCTGCCCCTGCCGAACCCCGTCTGTCACCGCTCGCGACGGCGGCGGCTCCCATCCGCCCGGCCAGCGACCCCGGCGAGTTCTCCCCGTTTGGCGAAGACGGGCTGACCTTCTTCGACGTCCTCGACGTGATCAACCCGCTGCAGCACATCCCGGTGGTCTCGACCCTCTATCGCGAGCTCAGCGGCGATCAGATCGACCCAGTGCCGCGGATCGGTGGCGGCGCCCTGTTCGGCGGCGTCGTCGGCGCGATCAGCGCGCTGGTTAACGTGGTGGTGGAAGCGGTCACCGGCCGGGACATCGGCGGCCACCTCCTCGCCCTTGCCGAGGACCTCACCGGCTGGGGGGACGGCGAGGACGGCGCAGACCCGGCCGTTGCCGCCGGCTCGGCAGCCCCGCCGGCTGCGCAAAGCGGGACTGCCCTGCCGGTGGCAGTTGCGTCACCGCCCGCGTTCGTGGCCGCTGCCACGGGTCCGGACGCCTTCGACATCCTCGATCGCGTGCGCCGTGAGCGGGCTTACGCGAGCGTGCTGACCGCCGCGCGCACGGCCTCTGCAGCCCTGGATGCCCCGCGGCGGGCGGGCGAGCACGAGACGGCGATCCGCGGCCTGCCACGCCTCAGCGTGGACGCCTGACCCGGTTTTCATGCCGGGTGGGCGAGGCTATGGTGGCGACATGGAAATCACCGTCTGGCCCTTCGGTGCCGTCGAATGGCACGGACGCCGGGTCCGCTGCGCGCTCGGCCGCGGCGGGGTGCGCCGGGACAAGCGGGAGGGTGACGGCGCCACGCCGGTCGGGGTGTTTCCGCTCCGCTCGGTGCTGTTCCGGCCCGACCGGGTGCCGCTGCCGCAAACCCGGCTGCCAGTGCGGGCCCTGAGGCCCGAAGACGGCTGGTGCGACGATGCCGCCCACCATCGCTACAACCGCAGGGTGGCCCTGCCGTTCGCCGCCGGGCACGAAGCGCTGTGGCGCGCGGACCACCTCTACGACCTGATCGTGGTCATCGGCTACAACGACGCGCCGGTGGCTGCAGGGCGGGGCAGCGCGATCTTTCTCCACATCGCCGCACCGGACTACCGGCCGACGGACGGCTGCATCGCCACCGCTTACCCGGATCTCCGCGACCTGATGCGGGCCGCCGCGCCGGGCGACCGGCTCCGCATCCACGGCCCCGCCGGCCCGCCGCCCGATCCGGAAACCGGGGCGCGGCCGAGGCCGGTGATCACTGTTGATTTTGGGTAGGACGGGCGCTCAGGTCTGCACCCGGACCCGGTATTCCACCACGGTCTCGCCGCCGGCCGGCACTTCCACCGCCCATTCGGCACGGTCCGCGAGCGGTTTGCTGTGCTCCTGGCTCTCCTCGAGGATTTGCCAGTCGCCGGGGATCATCTCGATGACCCGCACGACCACCGCCGCATCGCGGCCATTGCGGACGGTGATGCGGTGCGTGCTCTCGCGGACATCCTCGCCGAGGCCGGCCCGCGTGAGTTCCAGCTGCTCGCGCCGCACGGTGATGTCGAAAGCGGAGGCCGGCACCACCTCGAACGCGCCGCCGACGGGGACATGGCCGGTCCGGGCCTCGCCGATCAGCCGCAGGGTGCCTTGCTGGTCCTCGCCAAAGACCCGGACGATCCCGGCCGGCAGCGGCTCACCGATGCCGCTGTCCTGGTTGTTGAGAAAGCGGAAGCGAACATCCGGGTGGGACAGCCGCGGCTCGTCCGAGACGGTGCGGAGATAGTAGGCGGCGGCATTCTCCAGGCTGACGTACTGGTGTTCGTAGGTCACGGCCTTGGCGCTGAGCAGAGCGATCTGCCGCGTCTGGCGGTCGCCGAGAGTGAGCGGCCCGCCGACCCGGTAGAGATGGAGAGCGCTGAACGCCTCGCGCACCGGCTCGGGCGCCGGCGCCGCATCGGCCATCGCCGCCCGCGCCATCATCGCTTCCGGCCGGCCGCGAGGCTCCGGGGTCTCCGAGACCCGGCGGACCTCGCCGGCGACCAGGGCCATCTCGGCGTCGACGAGATCGAGGCCACTCTGGTTAGTGATCATCGCCCGGCCCTCCATCGCCAGCGTTCCGGCCGCCGCATCGACGATCAGAACGTAATCGGCTCTCCAGGTCAGGCCTTCGGCGAGATAGGACAGCTCGAGCGGGCGGGCGCCGGCAGCCCCGGCAAAAACGCTCGCCACCAGCGCCGGCTCGGCGCGCAGGTCGTCCGGCACCGAATCGAAAACCAGCCGTCCCGGCACCCCCGTCTCGATGCGGTCGCGGTAGCGGAGCACGACCCCGTTGGCGATGCTCAGCACCGTTGCCCGTTCGACCCTGTCCTCACCGGTGGTCGGATGAGTGCGGACCACGCCCACCTCCTCGCCCACGGCCCGGCGGAGCAAGGCTTCGCCGCTCATCACGTCGAAATCGTAGTCGACCGCGGCGACGGTAAGGTCGTCAGCCGCGATGCGCAGGCTCGAGGGCACCATCCGCGGGCTGACATCAGCCAGCGCGAGCCGGGATGCCCCGGCGGCGAGGTCGACGGCGCGGCGGTCGCGAATCAGCGCGAGGCCGTTGCTGTAGATGGTCGCATCGAGGGCCTCGCGCTTCTCCGCGCTGACCGGAACCTCATCGGCGGCCGCGGTTGCGGCGAACATGCAAAGGCTAGACAACACAACCCTCAAGGCGTGACCCATGGAGGCGGCTCCCCTGTGTGACCGGTCCGGTGACCACGCGGAGTTTGCGCGGTCGCGCCGCCGGCTGCAAGGTCGGTGCCGTGAACACCGGTGTTGCCCTGCCGCCGCTGGCCCCCGACGCGCTCTCCTGGCTGTTGCTCGGCCTGGTGATCGCGGCCGCCGCGGTCGTTGCTACCGTTGTGCTGGTGCTGATCCGCGGCGAGCGCCGCCATGCCGAGACGGCGCTGCGCCTGAACCAGGTTGCCGGCCTCACCGAAGCCCTGAGCCGCACTCAGGGCGAGCTGGCCGGCCGGCTCGATACCCTGGGCGACCGCCTCGGCGACGGCCTGATCCACCAGACCGAGCGCACTGGCGAATCGCTCCGCGCCGTCCACGAGCGGCTTGCCGTCGTCGACGCAGCCGGGCGGACGATCGCCGACCTGTCGAGCCGCATCGCCGCTCTGCAGGCGCTGTTCGGCAACAAGCAGGCCCGCGGCGCGTTCGGCGAACGCCAGCTCGAAGACCTGATCCGCGGTCTTCTGCCGCCGTCGGCGTTCCGATTCCAGGCGACCCTGTCCACCGGGGTGCGCGCCGACTGCCTGCTCAGGCTCGCCGATCCGCCCGGTCCGATCGTCATCGACGCCAAGTTTCCGCTGGAGAGTTACGCGGCCCTCAAGGACGCCCCGCGTGGTGATGCCGAAGAGCGGGCCCGACGCGCCTTCACCGCCGATGTGGTCCGCCATCTCCGGGATATTGCGGGGCGCTACGTCATCCCGGGCGAGACTGCGGACCAGGCGCTGATGTTTCTGCCCGCGGAAGCGATGTTTGCGGACCTGCATGCCCACTTCCGCAGCGTCGTCGAGGAGTCCTTCAGGCTGAGGGTCTGGCTGGTCTCGCCGACGACCCTCTGGGCAACCCTGACCACCCTCAGCAGCGTCTTAAGGGAGACCCGGTTGCGCGCGCAAGCCGGCCTCATCGCAGCCGAGCTTGCGACCCTTGCCGCCGATGCGGCCCGCCTCGATCACCGCGCCGAGCGCCTGACCGACCACCTTCGTCAGGCGGAGGAGGATTTGCGCCAAATCCGCATTTCGGCGCAGAAGCTCGCCGAGCGAGCCCGACGTATCGATGTTGCCGACCTGACCCCTGAAGAAGCGTCGCAAAGCGGCAAGTAACCGAGCTTGGGAAGGCTGCAAACCTCTCACAGCCATCCCTTGCTCTCTGTATTCTGCGTTAAAAGTTTTTCGCGTTCCGGTTGAGGTGTCCGGTCAAATGAGAGCGACGAACGCCAGAACCAGGGCCGAGACCATCGTCCCGAGCACAGGCGCCAGTGCGCTTTCAACTGACTTCGCAACTGCAATCGTTTTGGCCATCTTCCTGACTCCGCGTTGAGTGTTTTCACGGAGAAAGTACGGCCGCTTTCCGCATCCGGATCGACCGGCGCTGCCCCCGTACCGTCGAAAGCCACAAAAGCTCGTCACAAGATCGTGAAAGCCGCAGCACCGCATGGTTTCCACCGCCGCGGGCGCTTAGCCTGCCATCCGTTTCGAGACACCGGAGCCCGCCATGATCCGCACGACCACCCTGCTCGCGCTGTTGCTGTTCGCCGGCAGCGCTTTCGCCGAAAACCCCACTCCCCATTCGGGCACCCAGAGAATTGACACCGGCCAGCCGTTCGCCACGTATCTGGAGGCGCTGGAAGCCGCTGTGCAGGCCAACGGTCTCGGCATCGTCGCCCGCGCCTGCGCCGACTGCGGGGCGAAGACGATCGGCAAGACCATTCCCGGCAACCGGGTGATCATGGTGTTCGCGCCGCCCTATGCGGTGCGCATGCTGGCCGCCAGTGTCCCCGCCGGGATCGAGGCTCCGCTGCGGCTGTATGTGACCGAACGGCCGGACGGCACCGCCCGCCTCACCTACCGGCTGCCGAGCCACACCTTCGAACCCTACGACGTCGATGCCCTGGACGCCCTGGCGGCGGAACTCGACGTGGTTTTCGCAAAGATCGTCGAGGACGCGGGACGCCGCGCCGCTGAGACCAGCCGGTGACCACCGCGGCGGCGCGCCTGGAGCGGCCCGTTCAGCCGCTGGCTCTCGGCGCCGCGGCAATCGTCATTGCCGGCCTGTTCCTGGCCGTCGTCCCGCATGGAGAGCGGCAGGTGGCGCTGCTCGCCATCGGCATCGCCATGGGCGTGACCCTCTACCACGCCGCCTACAGCTTCTCGGCGGGCTGGCGGCGGCTGCTCCTCGACCGCGACCTGACGGCGGTGACCGCCCAACTGATCATGATCGCCGTGGCGGTCGTGCTGTTCGCGCCGGTGCTCGCCGGCGTCTTCGGGCGGGCGCCCGGTGGCGCCGTTGCTCCGGTCAGCCTGGCGATGGCATTCGGTGCCTTTGTCTTTGGTATCGGCATGCAGCTTGGCGGCGGCTGTGCCTCGGGAACGCTCTACACCGCCGGCGGCGCGAACCTGCGGATGGTGGTCGTTCTGCTGTTCTTCTGCCTTGGCGGCTTCTGGGCCTCGCTCGATCTGTCCTGGTGGATGCAGAGTCCGGCTCTCGGCTCTGTCTCGCTCGGCAGGACGTTCGGCTGGGTGGAGGCGACGCTCCTGCAGCTCGCGATGCTGGCGGCGATTTGGGGAACCTTGCGCGCCTCAGGCGCCCGCGTGTACGGACGGCTGTGGATCGCCCGGCCCTGGACCCTGGCCTCCCTGGCAACCGGCCCCTGGCCGCTGCTGCTCGCCGCCGGCCTCCTTGCCGGACTCAACCTGCTGACCCTGCTCGTCGCCGGCCATCCCTGGTCGATCACCTGGGGCTTTGCTCTGTGGACCGCGAAGATAGCGGCCACGCTGGGCTGGGACCCGGCTGCCAGCGCGTTCTGGAGCGGCGGATTTCAGCAGGCGGCGCTGGCGCGCCCGGTCTGGGCGGATACCGTTTCGGTGATGAATTTCGGCATCCTCGCCGGCGCCTTCGCCGCGGCTGCGGCGGCCGGGCGGGTGGCCCCAACCTGGCGCCTGCCGCTGCCATCGCTGGCCGCGGCGGTCATCGGCGGCCTGATGATGGGCTACGGCGCCCGGCTGGCGTTCGGCTGTAACATCGGCGCGCTGTTCAGCGGCATCGCCTCGTTCAGCCTTCACGGCTGGGTGTGGATCGCCGCCGCCGTGTCTGGCGCCGTCGTCGGGGCGAAGCTGCGCCCGCTGTTCCGTCTGCCACGCTAGGGTTTCGATGCTGACGGATGAGTCCCATCCGTCAGCTCAATCGAACCCCAAGATCAATAATTTCGTGGATCGACCGATCCTTCGCTTGGGAAC
>CAYVUM010000062.1:13743-21041 GCA_964454795.1 uncultured Rhodospirillaceae bacterium
CCTGCAATCCCTGCAACCCGTGCGAGGCGGGCAACCCCTGCAACCCGTGCGCAGCGGCGAATCCGTGCAGGGCCGCCAATCCGTGTAATCCGTGCAATCCCTGCGCGGCGGGTGGCAGTGCCGAGATCACCGCCGAGGAAGCGGCAGAGGTGTATGGGTGCCTCAAACCGGAGATGGCTGCGGCCTACGCCAAGGCCGATGTTGACGCCGTTGCCGGCTATACCGACTGGGTCAACGTCGCCGCAGCCCCCTATCCATCAGCGACCCACGGCGGCCGGCATGTGAACAATTACGCCAATCCAGCGGCCGCCGGGCCCTATCAGCGCTACGAAGACGTGGGAACGATGCCGGCGGGCTCGGTTCTGGCGAAAGACAGCTTTTCCATCGGCCAGGACGGCTCCGCGTCGATCGGCCCCCTGTTCGTGATGGAAAAGCTCGAAGCCGGGACGTCCGAGCAGACCCACGACTGGCGTTACACCCTGATCCTGGCGCAGGGATCGGTGTTCGGCGTCACCGGCGGTAAGAACAGCGCCGGGGTGCAGTACTGCGTGGAGTGTCACGCTGCCGTCGCAGGGACCCAGGACAGCCTGTTCTTCCTTCCCGAAGACATGCGCGTCGCGAGGTGACCAGCCGGGCGGTGGCGGTACCCGCCGCTGCCGGTCCCGCACTTCAGGCCCCTTCCATGATTGCACCGGACGCCCTGCCGGCTAACATAAAGGGCGAATGCGATGCCCGGAGAAGGAGCCTTATGGTTGACCTGAAGTTGCTGCCGCGCGAGCGCCTTGCCGACATGGCCACTGCCGGTGCCGAGATTCAGGAATGCTACCGCTTGCTGGGCAAATCGAACCTCAACGTGGTGGGCGAGATCCTGCGCGGTCAGGGCGAGTTCTTTGAGTGGGATCATTATCCGCAGGGCGACGTGTACGATCACGAAACCCACTCACAATACTATTATCATGCGCATCCGAACGGCCAGCGCGGTGACGAGCACGGCCACTTCCATACCTTCCTGCGCCCGAAGGGCATGCCGACGGACGTGGCGCCGGCACCGCTGCCGGACCTGACCCTGCCCGAGGGCGACAACGACGCCTTGAGCCATCTGGTCGGCATCTCCATGGACGCCTTCGGCCGGCCGATCCGGCTGTTCACCACCAACCGCTGGGTGACCGGCGAGGTCTGGTATACGGCCGAGGACGTGCGCCGGCTGCTCGACTGCTTCGATATGGACCTGGCCTATCCGTCGCTGCCCGTGAACCTCTGGATCACCGCAATGATCCGGCTGTTCCGCCCGGACATCGAGGACCTGCTGCGGGCCCGCGACAACGCCGTTGCCGACTGGCAAGCGCGCCGGCCCGACCACAACGCCTACGAGGACCGGACCCTCGAAGTGACCTCCTACCTGGACATCTCCGTGGAAGACCAGATTAACCGGATCGCGGCGGCGTTCGCTGCCGCCTGAGGGATCCGCTGCGGGCCGACAGCCAGCCGCGCGCCGCCCTCAGCCGCCGAGCAAAAGCGCCCCCAGGATGGCGGCCAGCACCGCCGCCTGCCAGGCGGGCCGCTTCCAGACCCGCAGAACCGCGAAGCTGATCAGGACGACGGCGAAGTGCAGCGGGCTCTGCACCGTGGTCGTCCAGACCGGATCGTACAGGGCGGCGATCAGCAGCCCGACCACGGCGGCATTGACTCCGGCCAGCGTCGCCCGCGCCCGACTCTGGCTGCGCAGCAGGTTCCAGAACGGCAGCGCTCCGACCACGAGCAGGACCCCCGGGGCAAAGATCGCGATGAGCCCGATCAGACCGCCCGCCACGCCGCCGGGCCCGGCAGACATCGCCGTTCCCAGATAGGCGGCGAAGGTGAACAGCGGCCCTGGCAGCGCCTGGGCGGCGCCGTACCCGGCCAGGAACTGATCGGCGCCGACCCACCCCGGCTCCACCGCCACGCTGTCGAGCAGGGGCAGCAGCACGTGGCCGCCGCCGAACACCAGCGCGCCGGACCGGTAGAAGCCCTCGATGACCTGGAGAACCGGGCTGGCCGAAACCGCCGCCAGCACCGGCAGGCCGGCGAGCAGGACGAAGAAGCCGGCGAGAGCGAGGATACCCGTCCGCCGCGACACCGGAAAGGGGCGGAAGTCATGGTCCACCGCCCCGCCGTCGCGGATGAAAGCGGCTCCGGCAAGGCCGCCGGCAACGATGGCAACGACCTGCGCCGCCGCACTGGCGCCCAGCACCAGCGGCCAGAGCAGCACCAGGAGGGTGGCAGCAACCGCAATGGTTCCGCGCAGCCGATCAGGGCAGAGCCGCCGGCCCATGTCCCAGACGGCATCGGCGATCACCGCCACCGCCAGAGCCTTCAGGCCGACCAGCCCGCCGGGGGTGGTGCCGTCGCCATAGGCCGCGAGTCCGTAGGCGAAGGCGATCATCAGCACCGCCGAGGGCAGGGTGAAGCCTGTCCAGGCGGCGAGGCCGCCGGCCAGTCCCGCCCGGGCGATGCCGACGCCGAGTCCCACCTGGCTGGAGGCCGGCCCGGGCAGGAACTGGCACAGCGCCACCAGATCCGCATAGGCGGTGTCGTCGAACCAGCCGCGGCGGCGAACGAATTCCTCGCGGAAGTAGCCGAGATGGGCAATCGGACCGCCGAACGAGGTGAGGCCGAGGCGCAGGAACACCAGAAACACTGTCCACGGCGACGAGAGGGGCCCGGCGGCGCCGGCGGGAGGCTCGCCGGCGCGATGCGGCGGCGGCTCGGCCAGACGCCCCGGCGCAGGAACCGGTTCGCTCTCCGGCCGGTCCGACACGGCGGTCAGCCGAACCGGCGCCGGGCACGCAGCGCCGCGGCCAGCGTCCCGTCGTCGAGGTAATCCAGTTCGCCGCCCATCGGCACCCCGAGCGCGAGGCCGGAGACCTGCACGCCAGTGCCGGCGAGCCGGTCGGCAATGTAGTGGGCCGTGGTCTGCCCGTCGACCGTGGCGTTGGTGGCGAGAATCACTTCGCGCACCTCCGGCCGGGCGGCCCGCACCACCAAGCGGTCGATCGCCAGGTCCTGCGGCCCGATGCCGTCCAGGGCCGAGAGCACGCCGCCCAGCACGTGATAGCGGCCGCGAAAGCTTCCCCCCCGCTCCAGGGCCCACAGGTCGGCAATGCCCTCGACGACGCAGATCACCGTCGGGTCGCGCTCCGGATCGGTGCAGAGCCCGCAAGGGTCGGTTGTGTCCAGGTTGCCACAGATCCGGCAGTTGCATACCGATTCGGCGGCGGCCTGCAGGGCGGCGGCCAGCGGCATCATCACCGCCTCGCGGCGCTTCAGCATGTAGAGGGCGGCGCGACGGGCCGACCGGGGACCGAGGCCGGGCAGGCGCGCGAGGCTCTGGATCAGGTGGTCGATGGCGGTGGTCATCGGCGGGCGGCCGGCTGACGGCAGCCGCGGCGCCACTCAGCCCTCAAAACGGCAGTTTGAGGCCGGGGGGCAGCTGCAGACCGCCGGTGATTTCGGCCATCCGCTCGGCGGCCAGCCGTTCGACCTTGGCCTTGGCGTCGTTGATTGCGGCGACGATCAGGTCTTCGAGCACGTCGGTTTCGGCGGGATCGAGCAGCGAGGGGTCGATCTTCACCTGGCGCGCCTCGCCCTTGCCGGACAGGGTCACCTGGACCATGCCGCCGCCCGAGACCCCTGCGACTTCCTCGGCGCCGAGCTCTTCCTGCAGGGCGGCCATCCGCTCCTGGACCTGCTGCGCCTGCTTCATCATCTGGCCGATATTCTTCATGGCATCCGCTCCGTTCGCGCTGGCGCCACGATAGCAACTTCCCGGCGGCGAGTCATGCCGGCCGGCGACAGGCGCGGATCAAGCGGTGTTGCGCCCTGGCAACGCGCGGCCGGCAGATACTGCGGAAAAACGAGAATGATTTGCATTCTCATTGTGAGCGGTGTTTGGATCGCGCCGCGGCCGGGCGCTACGGCAGTGCAGCAGCCGATGCTGCAACTGCGCCACACTCGGACAAGAAAACGGCCGGCTGGGGTGCTTAATGATCGATCATGAGCGCCGTTTGCCTAAGATCGCGGCGTTTCCGGCTGGCTTGCGGGTGCGTGCGGGGGCTCCATCCGGGAAACGGTTCCACGGGACTCCTTGCGAAGAGAGGATGACGATGAAAAAGGTCCTTATTGGTTCCACCGCCCTGGCGACCGCCGCGCTGGTTGCCGGATTTGCCGGCCAGCCAGCCAAGGCCGCCGAGCGGATCAAGCTCGACATCTCGGGTTATTCACAGTTCTGGCTCGTGGGCCTGGACCAGGACTTCGAGGATCAGAATATGGACCGGTTGACCCGGGGCGTCGGTCTGCACAACAGTTCCATCGACTTCAAGCAGAATGCCGAAATTTGCTTCGTTGGCCAGACCACCCTCGATAACGGCATCACCGTCGGGGTCAACGTCCAGCTTGAGGCCAACGGCGAAGTCGGTGCCGACGAGGACGTCATCGACGAATCGTTCCTGTTCGTGCAGAGTGACCGGTTCGGTCAGCTGATCCTCGGCGCCCACGACGGCGTTGCCGAGCAGTTCCACATTCAGGCGCCCAACGGCGGTTTCAGTATCGACGGAGACGGGGACGTTTCCAGCAACGTCTTCTTCGTGGACACGATCGGGATTGCCGCCAATGACTCGATTCCCGAGTTTACCGGCGATGCAGTCAAAGCCAGCTATGTGACCCCCCGCTTCTTCGGTCTCCAGGCCGGCGTCTCCTACACTCCACAGGACTCCGGCAGCGGCCAGCGCTCCCCGAACTACAAGGCCAATGGCGGTTTCCACGATGCCGTGTCAGCGGCCCTCAATTACCGGGAGGTCTATGCCAACGGCTTCGGCGTTGCCGTCTCCGGCGGCCTGGAATGGGCGAACACGCCCCAGTCCGCGAGCACGACCGGCCTTGACAAGAGCCTGTTCACCTGGGGTGTCGGGGCCCAGTTCAGCTACGCCGGCTTCACCCTCGGCGGTGCCTATAATAATGAGAACGGACCGACCGACACCGGCACGCCGGCGGCCGTCAATACCGCGGCTGCCCTGCGCCAGGCCACCGATGCCCAGGACTTCGACCGCCGGACCTGGAGCGTTGGCGGCACCTACGAGACCGGCCCCTACACGGTCGGGGTCGAGTATGCCAACACCGAATCGCCGGGGCTGAACGCCGCCGGCACCGGCGACCGCGAGCGTCAGGTGCTTGGTGTTTCCGGCACTTACCTGCTCGGCCCGGGGATTCGCCTGATCGGCGGCTTTTTCTGGTTTGACCAGGACGCCGAGGACACCCGCGACGGCAGCGGCAACCTGATCGGCTGCGGCGCACCGGTGAACAACCGGCCGGATCCGACTCTCGACTTCGTGGGCGCCTGCGAGCAGTCCGATTCGGATGGCTGGGGCGGCACCATTGCCCTGACCACCAGCTTCTGAGCCTCAGCCGGGGCCAGCCTGCCGCGCGGGTGTTTCATCGTCCCCGCGCGGCATCCGGCCAGGGCAGCCGGATCTGTCGCTTGCCGGGAGAAAAGGAGGGTGTCAAACGCATCGCCCGGGCCGGTTCTGCCTGCCAGACCTGCAGAAAGCCAGTGATCGCAGGCCGGACCTGACACGCCGGGAGCGGCTGCCTCCCGGAAACCGCCCCCGGGCCGGCCTCCCGATGGTGGAATGGACCGCTTTCTGCCCTTGCTCAGCATGGCAAACCGGCCGTGTGGCGGTTGTGCTACAGTGCGGAGAAAACAACACAAGGCCCCGGCCGATCCGCTTGCGCGCTGAATCGCTTCGTGTCTTCTATGAATCCGTTCCCGGTTGGCGGGCGTCTCCGCGGGAGGCTCCGTCCGGAAGAAAGTTTCACGGGACTCCTTGCGAACATGGAGAGGATGCAATGAAGAAGATCCTTTTTGGCACGACCGCGCTGGCGACCGTCGGTCTGCTTGCCGGGATCGCGGGCGATGACGCCGCCGCAGCGGAGCGGATCAAGCTCGATCTCTCGGGTTATTCACAATTCTGGCTGGTCGGCCTGGACCAGGACTTCGAAGATACTGGAACAGACCGGCTGACCCGGGGCGTCGGCCTCCACAACAGTTCCATTGACTTCAAGCAGAATGCGGAAATCTGCTTCATCGGCCAGACCACCCTCGACAACGGCATCACCGTCGGCGTCAACGTCCAGCTGGAAGCCAACGGCGAGGTTGGCGGCGGTGACGGGGTGATCGACGAATCGTTCCTGTTCGTGCAGAGCGACCGATTCGGTCAGTTGATCCTCGGTGCCGACGACAGCGTCAGCGACAAGTTCCACGTCCAGGCGCCGAACGGCGGCTTCTCCATCGACGGCGACGGCGACGTCAACACCAACCAGTTCTTCCTGGACACCCTCGGCGCTCGCGGCGTGGCTGACGACACCACCCCCGAATTCACCAGCGACGACACCAAGATCAGCTACATCACCCCGCGCTACTTCGGGTTCCAGGCCGGTGTGTCCTACACGCCGCAGGATACCGGCAGCGGCCAGCGCTCCCCGAACTACAAAGTAAATGGCGACTATCACGACGCTGTCTCGGCGGCTCTCAACTACCGCAACGTGTTCGCCAACGGCTTCGGCGTTGCCGTCTCCGGTGGTCTTGAATGGGCGAACACCCCGGCCGGCACCAGCACCCTGACCAACTCGGCTGCCGACCCCGACGCGGTGTTCGACAAGAGCGTGTTCGCCTGGGGTGCCGGCGCCCAGTTCAGCTACGCCGGGTTCACCCTCGGCGGCGGCTACCGGAAGATCGACGGGCCGACCAACTTCGGCACGCCTGGGGCCAATACCCCTGCAGGCCTTCGGGAGGCCACCGACGGCCAGGGCTTCGATGTGGAGAACTGGTCGGTGGGCGGCTCCTACGAAACCGGCCCCTACAAGGTCGGCGTCGAGTACGTCAACACCGAAGCCCCGGGCGTCAACACCGCCGGCACCGACGACGTGGAGCGCCAGGTCCTCGGCGTCTCCGGCACCTACCTGCTCGGCCCGGGCATCCGCCTGATCGGTGGCTTCTTCTGGTTCGACCAGGAGGCGGAAGGCACCCGCGACGGCAATGGCGACCTGATCGGCTGCGGCGCGCCGGTCAACAACCGGCCGGACCCGGCCCTGGCCTTCGCCGGCACCTGCGAGCAGTCCGATTCGGACGGCTGGGGCGGCGTGGTCGGGCTCACCACCAGCTTCTAGGACACCTGCAACCGGGATGTGTGCGGGGCGGCTTCGGCCGCCCCGTTTCGTTTTCGATGTCTTTTCCGCAAACGCTGCCCGCCGCCGCTATCGCCGCC
>CAYVUM010000062.1:21141-22242 GCA_964454795.1 uncultured Rhodospirillaceae bacterium
CCGCCGCCGCTATCGCCGCCAGGACCGGAACGGCGCCCGGGCCAGGTTGACGTTCAGATAGCGGGAATCCGAGGTGACCTCCTCGCCGACCCAGTCGGGCAACGCCACCGGCTGATCCTCGCGCTCCAGTTCCACTTCTGCCACGATCAGGCCGGCATTGTCGCCGGCGAAGACATCGACCACCCAGGCGGTTCCGGCGTGGCGCACCGTGTGGCGGACCTTCTCGATCAGCGGCCCGGGACACAGCGAATCGAGCATCGCATTGGCATCGGCCACGGGAATCTCATACTCGTATTCGGCCCGGGTCAGCCGCGCCGCCGCCGCCGGCCGGCTTTTGACGGTGAGGAAGCCGCGATCGCCGGCCACCCGGATGCGGATCGACGCCCGGTTGGTGTCGGCAAGATAGCCCTGGCGGATCACCACCGGCACCGCGCCGGTCCGCCAGCCGTCGCCGGTGACCAGGAACTTGCGCTCGATTTCCGGCCTCATTCGTCGCGTTCCCCGCGACTGTCCTCGGCGAGCGGCACGTCCGGGTCCGCGGCATCCGGATCCGCCGCCACGACCGGGGCCGCATCGCGCACCGCCTCGATCCGCGCTCCCGGGAACATCTCCAGGATCTGCCTCACCAGCGGATGCTCGGCCGCCGCCGCCAGCTTGGCCGCTGCCGCCGCTTCGTCCTGCGCAAACAGCGTCTCATCGCCAGGCGCGGCCGCGGTGACGCTGACCAGCCAGCGTTCGCCGCTCCGCTCGCGCAAGAGCCCGGCGAGCCGCGCCGGCACATCGCCCGGCACATGGGGATCAAGACGGAGCTCGACCCGCCCGGGCTCAAAGTGAACGAGATGCGCACCGGACATCAGGTAGCCATAAAGATCGTGCGCCCCCCAGGCGGCCAGGCGGTCGACCACGGCCCGGAAATCGTTCAGCGGTTCCGCTGCCACGGTCGCCGTGGATGGGTGGCTGACCTCCACCTCTGCGGCCGCAGCCAGCGCCGCCTGCGGCCGCGCAGGCGACGGGCGGTCACCGCTCTCCTCTCCGCCCCGCGGCGATCCGGCCGGCGGTGCGGCGGGGGATCCGGGGCCTGCGGCGGGGGATCCGGGGCCT
>CAYVUM010000063.1:0-22060 GCA_964454795.1 uncultured Rhodospirillaceae bacterium
GCGTCTGCTTCACCCGCAACCCGTCGACGGGCGAGAACCTGTTCTACGGCGAATACCTGATCAACGCGCAGGGCGAAGACGTGGTCGCCGGCATCCGCACGCCGCAGCCCCTGAGCCTCGCCGAAAAGAAGACCATGGAGTCGGACCTGCCGGCGATGGAGGAGATCCTTCCGGACCTGTACGTCCAATTGGTCGGCGTCCGCGACAAGCTCGAAACCCATTACACCGACATGCAGGACATGGAGTTCACGATCCAGAAGAATAAGCTCTGGATGCTCCAGACCCGCACCGGCAAGCGCACCGCCCAGGCGGCGCTGCGAATGGCCGTGGAGATGTGCGAGGAGGGCCTGATCGACAAGGCCGAAGCGGTCAAGCGCGTCGACCCGGCGCAGCTCGACCAGCTGCTCCATCCGATGATCGATCCGAAGGCGCCGAAGCTGGTGCTGGGCAAAGGCCTGCCGGCCTCCCCGGGGGCCGCGTCCGGTCAGATTGTGTTCTCCGCCGATGAGGCCGAACAGTGGGTCAAGGCCGGCAAAAAGGTGATCCTCACCCGGATCGAAACCTCGCCGGAGGACATCGGCGGGATGCACTGCTCCGAAGGCATTCTTACCACCCGCGGCGGGATGACCAGCCACGCCGCCGTGGTCGCCCGCGGCATGGGCAAGCCCTGCGTCGCCGGCGCCGGTGACCTGCGGGTGGACTACAGCACCAAAAGTCTCACCGCCGGCGGAAAGGTGCTGAACGAGGGCGATTGGATCACCCTGAACGGCTCCACAGGCGAGATCCTGGAAGGTGAGGTCCCGAAGATCCAGCCCGAACTCTCCGGAAATTTCGGGAAACTGATGGTGTGGGCCGACGAACTCCGCGTCCTCAAGGTCCGCGCCAACGCCGAGACCCCGCTCGATGCCACCACTCCCCCTAACTACGGCTGCGAAGGGATCGGCCTCTGCCGCACCGAGCACATGTTCTTCGATGCCGAGCGGATTATCCATGTCCGCGAGATGATCGTTGCCGAGTCCGAGCAGGCGCGGCGGGTGGCACTCGACAAACTGCTTCCCTACCAGAGGCAGGACTTCGTTGAGCTGTTCGAGATCATGGCCGGCCTGCCGCTGACCATCCGTCTGCTCGACCCGCCACTCCACGAATTTCTGCCGCACACCGACACGGACATGGCAGAGGTCGCCAGGGCGGCGGGCACCGATGTGGCCACCGTCAAGGCGCGGGCGGCCCAGCTCTACGAGGCCAACCCGATGCTCGGCCACCGCGGCTGCCGACTCGGCATCACCTACCCGGAAATCTACGAAATGCAGGCCCGGGCGATCTTCGAAGCCGCCGCCGAAGTGTCGATGAAGGGCATGCAGATCTTCCCCGAGGTCATGCTGCCGCTGATCGCCACCAAGGCGGAGTTCGACCGGCTGAAGGAAGTGGTCGACCGGGTCGCCCAGGAGGTCATGGAGCGGACCGGCGCGCGGATTGAATATCTGGTGGGGACGATGATCGAGCTGCCGCGGGCGGCGCTCACCGCCGACAAGATCGCTGAAGGCGCCCAGTTCTTCAGTTTCGGCACCAATGACCTGACCCAGACCACGTTCGGCCTTTCCCGCGACGACGCCGGCAACTTCCTGGTGCAGTACCAGGACCTGAACGTCCTGCCCAACGACCCGTTCGTCACCCTCGACATCGAGGGGGTGGGTCAGCTCGTGCGGATTGCGGCGGAAAAGGGCCGTGCCACCCGCCCGGACATCAAGCTCGGCATCTGTGGTGAGCACGGAGGCGATCCGGTCTCGGTTGCGTTCTGTCATTCCGTCGGGCTGAATTATGTCTCCTGCTCGCCCTACCGGGTGCCCATCGCCCGGCTCGCCGCCGCCCAGGCCGCGATCGGCGCCGGAGGCGTCTTCAGCACCGCCTGATTATACGCAGCCCCACCCACACCAAGCGAAAGGGGGGCCCGCGAGCCCCCCTTCTTTTCGAGCCGCTGCAGACGGCCGGTGTGGATGGTCAGCGGCCGGCTCCAGCAGCCTGGCCGCTTGTGGTCACGAGACGCTCGAGCACCGCGGCCGGATCGGCACAGCCCTGCTGATGGCGATAGGCCCGGACCGCAAACCGGTTCGGATCGAACGCCAGTACCACGTTATTGATGTCGGCTTCGGTGCTGAAGCCGGGTGCGGGATCAGCGGCCAGAATCCGGTCCCGAAGGCGCGACGCCAGGGTCGCCAGTTGCACCGTGTAGGCGATGTACTCGTGAGCCGCGTGCGACAACCGGTGATTCGCTGTGAGGGCGTGGATGATCGCGTGCGCGGCCTCGTGAGCGAAGATGCTGACATAGAGCTCTCGCTCAAGCGGTAAGCCGAACAGCGTTGCAGCTGTGCCCCCGTCTGTCAGGACAGCCCACGCCGGAACGCTGATCAGCCCTTCCCGCGGATCGAACGATCCGAGCACGGGTGTACCGTGGAGTGTCTCCAACTGATCGCTGACGACGATCCTCAAAGGACCATGGGCGGTCAGGCCACGCTCGCCCAGAAACCGGATCGCCCGGCCGACCCCCGCACAGGCGGCCCGGTGATCGCTGATCGCGGTCGCGCGAACCTCGACCCCGATGCCGAGGTCCGGGCAACCCCTGAGAAGCGGGGAAGCGCCAGCCAAGGCGGGTATCGCGGTGATGACGAGCAGAAGGACCGACAGCAGCCGGAACGGTCCCCGACCCGCCTTCGAGCAGCAGGCAGACCGATGGCCCTTCGGCAACATTCTGCGCATAAATCACCTTATGAAACTTAATATATTGCCTGACCGCGAAGGCCGAAAGGGCGCCCGGCGCCGCCCTCGCGTTCCCGCTGCGCCCCCTGTCTCTGGCGCGGCCTTTACCCTACCGGCCGGGCGGGCGGTCTGCTGTGAACGATCCCACATCGACCGCGCGTGCCGACGGTTGACGAGTGCCCCTGGAGACGGAGATGCGCCGGTGCGGCCAGCAGGATTTATCGATACAGGGTTGCGTGAGCGGCGAAGCGCTCACTATCGTCAGACCCAATGGCGCCCGCCCGCACCGGCGGGCATCGGATGCGCCACGGGCGAAGGGAAGGATCACCGATGACACACGCAGAACTTGCGGCGAAGCTGCTCCGCGATGCCGCGACCCTGTTTCGAAGCGTCGGCGGGCGCGACCTGGTGGCCGAAGACCGGGTCGACGCCTTCGCGACCCTTTACGAGAGCGTCGCCGACTTGGTCGAATCCGACCCGACCGGAGAGGTCACCGACAAGGTCAAAGCCGGCTGAGCCGCCCGCAGAACGGACGCGGCAGCGCGTCTACTCCCACTCGATCGTGCCGGGCGGTTTGGATGTGACGTCGTAAGCGACCCGGTTGATTCCTCGCACCTCGTTGACGATCCGCACCGCCACCCGGGTGAGGAACGCCATGTCGAAAGGATAGACATCGGCGGTCATCCCGTCCGTGGAAGTGACCGCCCGCAACGCCACGACGGACTCGTAGGTGCGGGCATCCCCCATGACACCGACCGTGTTGACCGGGAGCAGCACGGCAAACGCCTGCCAGATGGCGTCGTAGAGGCCGGCACTGCGGATCTCCTCAAGGAAGATTGCATCTGCGCGGCGCAGCAGCGCGCAACGCTCCCGGGTGACCTCGCCGAGAATCCGCACCGCCAGACCCGGCCCGGGAAAGGGATGGCGGCCGACCAGGCTGTCAGGCAACCCGAGTTCACGGCCGAGGGCCCGGACCTCGTCCTTGAAAAGTTCGCGCAGCGGCTCAACAAGCTTGAGATTCATGCGCTCAGGCAGCCCGCCGACATTGTGGTGGGATTTGATGGTCACGCTGGGCCCGCCGGACACCGAGACGCTCTCGATCACATCCGGATACAGCGTTCCCTGGGCGAGAAAATCGGCGCCGCCGACGCGCCGCGCTTCCTCTTCGAACACGTCGATGAAGGCGGCGCCGATGACCTTGCGCTTCTGCTCCGGATCGAACACCCCGGCCAGCCGGGCCCCGAACAGGTCGGCGGCATCGCGGTGGATCAGGGGGATGTTGTAGTGATCGCGAAACAGCTGGACGACCTGGTCGGCTTCCCCCTGACGAAGCAGTCCGTGGTCGATAAAGACGCAGGTGAGCTGCTCGCCGATCGCCTCGTGGAGCAGCACGGCGCAGACCGAGGAATCAACTCCGCCGGACAGCCCGCAGATCACCCGGCCGGACCCGACCTGGGCGCGGATTCTTGTGATTGCCTCGCCGCGGAACGCCGCCATCGACCACTCGCTGCTGCAGCCGGCCACGTGGTGGACGAAGTTGGCGAGCAGCGCGGCGCCATGGGGGGTATGGACCACTTCCGGATGGAACTGCAGGCCGTAGAGGTGGCGCTCTTCGTCGGCGATCGCAGCGAACGGGGCGCCTTCTGAGACCGCCACGGCGCGAAATCCGGCGGGGAGGGCGGTGACCCGGTCACCATGGCTCATCCACACCGGCTCGCGCCCGCCGGTCTGCCAGACCCCTTCGAACAGGGCGCAGGGGGCGGTGATGTCCACCCAGGCACGGCCGAATTCCCGATGGTCGGAGCCCTCGACGCTGCCGCCGAGCTGCGCGACCATCACCTGTTGCCCATAGCAGATCCCGAGCACCGGCACGCCCAGATCGAACACTGCCGGATCGGCCCGCGGTGCCGCCGCGTCGGTGGCCGAGCCCGGTCCCCCGGAAAGGATCACAGCCTGCGGGGCAAGGGCCGCGATGACATCGCGATCCACGGCATCGTAAGGGCGAATTTCGCTGTAGACTCCGGCCTCGCGAACCCGCCGGGCGATCAGCTGGGTCACCTGAGAGCCGAAATCGATGATCAGGACCCGGTCGGTCACGGGACCATCGACTGGGTCTGGCCAGGATAGGTGACCGAAATCGTCCCACCCCAGGAGCACTGGCACGTCGACGTGTTGTTGAGCGCCGGCATATTCCCGATCATCATCGTCGCCGCCCCCGGCTTCCACGGCGTGGTCAGCGGCACGCACGGCATCGGCGTCAGCACCCCCATGGCAGCCGACGTGGCCGCGGCGGTCGCCGGAAACCCCGGGCTCGCGCAGAGCCCGAACGGCGGGATGTTGACGAAGGGCCTGAAGTCCAGAATGTTCGCCGCCGGCTGATCGCCGCACATCGTCCGGTTGACCGGCAGCACGATCAGCGTTGCCGGAGCCGCCCCGAACGGCAGGCACTGCAGGGTTGCGCCATTGACAACCTGGATCGGCATCGCATTCTCCCGGAGACTGGCCGACCGACACTTTACTGCGAGCAGATCGTCGCAACCAAGCCCGCAACCGCCCCTCGCCGGCCGGAGACAACCATGGACCCGATCGCCACCGCCGACGGCCGGCAACGCTGCCCCTGGCCCGGCACCGATCCGCTCTATCGCGCCTATCACGACGAGGAGTGGGGCGTTCCGGAAACGGACGACCGGGCGTTGTTCGAAAAGCTGGCCCTCGACGCCTTCCAGGCCGGCCTCTCATGGCTGGTAATCCTGCGCAAGCGCGAAGGCTTTCGCCGCGCGTTTGCCGGCTTCGATCCAACGGCAATCGCCCGCTTCGGCCCCGCCGACGTGGACCAGCTGATGACCGACGCGGCGATCGTTCGCAATCGCGCCAAGATCGAGGCGACCATTGCCGGCGCCCGGGCCTGGCTCACGATCATCGAGAGGGAGGGCAGTTTCTCCCGCCTGCTCTGGGACGTCGTCGACGGCCGGATGCGGGTCAACTCCTGGCGGACAAGTGCCGAAGTCCCGGCGCAGACCGCCGAATCCCGGCGACTGGCAGCGCTGCTGCGCGACCGTGGTTTCCGCTTCGTCGGCCCGACGGTGTGCTACGCGTTCATGCAGGCCACCGGCATGGTCAATGACCACCTCACCGGCTGCTTCCGCCACGAGCCCTGCGCCCGCCGCGGCCGTGGCGCGGACGACCGGGCGGCGGTGCCGGCGGGAAGCCCGGCCTTTCGCCAATCCTGACTGCGCCGGGGCGATTTATCTTGGAGCCGACCAAGGCGGCGGCTATGAAGGCGCCGCCATGCTGCGCCGCGAACGTCACGCCAAAATCCTCGCCACCCTCGGCCCGGCGTCCTCCTCCGAGGCCGTCATCGCCGGCCTGATTGAGGCCGGCGCCGACGCCTTCCGGCTCAATTTCAGCCACGGCAGCCACGCCGAACACGCCGCCCGCCACGATACCATCCGGGCCCTGGAACGGCGGTACCGCCGGCCCATCGCCATTGTCGCTGATCTGCAGGGACCGAAGCTGCGGGTCGGCGCCTTCGCCGAAGGTTCGGTGCGGCTCGCCGCCGGCGGCCGGTTCCGGCTCGATCTCGACCCCGCACCGGGGAATGCCGACCGGGCCGAACTTCCCCATCCGGAGATTTTCGCGGCCCTGTCGCCGGGCACAAATCTGCTGCTCGACGACGGCCGGATCCGGCTGAAGGTGATTTCCAGCGACCTGCGCTCAGCCGAGACCGAGGTGATGGTCGGCGGCCCGCTGTCCGACCGCAAGGGCGTCAACGTTCCCGATGTGATGTTGAAGCTGTCGGCGCTGACTGCCAAGGACCGCGCCGACCTGGCGTTCGCGCTGGAGCTCGGAGTACCCTGGGTCGCCCTTTCCTTTGTCCAGCGCCCCGAGGATGTGGACGAGGCCAAGGCGCTGATTGCCGGCCGCGCGGGCCTGATCGCCAAACTGGAGAAGCCGACGGCGGTGATGTCCTCGGCTCTCTCCGAGATTATCCGCCGTGCTGATGGGATCATGGTGGCGCGCGGTGACCTGGGCGTGGAGATGCCGCCGGAGGACGTGCCGATGCTGCAGAAACGCATCGTCCGACGCTGCCGGCGGGCCGGAAAGCCGGTGATCGTTGCCACCCAGATGCTGGAATCGATGATCCGCTCGCCGGTTCCGACCCGCGCCGAAGCCTCCGACGTGGCGACCGCCGTGAACGAAGGCGCCGATGCCGTGATGCTGTCGGGTGAGACCGCCGTCGGCGAGTATCCGGAGGGTGCGGTGGCAATCATGGACCGGATCATCCGTCGCACCGAGGGCGATCCGATGCATCGGACCATTCTCGACGCCGTCCGGCCGGTCGCCGACAGCTCAACCGAGGATGCCATCTCGGCCGCGACCCGCCAGGTGGCCGAGACGGTTCAGGGCGCCGTGATCGTCACTTACACCTCGAGCGGCTCGACGACCGTCCGGGTCGCCCGCGAGCGGCCGACGGTGCCAATTCTGGCGCTCACCGCCAGTGCCTCAGTGGCGCGCCGGCTGGCGCTCGTCTGGGGCGTCCACCTCAAGCTGATCGCGTACTTCGTCGATGTGGACGAGATGCTCGACGCCGCACAGTCGGCAGCCGTCGAGGCCGGCTTCGCCATAAAGGGCGACAAGGTCGTGATCACCGCCGGTGTGCCGTTCGCCACCCCTGGAACCACCAACCTCCTGATCGTCGAAAACGTGACGGACGACAGCGGCCGTCCGGGCGATCGCGAGTGAGCGGCCTGGCCGGCCCGCGTCCTTCGGCCGGGCGGGACTTCGGCGGCTGACGGCTGGGAGACCGGCCGTTGGCGGTCATCGTTCAACTCTTCACCATCATTGCGCCGGTGATCATCTGTGCCGGCATCGGCTGGCTGTTAGCGAGCCGTGGCAGCCGGCTGGACATTTCCCAGGTGACGACGCTGGTCACCGCCATCGGCATGCCCTGCCTCGTTTTCCACACCCTGGCTGGCCTCAGCGTCAGCGCCGATGCCGCCGCGGCCATGGTCGCGGGAGCGCTCCTGCACCTGGCGCTCGCCGGCGCCCTTGGCGTTGCGACCCTTGCGATCGCCGGGCTGCCCCGCCGCACCTACCTGCCGGCGCTGGTCTTTCCCAACTCCGGCAACATCGGCCTGCCCCTCAATATGCTGGCGTTCGGCGAGGTCGGGCTGGGGCTGGCCGTGGCAGTGTTCTGCGCGAACTCGCTCCTCCATTTCACCGTTGGCACCGCCATCGCCTCAGGCGCGACGTCACTGCGTATCCTCGCCCGCGCGCCGATCCTCTATGCCATCCCGCCGGCGCTGGTGTTCCTGCTCACCGATCTGGAGCCGCCGCGGTGGATCGCCGCGACCACCGAAATCCTCGGCGGGATGACCATCCCGCTGATGCTGATCGCGCTCGGGGTCTCGCTGTCGCGGTTGCGGGTGCGGAGCCTTCCGCGCAGCGTCGCCCTGGCCCTCGTCCGGCTCCTCGGCGGTTTCGCCATCGGCGTTGTGCTGGCCTGGCTGCTCGACCTGGAGGGTGCTGAGCGCGGCGTGCTGATCATCCAGTCGGCGATGCCATCGGCAGTCTTCAACTATCTGTTCGCGCTGCAGTACCAGAACGAGCCCGAGCAGGTCGCCGGGATTGTCGTTGCCTCAACTCTGATCTCCTTTGCGACCTTGCCGCTGCTGCTGTGGCTGGTGTTGTAATGGTCAGCCGCAGCGCGGTCACCGGCATCGCCTGCGCCCTTGGCGCATTTGCCAGCTGGGGGCTGTTTCCCCTCTACTTCAAGGCCCTGGAAAGCGTGCCGGCGGTCGAGATTCTCGCCCATCGGGTGGTCTGGACGGTGGCCGTCACCGCGCTGCTGATCACCGGGCTCGGCGAGTGGCGGCTGGTGGTGACGGCGCTCGCCGACCGCCGGCTGCTCGCCACCCTGCTTGCCTCGGCGGCGGTGATTGCCGTGAACTGGGGGGTGTTCATCTGGGCGGTGGTGTCGGGGCGGGTCCTCGACGCCAGTCTCGGGTATTACATCAATCCGCTGGTGAGCGTCCTGCTCGGGGTGCTGGTCCTCCGCGAGCGGCTGCGCCGGGTGCAGTGGGCCGCACTGGTGCTTGCCAGCGCCGCGGTCGGCTACGCGGTCATCGCCGCCGGAACCTTTCCCTGGGTGGCACTGACCCTGGCGCTATCATTCGGCCTCTACGGACTGATCCGCAAAATTGCCGCAGCCGATCCGGTGAGCGGCCTTTTTGTGGAGACAACCCTGATCGCGCCGGTGGCTGCCGGCTACCTCCTCTGGCTCGCCGGGTCCGGCACGGGCCATCTCGCGGCCGGCTCGTGGGGAATTACCGTCCTGCTCGCCGCCGCCGGGGTGATCACCGCCACGCCCTTGCTGCTGTTCATCGCGGCAGCGCGGCGCATCCGCCTGTCCACGGTCGGGCTCCTCCAGTATCTGGTCCCAACGATGCACTTTGCCCTGGCGATTCTTGTGTTCGGAGAACCACTGGACGCCGACCGGCTGGTCGTGTTCGCCCTGATCTGGTGCGCTCTGGCGATCTATTCCGCGGATACTCTGCGACGCGGCTGAGCAAACGGGACGCCGCGCCGACCGGCCGGGCCGCCAGGCCGGGGTGCGCGTGTGCCCCGCCGGGCTGTGCTGCCGGGGCCATCCGCCCGGCGCCCCGGCCGCGGCTCAGTCGCCCGCTTTGGGCGGACGGCGGGTCGCCCGGACCTCGGCGATCGAAATCACCGTGGCCGCCGGGCGCACCTTATCGGTTTTGGTTTGGCGGCTGCGCTGGATGGGAGTCTTCACCGGCTTGGCCATGCGCCGGTCCTGGCCGCTGCGCCGGTCGGTTCCGGAGCGACGGTCGAGCGAGGACCCTTCCAGCCAGCGCAGCAATCCGGTGACCTCGGACGGATCGCGGCGCCGATCAACTCCGCTGCGGCGGTCGCCGCTGCTGCGTTTCTCGATGACGAGATGCGGCCGCCCGCTGGCATCGGCGGCGTCCTGCGGTGCCGCGGGCTCATCCCCGGCCGGTGCGCCCGCGCTGCCAGGCGGCTCGAGCATGGTCTGCAGCAAGGCGTTGCTGTGCCGGGCGTCGTTGAGCCGGTCGAGCGAGACCGACATCGCCGCGTCGATATCGGAGAGGGCCCTGCGGAGGCGGAGGATGTCCTCGCGCAGGGACGCCGCCTGTCCCCGCAGGCGGACCGCCAGTTCGGCCAGTGCTGCGCCCGTGTCCGCAGGGAGAGGGTGGTTCTGCCCCGCCTTCCCATCGAAATCCTGCTCGCCCGTCACTGGTATCTCCCGCTTTTCTGTGCCATTGGCCGATCCCAACAATTACACGCTCAGGTTACAATAGCGTCACTTCGACACCCTCAGCTTGGTTTTGCCTGATCACCGGGCGTGGCACACCCGCACCTCCTGCATCGAAGTCGGGTTGCCCGCGGTGTGATCATGACGCAGCGCCGTGTCGGCTCTGAGGCAGTGCGGGTGCCAGAGCGGCGGTCACGGCGCCTGCGGCCGGCCGCCCGGGGGGCGTTTCCGGGCGCTATTTTCGATTTGCGCCCGGCGTTAACGAATGCAATAAGCGGGCGCGTTATCGGATAAGGGGATGAGCGGACCGGGGCCGGGGTCGAGCCGCCGCCCCGAGAAGGAGTTCCCTTGACCATGACGATTCTGCTGACCGGTGTTGCCGGCTTCATCGGATTCCACACCGCGCAGGCGCTGCTCGATCAGGGCGAGCCGGTCATCGGCCTCGACAACCTGAATGATTACTACGACGTCAACTTGAAGAAGAATCGTTTGGCCAAGCTCGAAGGGCGCAACGGCTTCGCCTTCGAGAAGCTGGATGTTTCCGACAAGGACGCGATCTTCGATCTGTTCGACCGCCGACCGGAGATTGACCGGATCATCCATCTCGCCGCGCAGGCGGGAGTCCGTTATTCCCTGGTCAATCCCTTCGCCTACCTGCGGGCTAACATCGACGGGCATGTGGTTCTGCTGGAAGCCTGCCGGAAGCTGGCCTCTTTGAAGCACTTTGTTTATGCTTCGTCGTCTTCCATTTATGGCGCCAATACGGATCTGCCCTTTGCGGTTGGCGATCCGGTGGATCGTCCGGTTTCACTTTACGGTGCGACTAAGAAGGCGATGGAGGAAATCAGCCACGCCTATGCGCATATTTACCGCTTTCCGCTGACCGGGTTGCGTTTTTTTACCGTCTACGGGCCATGGGGACGACCGGACATGGCTTTATTTATTTTTACACAGAAGATCATGACCGGCGAGACCATTGAGGTTTTCAATTATGGCGACATGCGGCGCGATTTCACCTTCATCGACGACATCGTCGCCGGGGTCAATGCTGTCCTGCGCCATCCACCCGCGGAAAATGACGCCGACGTTCCGGCGCGGGTCTACAATCTCGGTAACCATCGCTCGGAAAGCCTGATGGACTACGTCCGGACCATTGAAAAGGCTCTCGGCAAGACGGCGAAGATCGAATATCTGCCGATGCAGACCGGCGACGTTAAAGAGACCTACGCGGACATCGAATCATCGCGTCGCGATTTCGGCTTTGAGCCTAAAACAACCATCGAGACCGGTATCCCCCGGTTCGTGGCCTGGTTCCGCGAATACTACAACGTGTAGGCTGCGGCCTTTCGGCCTTCGCGGCGCTCGGGTATACTCTTCTGCTCGACACCGGCAAGCGGCCGGGCAATGGCCGGACGGGGCTGGGGCATGGGCATCCGCAAGATTGCGATCGCCTGTCAGGGCGGCGGTTTTCACGGCGCGTTCACCGCCGGGGTGTTGCGCCGATTGCTCGCGGGCATGGCAGAGCGGACCGCCGCCGGGACCGGCCCCGGCTTCGAAATCATTGCCCTCAGCGGCTCCTCGGCCGGCGCCATCAACGCTTTCGCGGCCTGGTATGGCCTTGCGCGCTGCCCGGGCGAGCCCGCCGGCGTGGCGGCGGCCATCGAGACCCTCGACCGGGTCTGGGAGGAGTTCCGGGCGGAGACGCCGAGCGAGGTGCTGTTCAATACCATGGTGGTTCGGGCGCTGCGGGCCCATGGGCAGAGCACGCCGACCCTGAAAGTCAGCCCGTACTCAGTGGTTCACGACCTGTTCATGCGCAATTTGCGGGCCGCCGGCCTCCGCCCCGAGTTCTATGACTTCGCCGCCCTGCTCGACCGGGTCGCCCCGGACTTTGCCGCCATCGACCAGGGCGGCGCCCGGCCGCGGCTGATCCTCGGCGCCGTCGAGATCCTGTCCGGGTGCTTTTGCGCCTTTGACACCCGCGCCGATCCGGCGAGCCGCCGCAACATCACTCTCGCGGCGGTGCGGGCGTCGGGCACCCTGCCCGACCTGCGCCGTGCCGAGCGGATCGAAGCGATGACCCTGCCCGACGGTCAGGTCCGGGACGGCTATTTCTGGGACGGCCTGTTCGCCCAGAATCCGCCGGTGCGCGAGTTCCTTGCCGACACGCCCCTGGACGAACGCCCGGATGAGATCTGGGTGGTACGGATGAATCCCCAGACCCGCGAACGGTTGCCGGTGCGCCTTGAGGAAATCGAGGACCGCCGCACCGAGTTGTCCGGCACCCTGGCGCTCAATCAGGAACTGGCCGCGATCGCCGCGGTTAACGACTGGCGCCGCCATCATGCCGATTTCGCGGCGGCCACCAAGCACGTCACCGTGCGCGAGGTGACGCCGGCCGGAGCGCTGCGCGGCGATTTGGATCTGGCGGACAAATTCGACCGGAGCGGCCCGTTCGTCGACCGCCTGAAGACGGATGGCGAGGCCTGCGCCGAGGCCTTTCTTGCCGCTTGGCCGGACAGCGTGCCTCCTTCCGGATAGGCGGGACCGGCAAAGCCGCCGCCGGGCATCCTCCCCCTGTCGGTTTTCTTTACACCCGGCCCTCCCGGCCGTGGGCGCCAATTAGTTGCAGAATCAGGATTTTCCGGCAACCGGGCGACTGCCGCAGGCTCCTCATGCCGGCGAAGTGTCGGAATCCTTAACACTCAAGGCCGCTGAAAAATTCAATAAAAGTGTAACAAAGTAACAAAATCAATCGAATAGCCCGCCGGCATAATGTTTGCAAGCAATGGGCGCAATAAATAACCGGGCTCGGTTCGATGGCACTTTCTTGACAGAAAGATGGCGTTGGCAGGGAAAGCCCGGATTGCTCGAGGGACTTGGTGTTCGCAGCTTGCGCCTGCCAGCGTGACCGCAACCTCGAGTTGTCAAAAGGGGCTTCAGTCGCGTGTGCACGCTCCGGCGGCGCACAACGATCAACATTGATACTCTTGGAGGAGAGAGAGATGACCATGCGCACCAAGTTGCTCGCGGGGGTTGCACCCGTCGTGTTTGCCATCGGCCTCGTCGCCGCTCAGCCGGCACAAGCTCAGACCTCGCCGTTTTCGGTTCAGATCTTCCACAACAACGATGGCGAGTCGGCGCTTCTGCCGGGCTCAGCCCTGGGCTTTGAAACCGGCGGTATTGCCCGTTTCGTTGGCACGCTTGACAATCTGCGGACCAACAGCCCCGCGGACACGACGCTGACCATCTCCAGCGGCGATAACTTCCTGGCCAGCTCTGCCTTCAACACCAGCCTCGCGCAGAACCGCTTCTTCGACGCGGAAGGTCTGGCAGCGATCGGCTACGACGCGATCATTCTCGGCAACCACGACTTCGACTTCGGGCCGGACGTGCTCGACAGCTTCATTGGTCAGTACCGGACCGCTGCGGGCGCCAACGCCGGCACCTACCTCAGCGCCAACCTGGACTTCTCCAATCAGGGGAACCTGCAGACCCGGGTGGACAACGGCGAGATCGCCAAGAGCGTCGTGATCGACAAGACGGTGGGAGCGGAAACGGTGCAGTTCGGCATCGTCGGCGCCACGACCCCCAATCTGCCGTTCATTTCCAGTCCGGGCAATGTGCTGGTCGATCAGAATGTGACGGCAGCCGTTCAGGCAGAGATCGACGCCCTCGAAGCAAACGGCATCAACAACATCATCTTCGTCAGCCACCTTCAGGGTGTTGCAGAAGATCTGGCGCTGATCAGCGCGTTGACGGGTGTCGATCTGGCCATCGCCGGTGGCGGCGACGACCTGCTGCAAAACGACAACATCACCGATGCCGGCGCGGCGGCGGATCAAGGCGAACTGCTGCCCAATGCGGTTCCCAACGACACCTATCCGCTGACGGCTACCGACGCGGGCGGCAACACCGTTCCGATCATTACGACCGAAGGCGGCTACAACTACATCGGCCAGGCCATTGTCAATTTCGACGGCAACGGCACACTGGCGGGTATCGATCTCGTTCCCAATATGGCCGACGAGGATGGCCCGAATCCGGGCAACGCCGCCAGCGGTCCGGTGCGCATCTTCGAGGCCGACGAAGCCAACTCGAACATGCCGACGGCGGAGGACGCGACCGTCGACACCAATATCCAGCAGTTGCTCGAGCAAGCGCTCGCCGCAAAAGCGAACACGACCTTTGCCACACTTGAAACCGGAGTGCCGTTCGACACCCGCGACGATTTCATCCGCTCGCGTGAAACAGCTGCCGGAAACGTTATTGCTGCGTCCTTCCTCTCGGAAGCGGCCCAGCTTGCTCCCAGTTTTGGCGCCATCGTTCCAGAGGTCGCCATCACCAATACGGGCGGGATCCGCACCGGCACCCTCTACACCGGTGAACTCACTGAACTCAATGCAGAGGACATCCTCCCCTTCCCGAATTTCCTCGGTGTCACCTCCGAGGTGTCGGTGGAGGACTTTAAGGACCTGCTTGAAAACGCTGTCTCCCGAACGGTCCTCGTCAATGGAGAACCGGCCCGACAGGGCAGCGGCACCGGCCGTTTCCCCGCGATCGCCGGGTTCACGATCATCTATGACATCAGCGCAACACCCATCGAGATCGATGGGAGCGGGAACATCATCGTCGAAGGGGAACGGATCATCGACGTCATTCTCGACAGTGGCGAGGTCCTGATTGACGATGGGGTTATTGTGGATCCGGCCCGCATGCTGACGATCGCCACGATCGACTTTCTGGTCAATGGCGGTGATCAGTATTTCTCAACCTTTGATGTGGACTTCACCACACTTGGCCTCACCTACTTCCAGGCCTTCAGCAACTTCGTCACCGACGATCTGGGCGGCGTGATTGCAGCCGAGTTCCTGCCGTCGGAGCAGAACCGGATCAGCCTGCTGCAGGTTCCGGTGCCGGCCAGCCTGGCGCTGTTCGGGCTCGGGGCGCTGGCGTTCGGCCTGATCCGCCGTCGCGCGGCGTAAAGGCGACCACCCGCCCACTGCGGCTCCGGCCGGGTCACACGCCCCGTGACGCGCCGGAGCCGCTTTACTTCATGGTCCTGAACACCGCCCGCCAATCCAGAAAGGGAAAGGGAGTCCGGAGATGAAACCGAAAACCAGCCTGCGCGCCCTGCTCGCCGGGGTCAGCGCCATTGCCCTGTTCGCCGCCGCCGATGCCGGCGCCGTGCCCACGAGCGCATTGCTGCAGGGCTCAATTGCATTCAACGAAATTCTCATCGATCCCAACGGCAGCCTCAACTTCGATACCGACGGCAACGGTGACGCCAGCCAGTTTGACGAGTTCTTAGAACTTGTGAACATTGGCAGCAGTTCGGTGGACATCAGCGGCTGGCAATTGTGGGACCAGGGTACCGATAACTGGTTCACTTTTCCGAGCAATACGACCCTCGGCGCCGGAAACTACGCGTCGGTGATTACCCAGGTCCAGTCCGGCGGCAGCTTCCCAGCCACCGACCCCGGCAATCTCTGGTTTGACGCGGCCCGGACTTCGTCCGCCGTCTTCAACAACGGCGGAGACAACGTGGTTCTTTTGGACCCGGGCGCCAATGAATTCATTCAATTCCTCTACAATGGCGATCCGGAAGACAATCCGCCGGACCCGGGGTCTGGCTATGACGCCTTCCCGTCCACCGCGACCCGCATCGGGCCGGTGGAAAACTGGGGCAACGACCAGGACGGTGTGTCGCTTGCGCGCACGCCCGATGGCGATGAACAGGTCGCCCAGCACCTCTCGGTGAGCAGCGAGCAGGCCAGCCCCGGCGCAGCCAATCCGAGCCCCTCGGTTGTTGTCCCCGCCGACCGCACCATCCCGCAGATCCAGGGGCCCGACCACACCTCGCCGGAGGTGGGCAACCTGATCCGGACCACGGGCATCGTCACGGCCCTTGCCGACAACGGCTTCTACCTCCAGGATCCGGCCGGCGACGGCGACGATAACACCTCTGACGGTATCTTCGTGTTCACCGGCGGCGCGCCATCGGTGACCCTCGGCAATGAAGTCCAACTCACCGGCCAAGTGAACGAGTTCTTCAACGAAACCCAGATCACCCTGGACACGGTCGAAAGCGAGACGACCACCACGGTCACGATCGCACCGCTGACGATCAGCACCGACTCCTCGGCCGACCGGCAGCAACCGAACACCATCATCGACGACAACGGCGGCGACAACTTCAATCCGGCCACCGATGGCCGCGACTTCTACGAGAGCCTGGAGGGGATGCTGGTCACCCTGCCGAACGCCCAGGCGGTCAGCGACGAGGACACCCGGTCGAACCGCGGCGAATACTATGCCGTCAGCACCGACAACGACGACGGCAACCTGACCACCCTCAACAGCCGCGGCGGCATCACCATCAGCGAAGACACTGTCAACGACTTCGAGACCAACCCGCAGCAGGCCGACCTGAACCCCGAGCGGATTCTGATCGTCGGCACGCCCCAAGGCGACATCCGTCCGGACACGCCGCCCGAAATGGGCGACCTGGTCGGCAGCGCAGACGCCGACGGCGACGGCCAGGCCGACGACATCACCGGGCCGGTGCAGTTCAGCTTCAACGACTACCGAATCCGTCCGCTGCAGCAAGTGACCACCACCGAAGTGGATCGCCCCGACGAGGTGACCGCGCTCACCTCGGACGGCGACCGGCTGACCGTCGCCACCTTCAACGTCCTCAACCTCGACCCGAGCGATGCCGACCTCCTACCGGACGGCCGCGATCCAACCCGGCCGCGCGACCGGTTCGAGCAGTTGGCGCAGCAGATCGTGAACAACATGGGCTCGCCGGACCTGATCGCCCTCCAGGAAATTCAGGACAATAACGGGTCTGCGTCTGGAGGGGTTTCGGCGGACGAGACCCTGCAAACGCTGATCGATGCCATCGAAGCGGCGGGCGGGCCGACCTACGAGTTCAAGGACAACATCTTCATCACCGAAGACGCGAGCGGCGGTCAGCCGGGCGGCAACATCCGCACCGCCTACCTGTTCAACGCCGCCCGCATCGATGTCGATGATGCCAGCCTGTCTTCGCTCGACCGGTTCGGGGACCGGGTGTTCGATCCGCTGGACATCGGCGACACCCAGACCAATCCGGCCAGCCCGTTCTTCGACACCCGCCTGCCACTGATCCTGGAGTTCGAGTTCAACGGCGAGAACGTCCTGGTCATCAACAACCACTTCCCCTCGAAGAGCGGCAGCGATCCGCTGTTCGGCTCCACCCAGCCGGCCGCCAACGGTGGTGTTGAGGACCGCAACGCCATCGCGGCGCTGATCAACGACTTCGTGGACCTGCTGCTCGCCACGGACCCGGACGCCAACCTGATCGTGCTCGGCGACCTCAACGAGTTCCAGTTCTACGATCCGCTGAAGATCCTCACCGGCGAAGATGATGGCAGCAACGTGCTCTTCAATCTGGCGTTCGACCCCAGCCTCGACCCGGAAGATGTGTTCACCTTCGAGTTCGAGGGTAACAGCCAGGCGCTCGACCACATCACCATCAGCGACGCTTTGCGCGACCTGCTGTTCGGTGTCGACTACGTCCACCTGAATAGCGGCAAGCTGTTCGAAACCCTGATCAGCGATCACGATCCGATCGTCGCGGCGTTTCTGTTCGCAGACGCCATTCCGGTTCCCGGATCGATCGCGGTGCTGATCGTCGGCCTGCTCGGCTTCGGCGTCGCCGCCCGCCGCCGTGTCGCGTAAAGCCGCCGCTTGAACGAGCGTCCGCTCAGCCATACGGCTCCGGGCCCCGGCCCGGAGCCGTTTTCTTTTTCGCACCGGGCTGGCACACTGCGTTCGGCCTCACCGGAAGGGAGGGACCGTGCCGCTGACCGTCGCCGCCGCCATCCTCGCCGCCGGCCGGTCCCGCCGCGCCGGAGCCGGGAACAAGCTGCTCGCCCGCCTGCACGGCAAGCCGCTGGTTGTCCACGCCGCCGAAGCGGCGCTGGCCGCGGGCGCAGAACCGGTGCTCGTCGTCATCGGCCATGATGGCGCGCGGGTCCACGCCGCCCTTGCCGACCTCCCGGTCGGCCGTGTCGAGAATCCCGATTATTCCGCCGGTATGGGCCGGTCCCTCGCCACCGCAGTCGCCGCGTTACCGGCGGAGCCGGCCGGCCTCCTTGTCCTGCTCGGGGACATGCCCTGGGTCCGCAGCGACCATCTGGAAGCCCTGAGCGGGGCGTTCCGCAGCTCCGCTGGCACGGCGGTCTGCGTGCCGGTTCATGCTGGCCGACGCGGCAATCCGGTGCTCTGGCCGCGCCGGCTGTTCGGGCGGCTGTCGGCCCTGGATGGCGACGAAGGCGCCCGGAGCCTGTTGCAGGACGCCGCCGCCGAGCCCGTGCACGCCGTTGACATCGGTGATGATGGTGTGCTGCGCGATGTGGACACGGCAGCGGACATCGCCATCCTGACCGCCGGCGGATGCCCCGGCTGAGCAGTCCGCCCCCGGTTGCGGGCCGGCTTGTTTCCTACTGCTGCTGTTGCTGCTGTTGTTCCGCTCGCTTTGGCGCAATCAGCAGCCGTTCCACGGTCAGGGAGTCCGGCAGCCCGGTCACCGGCAGGTTGTTGGCTTGCTGATAAGCCTCCAGCGCCCCGCGGGTTCCCTGGCCATACAGGCCGTCCGGGGTGCCGGCGCTGTAGCCGGCATCGTTGAGGGCTTCCTGAACGTCGCGAAGCACCGACTTGTAGACCAGGATCCGGTTGTCGCCGCTCGCCGCCTGGATCTGCTCCTGGCGGGTCCGCAGCCGGTCATTGTGCAGATACTGAACATAGGCATGAACAACCCGGATAAACCGCTCGTCCGGATTGTTCTGGCAATTCCGGCCAATCAGCTCGAGAAGATAACCCGCGTTCTGCCACGGTGCGAGGTCATAGGTATCGTCAGTATAGATGTTGGCAGCGCTGATGTAACCTTCAATCCAGGAGGCCAGCCGGAACACATTATCCTGGCTTTCCTTGGCACTGTCGAGGAACTGCTGGCAACTGGCAAGTCCCCAGCCTTTCGGGGCGGCGCGACCTTGCGCGTCCGCCGCGAGCGCGGGACCGGCCGCGAGCAAAACGCCCGCCAGGACGAACGCGCGGATGATCATGGAACCCTCCGAAATCGATCATGACACGACCTGCGCAGGGATACTCCCTCCACGGGTCCGAGACAACCCGGCGAACGTGCAGGCGCGATCACGGCCGCTGCACCGGGGCTGCGGACGCGGCCGCGGTTTGGCGAGCGGTCGCCCGGCGATGCCGGTCGCAGGCAAGATCGAAAAGACGGTCGAACGCTGCCATCGCCGCCTCCCAGGTGTAGAGCTCTTCGACCCGGGCCCGCCCGGCATCGGCGAGGGCCTGCCGCTCGGCGGGGTTGTCGAGCAGCCGGAGGACCGCCCGGGCGGTCGCGTCCGGACCGTCAGCGACCAGGAGATGGCGGCCGGGAACGCCATCGACGCCGCCGGCGGCCTCGGGGGAGGTCACCACCGGGACCCCCATCGCCCAGGATTCGAGGATTTTGTTCTGGGTCCCGCGGGCGATGGTGAGCGGTGCGACCATCACCGCCGCAGTGGACACCCAAGGTCGCACGTCGGGGACGGTGCCGGTGACCTCGACTCCCGGGATCAGGGCGAGATCGCGGATGTCCTTGGGGGGCTCGGCGCCGACGATGGACAGGGTGACCCGCGGCCGGCTGGCGCGGATCCGCGGCAGGACCTCCGCGCAAAACCCGACCATGGCCTGCTGATTGGGAAAATAGTCCATGCGGCCGACAAAACAGATCCGCTCGGGATCGCAATCACCCTGATGGGGGACGAAGTAGTCCAGGTCAACGCCGTTGGGAAACCAGCCGCTGGCCACGCCCGTGCCGTAGCCGTCGAAGGTCGCCTGCTCGGCGCGGGTAATGCAGGTGCAGACATCAAAGCGGGTCGCCATGGCCGCTTCCGCCGCCTGCAGCTTGCGACCCTCCAGCCAGTAACCGAGCGAGCGCGGAAGCCCCTGGAAGCGCGCATAGGCGAGCCATTTCTGAGAATCCATGTCGGCAAAGTCGAGCAGCTTCGGCACCCGCTGTTCGCTCTCGACGTATTGGGCCATGGACGAGCAGAAGACGACGATGGCATCGAAGCGGTTCCCGGCGAGCGCCGTCGTGACCTTGCCGGCCAGCTCGGGGGAATAGAAATAGCCGAGAGAGGACGGCGTCGGGGTCGGCAGCCGCGCCAGCATCCGCGCCACCGCTGCAGCCCGTCCGATCTGACCGGTCAGCACCTCGTGGCACACCTCGGCGAGGGGCCGGCCGGCGTCCTCTTCTTCCGGCGAGCGCACGATCGACGCGACGGTGACGTGATGCCGCTTCGCCAGGTGGGCGATCATGTGATAGGGGCGCACCCGGGCGCCATCGCTCGGCGGGTATGGAAAGCGGTGGGCCAGCAGCAGAATTCTCATGATGGCGACCTCAGGACAGCGGGCAAGCCTGGTGGGAGAACGGCAGGAACGGGTCGGGACGAGGCGGCTCAGGCGGCGGCCCGTTCGCCGCGCGGCGCCGGCGCCTGCCCGATCACGCTGGCGAACAGGCGCTCAAGCCGCGCTGCGTTGCCGTCCCAGGTCAGATCGCGCTCCTCGATCAGCCGGCGGCCGGCCGCGCCGATCTGCTCCCGCAGCGCCGCATCGGCACACAGCCGTTCGATCCGCTCGCCAAACGAAGCGGTGTCGCCGGGGGTGAACAACAGCGCCGTTTTACCGTCCTCGAGGATTTCGAGAATGTTGGCAGACGCCGGCGCGACCACCGGCCGGCCCAGAGCCAGATACTCGAACAGCTTAAGGGGGGAAGCGTAGGGGGTCACCGATGGCTGCAACGCAATGTCGAACGCGGCCACATGATCGGCAACCGAATCCCGGGCGACGAGCCCGGCGAACCGCAGCCGGTGACCGACACCAAGCCGCCCGGCGTGCGCCTCCAGCTCGGCCCGCCCCGGGCCATCGCCGACGATATAGAGGAGCAGCCGCGGATCGTCCGCGCGGGCGATCAGGTCGATGACGGTGTCGAGGCCGTGCCAGCTGCGAACGAAGCCGGTAAACCCGAGGACGATCCGATCCGCAAAGCCAAGGCCTGCTTTGGCATCGGCGGAATCGATGGTGCGCAGAAAGCGCCCGCGGTTGATTCCGTTCGGAATCACCGCGATTCGCTCCTCAGGCACGCCGGCGGCAAGGACGTCGGCGGCGAGCACCCGGGTTACCGGCAGGACCCGGTCGGCGCCGCGCCATGCGGTCCGCTCGGTCCAGCGGGCGAAGCTCTTGAGCGAGAGTCCGTCGTAGCGGCGCCGTTCTTCGAAGAGGGGCGCATTGACTTCGAGGAACATCGGCACACGCCGCCGCCGTTTCAGCCACAATCCGGCAAGCAGAAAGAGATTCGCGCGTTCGTAGAGCACATCCGGCCTAAATTCTGCACAGGCTGCTTCCAGGCGCCGATAGGCAAGCAGCGAATAGCCGAATTCGAGAATCTCATAAACAAAGCCGGGAAGCGAACGCTTGAGGGTCCGGACCAGCCGGCTTTCGCCGCCGAATTGTTGCCGTTCGGTCATATCCGGGCCGACCATCCGGACCGCATGGCCGCGGCGCCGGAAAGCAGCGATCAATTCCTCGATGTGAACGGCCTGGCCGTCCTTGGAGCCGGTCCGGTGATGGTACAGGATGTTCATCGTTCTGTCCCAAAAACGTCAAGAGAATCAGAGAGAAAGGCGAAAGGCACAGTGACTGGGCGCACCTCCGCGGCGAAACCGGAGAACCGGGGGCAGGCGTGACAGCCGCCGGATGCCACAGCGTCCGGCGGCGGGGCCGTCGGATGCTGCCGCAGCCACCGGTGAGGCGAAGATGCAACAAAGCGTTGCAGGATTTCTGAGCCCCGGCGGCGAACCGCGTTTACAGCCATGATCTCATCCGTTACTTGAGAGACGGTTATCAGCGCGGCGCCGCGGGGGGGGGGGGGGGGGGGGGGGGGGTGGGGGGGGGGGGGGG
>CAYVUM010000064.1:0-21775 GCA_964454795.1 uncultured Rhodospirillaceae bacterium
GCCGTGATGAGCGCCACCTGGCCGTCCAGCCCCATGCCGGCGATGTTTGCGGTCGTGGCCAGCATCTCGCGCATGCCGGGCCCGCCGCGCGGTCCCTCATAGCGGATCACCAGCACCTCGCCGGCCCGGTAATCGCGGGCCTCCACGGCGGCGAAGCAGGCTTCCTCGGAGTCAAAGCAGCGGGCCGGGCCGCGGAACTTAAGGTTGGTCAGGCCGGCGACCTTGACGATCGCCCCCTCCGGCGCCAGCGAGCCCTTGAGTCCGACGACCCCGCCGGTCGGCGACAGCGGGTTGCTCGTCGGGCGGAGCACCTCCTGGTCGGCCGGCAGGCTGAGGCCTTCGAGGTTTTCGGCGAGTGTCCGGCCGGTAACCGTCAGGCAGTCGCCGTGGAGATAACCGCCGTCGAGCAGCGCCTTCAGCAGCATCGGCACGCCGCCGATTTCATAAAGGTCCTTGGCGACGAAGCGCCCGGCCGGCTTCAGGTCGGCGATGTAGGGGGTGCGTCTGAAGATTGCGCAGACCGCCTCGAGATCGAAGTCGATGCCGCATTCGTGGGCGATCGCTGGCAGGTGGAGGCCGGCGTTGGTCGATCCGCCCGAGGCGGCGACCACCGTTGCCGCGTTCTCCAGCGACTGGCGGGTGACGATCTGACGGGGGCGGAGCCCCGAGGCGAGCAGATCCATCACCGCCCGGCCGGAGACCTCACAAAGCGCATCGCGGGATTCGTATGGGGCCGGCGCGCCGGCCGATCCCGGCAGGGCGAGGCCGATCGCCTCCGAGACGCAGGCCATGGTGTTGGCGGTGAACTGCCCGCCGCAGGAGCCCGCCGACGGACAGGCCACGCACTCCAGGTCGTGGAGGTCGGCGTCGGAGAGCTTGCCGGCGGAATGCTGCCCGACCGCCTCGAACACATCCTGAACGGTGACGTCGCGGCCCTGGTAGCGGCCCGGCAGGATCGAGCCGCCGTAGATGAACACCGACGGCACATTCAGCCGGACCATGGCCATCATCATCCCCGGCAGCGATTTATCGCAGCCGGCAAGGCCGACCAGGGCATCGTAGCAGTGCCCGCGCATGGTCAGTTCCACCGAGTCGGCGATCACCTCCCGGGAGACCAGCGACGACTTCATTCCGGCATGGCCCATGGCGATGCCGTCGGTGACGGTGATGGTGACGAACTCCCGGGGGGTGCCGCCACCGGCCTTGACCCCGAGCTTGACGGCCTGCGCCTGTCGGGACAGCGCGATGTTGCAGGGTGCGGCCTCGTTCCAGCAGGTCGCAACGCCAACGAAAGGCTGGGCGATCTCCCGCTCGGACAGCCCCATGGCGTAGTAGTAGGAGCGATGGGGCGCCCGCTCCGGCCCGGCGGTGACGTGACGGCTCGGCAGGCGGCTCTTGTCGAACCGGGGCGAGGCTTCGTCGGGCATGGCTGGTGTGCCTCCTGTGGATCTTTGCGGGGGCGCCGGGGGTGGTCCCGGGCGGTGGCGCTGGCCGGAGGATAGGCCAGCGGTGCCGGGCTTGCCTATCCCGGAAATCCTCCGGCGCCCGCAGCAACCGCCCCTTCGGCGGTGGCGGCCCAGCGGTCGGCGAGTCCCACCAGGAACGCGCGGATATCGGCGAGCGCCACCGGGACCGGCGTTGCCGCCGCGGCGATGAGCGTGTCGATTTCGGCCAGCGCCGCCCCAACCGTCCGCCAGGGCACGTCCGGATCCTCACCCAGCACCCGTTCGGCCGCCCAGCGGGTCAACTCGGCCTGGTCCTCCCGGGCGAGCAGGTCGGGCGATTCCAGCCAGGTCAGCCGGCGGGCGATCTCCTGAAGCCGGTCGTCCGTGAAGCCGGCGGCGATGGCCGGCCGGTCCGGCCAGTCGGCCGCATGGAACGCCGCCATCCGCGCCAGGTCGGCGTCGCCAGGAAAACCGGCATAGAGACGCTGTTCCAGCGGCAGGCCGGGAGCCGGGGGCTCGAAGCGCCGGGCCAGGGCCTGTCCCACCCGCTCGTGGAAGGGGGTCGCGGCGCGAACAGCGGCGGCGCGCCGGCGGCGTTCCTCGTCGCCGATCCGCAGAGCGGCGGTGCCAGCGGGTGCTGCTGCTGCCGGCATCAGGATCGGCTGGGCCGTGGTGCGCACGGCGAGGATCGGCTTGGGCGAACGCTGAAGGACCCGGACCAGCTCCTCGACCGGCCGGTCCAGGTAGTCCTCGGGGGCGTAGGCGAGGTCGAACACCGCCAGCTCGCTTTCATACTCGGCATTCTCGCCGCACCAGGTGACGAGCCGGTTGTAGGGCCGGCCAAACACGAAATCGGAGACGGCGAGCATCTCCTCCTCACAGAGAATCTCGCGGACACGGGCGCGGTCGGTGAGTTCGATAAGGTGGCGCCACAGTTCCGGCACCCGGGAGCGGATCAGCCGGGCGAGACAAAGGGTGGCTTCAGCGTCGGCGAGCGCTTCATGGGCATTGCCGGCGCCGCAGCCGTTAAGCGGGGCGAGCCGGTCCAGCCGGAATGTGGGGCGGTCCCGGGCATCGACCGGCACGGCCAGGACGCCGGGGGCATAAAGCTCGGCCGCCTGGGCGATCCGCAGGACGTCGCCACGGCGGTTGCCGCCGCTGGTGGTCAGGAACGGCGGGTGGAGGGTCTGATACCAGGTCTGGCGCAGCAGCGGTTCATCGAAACGGAACGAGTTCCAGCCGAGGTAGATGGCCGGGGTCCAGGCCGAGAGATCACCGTGCAGGCGGTGCACGGCCTGATAGTGGCTCGGCAGGGTCGGATCGCAGAGGTCCGAGGGTGTCAGCCCGGTCACTCGGAGGGCGCCGGGCGCCGGCACCACGTGCGGCATCAGGCGGCAACGGACATCGATGCGGCCTTGTTCGGCCAGCTCGGGATCGGTCCGGATCGCCGCAAACTGCAGCATCTGATCCCACGTGGTCGTCGTCCCGGTGGTCTCGGTGTCGTAAAACACGAGGTCGAGGTGGGGGCGGCTGGCGCCGGTGCGAGCGAACATGGCGCACCTGTCCGGTTCGGCCGGCCAGACCGGACTCCGAAGGCGTTCTGATCCGGCCGGCCGGGTATTGGCGCAAAAAAAAGAACGCCGCCCGTGGGGCGGCGTTCCAGGAACGTGGATCGGTACGATCGTTGCCGAATGTGGATCGTTACCGCTGGATTTCAACCTCGACGCGGCGGTTCTGGGGCTCGCGGACACCATCGCCGGTCGGCACCAGCGGCTGCGTTTGGCCCTTGCCGAGGGTGGTGATCGGGTTGGTCACGCCCATGTTGACGAGCGCGTTGCGGACGGTGCTCGCGCGCCGTTCCGAAAGACCCTGGTTGTAGATGGCAGAGCCGGAGGTATCGGTGTGACCGATCGCCTGGATCGGCGCGCTCGGGACGTCCTTCGCTTCCATGGCGATCGTCTGGACAACCTCGAACGCTTCAGGGGTCAGGTTTGACTTGTTCCAGTCGAAGAACACCAGGAAGGCGCCGGGAGCAGGAGCGGCGCGCCCTTCCAGGATCGTCATCGCCTCCATGAAGCATTCCCGGTCGGCGGCAATGTCATCCGGCTGGAAATTTTCTTCCTGCTCCTGCATCCAGCCGTCGAAGCAGACCTGGGCGCGGGCAGCGACTTCCGGATTGCTGACACGGGCATTGGCGTTGAGGGCAGTGACCAGGCGGGACCGGGCGCTGGAGAGTTCGCCGACGGCTGATTCCGGCAGCCGGCGCGAGCCGATCTCTTCGGGCGGAACCGCGCTTCCCTGGGCGGCAGACATGGAAGCAACGGCAAAAGTATCAGAGTCGCGATAGTCGCCTTCATCGAATTCGGCGCGCGACCGGGTGAGATAGTTCTTGGCCAGAGCATTGTCGAACTGAGAGCCCTGCGGGGTGACTCGCTCGGCTCTTTGCAATTGCAGACCCGCGCAGGCGGCGAGTGTCAGGGCCGCGCTACCCGCGACCGCGAACTTCCAGAGACGGTTCATTCCTTAACTCCTCCATACAATGAACCCAGAGGGTTGCGCTCGGTTCAACGGGTACGGACCACGGGTCCCGGCGGCCGGCGAGTGGTCTCGGCCGGCAAGCCCGGACCGGGGAAACTTGCCGGGGAATGGCCGCGGGTGTGCCAATACCGTTCGGTCTGGCGTAATGCTTGCTTGCGATCCACAATCCCAACGACCAGACCATGCCTTCCTACGAGAGCCCCGTTTCTTCGAGTGAGCCCCAAGTTTCCACGGCAGACCCTTCCGCCGTCTCGTCATGTTCTTTGACCTAAGGGCCTCAGTGTCAAGCAAGTTTTTGGCTGAATGTAGTCGTTGACGCCACAGTGTAGCATTGTGGCAACGGAAATGCCCGATATCCCCAATAGTCGTGCCCCCCATCGGCACGCCGAGGCAACCTCCTGTTTCAATCACCACCGGGGTGGCGGGAACACCATTGCGCTGTACCAGCCGCGCGGGTGCTCGGAGCCGCCGCCGGATGTGGCGAAGCAGCAACGACCAAGAGGAAAGCGACGCCTCGACGCGGCACACACCGGCAGCGGGTCGACCGTGGCGGCGGGCTGCTCCCGCGAGCCGGTCAGCGACCGGCAGACGGGCGGACGCCGGCGAGCCGTTCGCCCCGCCGCCAGTCCAGCGGCGTCACGAACGAACCGCTCCACAGGCCGAGCCGCTGCTCGCTGGCTGCCTTCTCCCGTGGCACATAGCTGTCCGAATAGCGGCGGTCGGCGATGGCCCAGCCAGCGGCCACCAGCGAAGCCGCCAGGTCTTCGCCGTTTACCGAGCACACAGCGACCCGCCGTCGCCACCGGTCCAGACGACCCTCGCGGCAGACCACGGTTGCGCCCAGGGTTCGCTCGACCAGCCAGGCAATGGCCATCACGCCGCACGGATAGATCGTGCCGTAAGCGCGGCAAACCTGCGTTCGTTCGGGGGCATCGACGCCGAACAGGCGCACCTTTTCGCCGTTGATCAGCAGCGTATCGCCGTCGAGAACGTGGGCGGAGCCGGCAATCTCCGCCGCTCCCGCAGTCCCACCGAGGATAGAGAAGATCGCCAGCAGCGAAAAAAACGCCGGGCTTCGGAACCGGAAGCCCGACGCGCGACGCTTGAGCGGACGAAACGGCAGATCGAAACGCATCACCCGAAAGGGACCCTTTTGGGTACACCTACAGGCGCTTTCGCCTGCTGTCAACCTGAGAAAGAAAACGATAGGTTGTTCAGGGGTCGCCCGGATCCATCTCTGGGCGTCCCGGCCTGCCAATCTTCGCCGATTCGGGCAGGCGCGCCGGCACACCTCGGCCGGTTGGGGGAGCTTGCGGCGAGTCACGCCCGGGGCCTCGCGTGCGTGGGCGGGTCTCGGCACGGGCACTTCCCCGGTGGCGCCGGCGTCAATGGTCGTGGCATCAGCGTGTCGTGTCTGTATGATGCGAGCGCAAGGGGTTGACACGGGGACCGATGGGAGAGACGGCGGGCGTGAAGGCCGCGCTGACCACCGCTCCAGGGGCGGCATGCAACGAGGGGGATCCTCCGGCCGGCGGGGTCCCATTCATTCTCGCGCAAACCCTGATCGGCGAAGACCAGACCGCCCGGCTCGCCGAACGGCTGGCGCCGCTGCTGAGGACGGGCGATGTGGTGGCGCTCTGGGGCGGACTGGGGGCTGGCAAGACGGTGCTCGCCCGGGCCCTGATTCGCGCCCGTTGTGCCAGCGCCGATGAGGTGCCGAGCCCGACCTTCACCCTGGTCCAGACCTATCCGCCCCGTCCGCCCTGCCAGGGCGAAATCTGGCACTTCGATCTTTACCGGCTCAACGACCCCGAAGAGGCCTGGGAACTGGGCATCGAAGACGCCTTCGCCGGGGGAATATCGCTTATCGAATGGCCCGACCGGCTCGGGCCGCTGCTGCCGCCCGGGCGCCTCGACGTCCGGCTCGCCCGCGGCGACGAGCCGGACACCCGGCTGGTCCGCCTGGAAGGCGACGGCAACTGGTGCCGACGGCTCAAGGAGGCGGGCCTTGCCTGATGCCGCCGGCGGCCGGGAACTGGTGATCGAAAGCTTCCTTGCCGGCAACGGCTGGGCGCTCGAGGATGCCGCGCCGCTGGCCGACGATGCCTCGTTTCGGCGCTATCTCCGGCTGGCCCGCGATGGCCGCCGGGCGGTGCTGATGGACGCGCCGCCGCCCCACGAAGATGCCGCTGCCTTCGCGCGGATCGCCCGCCTTCTCACCGGCCTCGGATTCAGCGCCCCGCGGGTGCTGGCGGAGGACACGGCCGGCGGCCTGCTGCTGCTCGAGGACCTGGGCGATGCCACGTTCTCCCGAAGGCTCGCCGCCGGCGCCGATGAACGCCGGCTCTATGACCTTGCCATCGCCACTCTGGTCGCCCTGCACGGGCTGGTGGCCAAGGCGGCAATCCCGCTGGAACTGCCGGCCTATGATGACAATTGTCTGCTCGCCGAAGCGACCCTGCTGACCGACTGGTATCTGCCGGCGGTGCGCGGGGCGCCGACCCCGCAGGACGAGCGGGCGGCTTATGTTGCCGTCTGGCGCGAGGCGCTGGCGCCGGTCCGCGCCCAGCCGCGAACGCTGACCCTCCGCGACTTCCACGTGGACAACCTGATGGAGCTGCCCGGCCGCAGAGGGGTGGCGCGATGCGGTTTGCTCGACTTCCAGGATGCGGTTGCGGGCCCGGCCGCCTACGACGTGATGTCGCTGCTCCAGGATGCCCGCCGCGATCCGGCGCCGGGACTGGAGGCGGCAATGCTCGAGCGGTATTGCGCCGCGGTCCCGGCACTGGCCGGCTCGGGACTGGCGCGCGAGGCCTTTCTCATCGCCTATACGGTGCTTGCCGCGCAGCGCCACGCCAAGGTCATCGGCATCTTCACCCGGCTGTGCATCCGCGACGGCAAGCCGGCTTACCTGCGCCACATCCCCCGGGTCTGGCGGATGCTGGAGGCTGCTCTCGACCATGCGGCCCTGGCCGGCGTTCGCGACTGGTTCGACCGCCATGTGCCCGCTGGAGACCGGAGAGTGCCACCGTGCGTAATCGTGAAGCGCTAGTGGCGCCGGCGCCTGCGGTGCGGCCGCGGCGGGGCATGGTGCTTGCGGCGGGACTCGGCGCGCGGATGCGGCCGATTACCGAGACGATCCCGAAGCCGCTGGTCCGCGTCGCCGGCCGGCCGCTGATCGACTATGCCTTCGACCGGCTGATCGAGGCGGGGGTCACCGACGTCGTTGTCAACGTCCATCACCTTGCCGAACAGATCGAAGCGCACGTCGCGAACCGCTCCGATCTGACTGTCACCGTCTCGCCTGAACCGCAACGGCTCGAGACCGGCGGCGGCGTGGCCAAGGCCCTGGCGCATTTCGGCGACGAGCCATTCTTCGTCCACAACGGCGATGCCCTGCTGCTCAACGGTCCGCACCCGGCCCTGGAGTGCCTCGCCGACGCCTGGGACGATGCGATTATGGATGCCTGCCTGCTCGTCCATCCCGTCTGCGAGGCCTATGGCTACAACGGCAACGGCGACTTCGATATGGATCCCCTCGGCAAGCTGTCTCGCCGCGGCGAGCTCCGGCAGGCACCCTATCTGTTCACGGGGGTACAGATCCTCCATCCGCGACTGTTCAAGGCCGGCCCCGGCGGCTCGTTCTCCCTGAACATCCTCTATGACCGGGCGATCGCGGCCGGGCGCCTCTATGGCCTTCTCCACGATGGCAAGTACTTTCACGTCGGCACCCCGGAGGACCTGGACAGTGTTGCCGACTATCTGGCCAAGATGCATTCGGGCGTGCGCCGGACGTGACAGCCGGTTCGGGGGCCGCAGCCTTGACCGTTCCGGCTGTTGAGTCGATCCCGGCCGGGGTCCCCTTCCTGGATACGCTGGCGGCGGACCTGATCGCCGCCGCCACCGCCGGTGCGATGGCGCTTGCCCGGACCACCGTGCTGCTGCCCACCCGGCGCGGCTGCCGGGCCTTCACCGATGCCCTCTGCCGGCAGGCCGGGGAGCGGGCGCTGCTATTGCCGCGGATCGAACCGCTCGGCGATGTGGACGCGGACGAGTTCGGCCTCGACGAGGATCTGGAGGGCCTCGAGGATCCGGGCTTGCCGCCGGCCATGCCGCCGCTCCGCCGGCAACTGCTGCTCGCCCGGCTGGTCCGTGCGAAGGAGCCCGGCCTGTCCACCGAACACGCCGTTCGCCTCGCTGCCGACCTTGCCGGACTGCTCGACCGGGTGGCGATCGAGGACCTGGACCTGGCGGCGCTTCCGGCGCTGATCACCGGGGAGCTCGCCGACCGGCCGGGCGGGACCGAACTCGCCGCGCACTGGCAGACGGTCGTCGATTTCCTGGCGATCGTCGCCGAGCACTGGCCGCAGGTTCTCGCCGGACACGCGGCCATCGATGCGGCCGACCGGCGCAACCGGCTGATCCGCGACCGCGCGGCAGCATGGCAACGTCATCCGCCCGGTGATCCGGTGATCGCCGCCGGATCCACCGGCAGCATTCCGGCCACGGCCGAACTGCTTGCGGTGATTGCCCGGCTGCCGCGGGGCCGGGTGATCCTGCCGGGCCTCGATCAGGCGATGAGCGAGGCGGCCTGGCTGGCGATCGGGCCGACCCATCCCCAGTACGCCATGGCCCGGCTGCTCGACCGGCTCGGCCTCGACCGCAGCGGCGTGCGGGCATGGCCGGTGCCGGCGGCCGCCGCCGGCCCGTCCGCCCGGGCGGCCCTGATCAACCGGGCACTCTATCCGAGCCGCGCCGCGGTGCCGCCGCTCAAGGGGGAGGCCAGCGCCCTCGACGGGCTCTGCCGGATCGACGCCCCCGGGCCGGACGAAGAGGCGCGGGCGATCGCTCTGATCCTCCGCGAATCCGTGGAGACGCCCGGACGCACCGCAGCACTGGTCACCCCGGACCGCAGTCTGGCACGCCGGGTGGCGGCCGAGTTGCGCCGCTGGCAGATCGAGATCGACGATTCCGCCGGGGTGCCCCTGGGTCGCACCCCGCCGGGAGGCCTGGTGCGGCTGCTGGTCCGCGCCGTCGCCGATGCCCTGGCGCCGGTATCCCTGCTCGCCCTGCTGAAACATCCGCTGGTCGGCGCCGATGGGGAGCAGCGCACGCTGCGTGCCGCCGCGCGCCGGCTGGAGCGGCGGCTGTTGCGGGGGCTGCGCCCGGCAGCGGGGACTGCTGGTCTGCGCGCCCGGCTGGACGACGGTGCCGCCACCGGTGTCTTTCCGGCGGACGAGGCCATCACCCTGCGGGCCGTTATCGACGATCTCGACCACCGGCTGGCGCCGCTGACCGGTCCGGCGGCCGCCGGCGCGCAGGACCTTTCCGTCTGGATCAACGGCCTCCTGGAGACCCTCGACCGGCTCGCCGATCCCGGCCGGCTGTGGGATGCCGAAGCCGGCGACGCGCTGGCAGCGTTTATCACCGAACTGGCGGATGCCGGCGACGGGTTCGAACCGCTCGACGCTGCGGCCTTTGCCAGCCTGCTTGATGTCACCCTGGCCGGCCGGTCGGTCCGGCCGCGCTGGGGCCGGCATCCCCGGCTGTTCATCTGGGGCCCGCTGGAAGCGCGCCTGCAGCAAGCCGACGTCATGGTTCTCGGCGGCCTCAATGAGGACGTCTGGCCGCCCGCGGTCGAGGTCGGGCCGTGGATGAGCCGGGGGATGATGGCGGCCTTCGGCCTGCCGCCGCCGGAGCGCCGGATCGGCCTGTCCGCCCACGATTTCGTTCAGGGCGTGGCCGCCGGCCGGGTGGTGCTGACCCGGGCCGACCGGGTGGAGGGCACGCCAACGGTGCCGAGCCGCTGGCTGGCGCGGCTCGATGCGGCGATCGGGGGGGATGCCGCCGCGGCGCTCCGGGACCGCGGGGCGTGCTGGCTCGCCTGGCAAGCGGCCCTGGACCAGGGTCCGCCGACGCCCATGGCGGAGCGGCCGGCACCAGCGCCGCCGGTCGCCGCCCGGCCACGGACGCTCTCTGTCACCGACATCGAGACCTGGATGCGCGATCCCTATGCCCTCTATGCGCGCCGGATCCTCGCGCTCAGGGCCCTCGATCCGCTGGAGCAGGAACCAGGACCGCGGGAGTTCGGCACGCTCGCGCACCGCTGTCTCGAACGCTTCGTCACCGAGGCGATCGACCCTCTGGACAATGACGCCGCGGCCCGGCTGCGGGCCCTTGCCGAGCCGGTCCTGATGGCGCTGTCGGGCCATCCGGCGGTCACCGCATTCTGGCGCCCGCGGCTGAGGCGGCTGGCCGACTGGGTCGTTGAAGTGGAGCGGGAGCGGCGGGGGCGGATTGCTGCGGTACTTGCCGAGGTGGCCGGTGAACAGGTGGTTCGGAACACCGATCCGCCGTTTGTCCTGAAGGCACGCGCCGACCGGATCGAACGCCACGATGACGGCAGCGTCACAATCATCGACTACAAGACCGGCAGCCTGCCCAAGCAGAAGGACCTGGACACCGGCTTCGCGCCGCAGCTGCCGCTGGAGGCGGCGATCGCCCGAGCCGGTGGCTTTCCCGGCCTTGCGGTGCCGGAGGTTGCCGGGCTGGAATTCTGGTATCTCCATCACCGCCACCCCGAGATCAGACCGGTGCCAGGGGAGCGGCCGGCCAAGGCGGCGGAAGACGCTGTCAAGGGCCTTTCGGACCTGATCGCCTTCTACGACGACCCGGCGACTGGCTATCCGGCGCGGCCGCGGGCGGCCTTCGCCCCTGCCTACTCGGACTATGACCATCTGACCCGGCTCCGCGAATGGGCGGCCGGTGAGGACAACGGCGGCGACTGACGGCGGCTGACGGTCATGAACATTGATCCCAACATCGCTCAGCGCGGGGCCGCGGACCCGACCGCCTCGGTCTGGGTCGCCGCATCGGCCGGCACGGGCAAGACCAAGGTGCTGACCGACCGGATGCTGCGGCTGATGCTGGCCGGCACAGAACCGCGGCGCATCCTCGGGCTGACTTTCACCAAGGCCGCCGCGGCGGAAATGAAGCTGCGGATCACTGGCGAACTGGGAGCGTGGGCGGCGGCCAGCGCCGACGATCTCGACCGGCGCCTCCGCCGGCTGCTCGGCAGCGTGCCGGACGATGGCCTTGCGGAGCGGGCGCGGCGGTTGTTCGCGGAAGTGCTCGAGGCCCCGGATGGCATCAATGTCCAGACCATCCACGCGTTCTGTCAGTCGGTGTTGAGCCGGTTTCCGCTGGAGGCGGGCGTGCCGCCCGGGTTTGCGCTGATCGAGGGCCGCGAACAAAGGACCCAGATCGCCACTGCCCGTGACCGGCTGCTGCGGCGGACCGGCGGTGAGGGTGCGGTTGCTGACGCCCTGGCCGCCCTGACCGGTCGGCTCGCCGAGCGGTCGTTCGCCGCGCTGCTCGAAGCGGTGGTCGGCGAGCGCCGTGCGTTCGCGGCGCTGCGCGGTGGAGCCGGCGGCCTTACCGGGGCGATCGAGCGGCTCCGCCGCCGCTTCGGACTCTCCGCCAGCGACACCACCGAGACGGTACTTGCCGCCGCCTGTGCCGGCACGGCGTTCGACGGTCCGGGTCTCCGCCACGCTGCGGACGTCCTGCTCGAGGGAGGCAAAGGCGATGGCGAGCGCTCTGCGATCCTTCGGGCGTGGCTTTCGGCGTCGCCGGCCGGACGCGCGGCCACGATCGCCGACTACACCGCGGCGTTTCTCACCGGAGACACCGGCAAGCCCGGCCGTCGGCCGAAGAAGCTGATGGTCAACAGGCTTCAGGAAACGCACCCGGACCTGCTCGCGGTCCTGGAGCGCGAGGCGGAACGCCTGATCGGGGTGGAGCAACGGCTCGCGGCGGTTGCCACCGCGGAGGCAACGGCGGCGTTGATCACCGTCGGGGATGCGCTCCTCGGCGAATACGAGACCCTCAAGGCTGCCCGCGGGGCCCTTGATTTTGACGACCTGATCGACCGGACGGCGGCCCTGCTCGATGGTCCGGGCGGGCCGTCCTGGGTGATGTACAAGCTCGACGGCGGCATCGATCACCTGCTGATCGACGAGGCCCAGGACACCAGCCCGGCGCAGTGGCGGGTGATCAGCGCCCTGGTCGACGAGTTTTTCGCCGCCGGCCACACCGGGCTGCGGGCGCGCACGGTGTTCGGGGTCGGCGATTTCAAACAGTCGATCTACAGCTTCCAGGGGGCAGCGCCGGCGGAGTTCCTCAGCGCCCGCGATCGCTTCGAGGCGGCCGCCCGGGCGGCCGCGGCGCGGTTCTGCCGGATCGACCACAGCGTGTCGTTCCGCTCGACCCGGGCGGTCCTCCCCGCGGGCGACGCCCTGTTTGCGCAGCCCCAGGCGCCCGCCGGGGTGGTCGATGGCGAGCGGCCGGTGAAGCACCAGGCGTGGCGACAGCGCGATGGCGGCTCGGTGGAGCTCTGGCCGCTGGTCGAAAAGCGCGAGCCGGACTTGCCTGCACCCTGGGCGCCGCCCGCCGTCGGGGCCGACGACGCGCCTGCGGACCTGCGCCTGTGCGCGCTCGTCGCGGCGCGGATCCGGGCAATGATCGCCGATGGGGAGCCGCTGGCTTCGGCCGGCCGGCCGATCCGCCCCGGCGACATCATGGTGCTGGTCCGCAGCCGCGGGCGGATCATGGAGGAGCTGGTCCGCCAGCTGAAACGGCGGGATGTGGCGGTCGCCGGGGTCGACCGGATGGTCCTGACCGAGCAACTGGCGGTCGTCGATCTGACGGCGCTCGGCCGGTTCGCGCTCCTGCCGGGTGACGACCTCAACCTCGCCTCTGTCCTCAAGGGACCGCTGATCGGCTTCGATGAGGATCAGCTCTTCCGGGTGGCCCACAATCGGCCGGGCCGGCTGTGGCCGGCGCTCGCCGCCCGCGCTGACGGGGATCCGGCCGTCGCCGGGGCGGTCGCCAGCCTGCGCGAGGTTCTGGCGCTCGCCGACACTTGTCCGCCCTTCGAGTTCTTCTCCCACATCCTCGGTCCGATGGGCGCTCGCCGCCGGTTGCTGGCCCGGCTTGGCAACGATGCCGAAGACCCGATCAGCGAATTCATGGCGCTCGCCCTCGCCTACGAGCGCGACCATCCGCCGTCGCTGGAAGGCTTCCTCCACTGGCTGGAACGAACCGCGGAAGAAACCAAGCGCGACATGGAGCAGGCGCAGCCGATGGCGGTGCGGGTCATGACGGTGCACGGCGCCAAGGGGCTGCAAGCGCCGATCGTGATCCTGCCGGACACCACCCGGGTTGGCGGCCGGAAAGGGGGCGGGGCCGAGATGGAGTGGACGGCCGAGCCGGCGGCCGGCGGTCTGCCGCTGTGGTCGCCGCCGGGAAGCGAGAACCGCACAGAGCTGGCGACGCGCGCCAGAGACGAACGCTTGAGGGCCGAGGCCGAGGAGGCCAACCGCCTGCTCTACGTGGCGATGACCCGCGCTCAGGACCGGCTGATCGTTTGCGGCTGGCAGACGGCGCGGAGCGAAAAACCCCAGTGCTGGTATGAGCTGGTCCGCCGCGGGCTGGAGAGCGCGCCGGGGATCGAGCGGGTCAGCGACCCGTTTCTCGCCGCCGCCGGCGAGGCAACGGATGCGGCCGTCCTGCGGTTGCAATGTCGGCAGGAGGAGCCGCCGCCAGCCGCCCGGGACCGCACCGTCCCCGCCGCCGTCCCGCCGCTGCCGGCCTGGGCCACCCGGCCGGCGCCCGACGAACGCCGGCCGGTCCGGGCCGCGGCACCGTCCCGGATCACCGGCATCGACCTCGCATCGGGTCGACCCTCGGCGACGCCCGACCAGCGGTTCCGGCGCGGCCTGATCATCCACCGGCTGCTCCAGAGCCTTCCGGACCTGCCCGCCGCTGACCGCGAGCAGCGAGCCCGCGCCTGGCTCGCCCGGCCGGTCCACCGGCTGGGCGCGGCCGAGCAGGAGGAGATCTTCGCGGCGGTGCAGCGGGTGCTGGCGGAGCCGTCACTGGCGCCGCTGTTCGCGCCGGGGAGCCGCGCGGAGGTGGCAATCGCCGGCCTGGTCGACGGTGCCTGGGTGGAGGGCCGGGTGGACCGCCTGCGGATCGACGCCCGCAGCATTACGATCGTCGACTTCAAGACCGACCGGGACGTGCCGCGGAGCGCCGCTGGCGTTCCGGGCAGGTATCTCCGGCAGATGGCCGCCTACCGATCGATTGTCAGCCAAATCTGGCCGGCCCGGACGGTCCGCTGTCTGCTGCTGTGGACGGCCGGGCCGACGTTGATGGACCTGGCCGGCACCGTGCCCGGGCGGGACGGCGCCGGCCAAGCCGCGGAGTCGGACGATTAGATGTAGTGCTCGGCCATGGGCGCGAAGCCGTTGAAGCCCTTTGAGGCGTAGACCGAGGTGTAGGCGCCGGCGGTGAGCAGCTCGATCCGGTCGCCGGTCCGAAGCGCCAGCGGCAAGGTGTAGCCGCAGGTCTCGTAGAGAATGTCAGCGCCATCGCAGGTCGGGCCGGCGATCGCCACCGGACCCTCGGCGCCGCCGTCGTGAGGCGTGGTGATCGGATAGCGGATCGCCTCGCCGATGGTCTCGGCAAGGCCGCCGAAGGTGCCGACGTCCAGATAGACCCAGCGGATGCTATCGCTCTCGGACTTGCGGGAGACGAGCAGCACCTCCGACTGGATGACGCCGGCCTCGCCGGCGATGGTCCGGCCCGGCTCGATCACCATCTCCGGCAGGGCGTTGCCGAAGTGGCGCTTCATCGCCGCCATGATCGACGAGGCATAGGTGTCGAGCGGCGGCAGATTATCGCCACGGTAACGGGCCGGGAAGCCGCCGCCCAAGTTTAGCATGCGGAGCTCAAGCCCGGCATCGCGGAGGTCGGTGAAGACCAGGGCGGCGCGGCCGATCGCCAACTGCCAGGCCTCGGCGTTGACCTGCTGCGAGCCCACGTGGAAGGAAACGCCGACGGGGTCGAGCCCCAGATCGGCAGCCTTCAGGGTGAGCGCCTTGGCCATGTCCAGTTCGCAGCCGAACTTGCGGCTGAGTGGCCAGCGCGCGTCATCGTTGGCGGTGAGGATCCGGCAGTAGACCTGGGCACCGGGCGCTTCCTCGGCGATTTTGGCCAGCTCACCGGCGCTGTCGAACGCGAACATCCGCACCCCGGCCGCGTGCGCCCGGGCGATGTCGCGGCGGCGTTTGACGGTGTTGCCGAACGAAATCCGATCCGGGGACGCCCCGGCGGCGAGGCAGGCATCCACCTCCGGTCCGCTTGCTGCATCGAAGTTGGATCCGAGCGCTACAAGTGTTTCCAGCAACGGCATGGCTGGATTGGCCTTTACCGCATAGTAAATCTTCGCCAGCGGCAAGGCCTGCCGCAAGCTTTCATAGCAACCTGCAACAACATCCAGGTCGACGACAAGACATGGGGTTTCGGGACGTTCCGTCGCCAGAAACCGGGCAATTTTGGGGGTCATCAGCTGCGCCACCCTTAAGTCTGAAATCTGAGAGCACCAACGGCCGGCGCATGCCGGATGTCCAGCACACACACGGACGGGCGGAACCCGGTAAAACGAATTTCAGATCAGACTAGAGTGGGGATTCTTCTGGCCGAGCAGGAAGTAGTAGGGACGACGGATGTCATCTCGGTCGCAAGATAACTGCCACATCATCTGAGCCCTCCCTACACCTCGGCCCTGGATACACTGTCTGCGAGGGCTGGTTGGCCGGACACTGCCAGAAACGCGGAACGCCCCCGAACCCGTTGTTTTTGACAGCGATGGAAGTTTAGCCGTGGATCGGATCACCCCGCAGAACAGCTTGTCCCTCTCATCCGCCCGTATATGCCTTTTGGTTCTGGGGATGCAATGGAAATTCTTGTGACCAGAAGGTTTCAGTCCTCCGGGCGGCGGCTCAGATCAGTCCAGCCAGAGGTGAGGAGGGATCGGCGTAGCGGCGCTTGGCCATCCGCCCGGCGCGATAGGCGAGCCGCCCGGATTCTACCGCGAGGCGCATCGCCCGGGCCATGCGCACGGGCTCCCTGGCCTCGGCGATCGCCGTGTTCAGCAGCACCCCGTCGCAACCGAGCTCCATCGCCACAGTGGCGTCCGAGGCTGTGCCGACCCCGGCATCGACCAGAACCGGAACGTTCGCCCGCTCAACGATCAGGCGGATGTTGACGGGATTCTGGATGCCGAGTCCGGAGCCGATCGGCGCTGCCAGTGGCATGATCGCAACACAGCCGAGATCCTCCAGGCGCTTGGCGAAAATCGGATCATCGGTGCAATAGACCATCACCTCAAACCCCTCCTTCACCAGCGTCTCCGCGGCGATGAGGGTCTCGGTCATGTCCGGGTAAAGGGTGGTCTGATCGCCGAGCACTTCGAGCTTGACCAGGGTCCACCCGCCGGCCTCGCGAGCGAGCCGGAGCGTCCGCACCGCGTCGGCGGCGGTGTAGCAGCCGGCGGTGTTGGGCAGATAGGTATAGGTCTTGGGATCGACGTAGTCGGTGAGCATGGGCTGGCCCGGATCGGCGATGTTGACCCGGCGCACCGCGACGGTGACGATCTCGGCACCGGAAGCGGCAATCGCCCGGGCGGTCTCGTCGAAATCCCGGTATTTCCCGGTCCCGACCAGCAACCGCGAGCGGAACGTGCGGCCGGCCAGATGCAGGAGGTCGTCCGGCTCGGTCTCGGCCTCGGGCACATCCGGGGCGCCGCCGCCGATGAAATGGACGATCTCAACCCTGTCCCCATCGGCCAACTCAACCTCTCCGTAACCGGAACGGGGTACGATTTCGAGATTCCGCTCGACGGCAACCTTGCGGCCATCCAGGCCCATCTGCCGGAGCACCTGTTCGACCGTCAGCGGCTGCGGGAACGTGTGCCGCTCGCCGTTGATCGTCACCTGCATCTCTATGCCCCATCCCAGTTTGGTCACCATGCCCTCAGACGCTGCTAAGGTAATCCGTGCCTCCGGCGGTACAAGGCCGCGGCCGGCCGACAGCGCTCCCGGCGCGTGTTGGTCGCGACCGCGGGCTGTTGCCCGGCGGCGGATTTCGGCGCGGATCCGGGGGCAGCGTTAAACAAATCGCCGGTGTGATGAAGAAATCTGAGGCGATGCTGCGGTGTTGATTGCTCCCGAATGGCTTACTCTGCTTCAAGATCGCGGTTATGCTCCTGGTTTCGGGGGCATCGCCGCGCACCGACAGCGTCCGAACGACCGATGAGGCAGCCATGCGCGCCTTAGAACAGCGTGACCGTCTCAGCCCCGGCCTGATCCTTCGGGCCTACGCCCTCGGCATCTTTCCGATGGCCCGCCACCGCGACGATCCGGTGGTCCAGTGGGTGGCGCCGTCCTATCGCGGGGTGCTGCCGTTCGAGGACTTCCGGGTGCCGCGGCGGCTGCGCCGGACGGTGCGCCAGAATCGCTTCCAGGTCCGCTGCAACACCGTCTTCGACCGGGTCATCCGCGCTTGCGCGGCGCCCGCCGGCGACCGTCCGGAGACCTGGATCAACCGCGACATCGAGCGCACCTACGTCGCTTTGCACGGCCTCGGCCACGCCCACAGCGTGGAGTGCTGGCAGGACGGCCGGCTGGTCGGCGGGCTCTACGGGGTCTCCCTGGGAGCGGCGTTCTTCGGGGAAAGCATGTTCTCCCGGGTGGCCGATGCCAGCAAAGTCGCTCTGGTCCACCTCGTCGCCCGGCTGCGCCTCGGCGGCTTCACGCTGCTCGACACCCAGTTCGTGACCGACCATCTTCGCCGGTTCGGTGCGGTGGAGATCCCTGCGGCCAGCTATCTGGTGCGGCTCGATCGGGCGATCCGCCAGAGCGCCGACTTTCACTCCGAGGCCGACTCCCCGGCGGTCCGTTCGGCGCTCGAATCGGTGTTGACGCAGTCCAGCACCCACACGTCGTAGGTGGGGTGATCCATCGCCGAGACCCCGGGGGTGGAGGCGAACATCCAGCCGGTGAAAGCGAGCACCACCTCGCCGTTCGGGCGGTGGTCGACGATCTCCAGGAACGCAGCCGCCTCGGGCGTCTCTTCGGGCGGCTGCTTCTGGCAGGTGTGGACGGTCAGGTCGAGAGAGCCGAACTGCACCCGGCTGCCCACCGGAACCTCAAGGATCGAGACCCGGGCGGTGACCTTGTCGAGACCGCGCAGCACGGCAACCTCGTAGGGATCGAAGGCGTCCGCCGGGGCCGGTGCGAGTTCGGCGACAAACATCGTCGCGACGATGATCAGCGCGCGATCCGGCCGGCGGCTGGCACGCCTCATCATCGGGCTTGGCCCCGCACAGCATGGCCGTACCCCGGTGCACCGGCAGCAGCGACAACAGCCCGGAACCTGAGACGGACGTAGTCGACCCACCAGACGCCCCGCTCGTCCCGCAGGCAGGGCACGAGGGTGGTGCGCACCTCGTTGACGAGATGGGGCCGTTCGGCGTCGGGGACGGCGGCGAGGAACGCTCCGGCAAACACCGCCAGCCAGTCGGCGAGGTCGCCGGGCAGCGGCGTCGGCCGCGGAAACAGGTGCAGATGCTCGATGGCGAATCCGTGGGCGACGAGCAGGCGGGAGAACGTCTCTGCATCAGGAAACACCCAGGGGTTGAGCCCGGCTGCGTCGATGCCCCGGCGCGCGAGGGCAGCGGTGAGGGCGGCCATCACCGTGGCCACGTTGCCTTCACCGCCCAGTTCCCCGACGAAGCGCCCGTGCGGCCGGAGCGCGCGCCGGACGCCACCGGCCACGGCAGCGAGATCGCCCATCCAGTGCAGGGCGGCGTTGCTGAACACCGCATCGAACTCGCCGGCGAAGGCAAGCTGCCGGCCATCACCGGTCTGCGCCGACAGGCCGCGTTCGCGGGCTCTGGCAACAAACGCCGGACAGGCGTCAAGACCGATCACCTCGGCCCCGGCACGGGTCAGATTTTGCGTAAGCTCGCCGTCCCCGCAGCCGAGATCGAGAATGCGTTCCCCCGGCAGAGGGGCGAGCAGGTCGACCACCGGGGTGCCGAGGCGGGCGACGTATCCGGCATCCCGGGCGTAGCGGACGGGGTCCCAGACGTGCGCCATTACGGTCCCTGCCGCGGCAGCGACGGCTCCGCCGGGGATGTGGCGAGATAGATCACCTCGCCGATCTGATCCTCCAGCGAGCGGAAATCCCGGGTCGCCGTCAATTCGCCACCAGGGGCGGCTGTCGTCGACGACTGGCCAGGCTTGAGACGAACGTACTTGCCGCCAAGCAGCCCATCGCTCTCGATCATCACGGCGGTATCTGTCGGCAGGGCGACGGGATCGCGAATCGTCAGCGAGACCACCGCATCGAGGCTGTCCGGATCGAGCCGGACGTCGGATACGGTGCCCACCTTGATGCCGTTGACCCGGACGTCAGCGCCCCGCTCAAGGCCGCCGACCTGCGCGAACCGCGCTGTCAGGGGATAGCCGTTCTCGGCCCGGATCTCAGCGGTGCGCCAAGCGAAGGAGATGAACACGCCCGCGACGATCAGTACCACCGCGCCCATGACCGTCTCGATCAGGTTCCGGCCCATGTCAACCCGCCCGCCTTTCGGCCCGTCTCAGCCTGCTCATGTCAGCCCCCTGGTGGATCGGATCATTCGCTTGGTTCCCCAGCGGATGATCGGTCGATGCACTCAACGATTGATCTTGTGGTTCGATCCATCTGACGGAGGGGATTCATCCGTCAGATGAATCGAACCACGAGCCCTTTGCGCCTCGCCCGCTCTGGTCGCTGCCGCCGCTGCGCTGCGCCGTCATCGCGGCATCGGGCACGTCAGCGGGCCTCCGCGTCGGCGCGGGCCTGGCGTCCGGCAGAGATGATCAGATCGAGGATCTCGCTGACCAGAAACGCTTTCTGCGTGTATGCCACGACATCGCCGTCGCCGAGTTGCTCCCGGGCGCCGCCGCCCGGATCGAGGCGCACGAACTTGCTGCCGAACAGCCCATCGGTGTGAATGGCCGCCGCAGCATCGGCGTAAATCTCGGTCCTGTTCTCAACGTCGAAGGCCACTCGGGCGCGATAATCCTCCGTCAGCTTCAGGTGCGCCACCCGGCCGACGCGCACCCCGGAGATCAGCACCGGATCGCCGACCTGCAAGCCGTCGACCTGATCGAACACCGCAGACAGCCGGACGCTGTCGCCGGGCCGGTCGCCGTCAACCGCGCTGCGACCGTAGGACAGGACAAGCACGGCGATCAAGACCAGCAGCCCAACGGCGCCGATGGCGATTTCCCGCAGTTCGCGCAAAGACACCGGGGTCAATCTGTGGTCCTCGCGGCGGACACCGCGGCCCGGTTCAGGACGGGGTCCAGGGTTCGTAATCGCCGCTGGCCGCCGGGCGCTGTCCCCCGGCGAGGTCATGGCCCTTCGGCCGGTAGGCAGCCGGTGTCCCGGTGCGATTCGGCTCGTGGGGCTTTTGCCATGGCCAGCGGCGGACCTTGGGGCCGGTCAGCGGCGCGTCGGCCATGTGATGCAGCCACGCATGCCACTCGGCGGGCACCCGGCTCGCTTCCACCTCGCCATGGTAGACGACCCAGCGCCGCTCGCGGCCGTAGCGGGAAAGCCGGCGGCTGCGGTAGTAGCGATTACCGAACTCATCGCTGCCGACCAGTTCGCCGTGGAGACGGGTGAGAAGCCAGGTGCCGAGGTGCATCGATCCGCGCCGACCGTGGTTACGCCTGCCAATCCGATCCGGGAAAAAACCGGTTCCGCCGCCGGGGACGGCGGCCGGCCATATGGCCCCCCCCGCCGGCCCCCGCCACCCCATCCCCCCGGCAGGCGTTGCACACCCGCCACAGGGTGGGGCTTTTCCACGCCCCGCAGTGCGGCGCGCCGCCCGGGTCGGGGCGCCGCTGCGGTCCTCTGCCAGCCCTTGCCAGCGGTCAAATCCCTGATTTCGCTGCAGTGCCGGTCCAAGGACAAAGATATTGCGGTGGCCACGAAATCGGGGAGGTTCTGCCCAACCATGCCCGAAATGTGGTTGCGCCGCGACGGATCGCTAGATATCGTGGTGAGAGTTGTCGTCGCTACCTGATCTGGTGTCGCATCCGAGGCCGTGAGGTGGTCAGGCGACAGCCGTCCGGACCGTCCGGATGCTCCGCGTCACGCCCCTGCGGCGCGACCACGACCACCGCGATGACCAGACCCAACGGGACCACGGCGAGGCAGAGACAATGCGGATTGACCGGCTGTTCACCACCCCCGAGACCTGCCCTTACCAGCTGTTCGACTGGCGGATGACGGCGAGCGAGATCCGCAACCCGGACGGCTCATGCGTGTTCCGCCAGGAGGCTTTCGCGGTGCCGGCCGGCTGGTCGCAGGTCGCCTGCGATATTCTCGCCCAGAAGTACTTCCGCAAGGCCGGCGTCCCGGCCCGGCTGAAGCCCGTCGACGAGCCCGGAGTGCCGGACTGGCTGCGCCGCCGCACCGCCGACGCCGATGCCCTTGCCGCATTGCCGGAAGACCGGCAATACGGCGCCGAGACCAGCGCCCGGCAGATATTCGACCGGATGGCCGGGACCTGGACCTACTGGGGCTGGACCGGCGGCTACTTTGACAGCGAAGACGATGCCCGGGCGTTCTTCGATGAGATGCGGTTCATGCTGGCAGCGCAGATGGGCGCACCGAACTCGCCGCAGTGGTTCAACACCGGCCTGCACTGGGCGTACGGTATCGACGGACCGGCGCAGGGACATTTCCGGGCCGACCCGGCCAGCGGCGACGTGGTCGCCTGCGACAGCGCCTACCGCCACCCCCAGCCCCACGCCTGCTTTATCCAGGGCGTGGCCGACGATCTGGTCAACGACGGCGGGATCATGGACCTGTGGACCCGCGAGGCGCGG
>CAYVUM010000065.1:0-21683 GCA_964454795.1 uncultured Rhodospirillaceae bacterium
CGTCGTCTGCGTCACCATCGCCGATTGCGACGACTACGAGGACATTGCCGCCTAGAGCAGATTCAACAGGGTAGAGCGGATTCACGCCTCCCAATAGCATCGCGGAGCGATCCTATTGGGAGGCGACCCGCTCTAGGGCGCGGCGCATCTCGACGTCCTGCGCGAGCACCTCCCCGACGCGCATGGCGTGCCGGGCGAGCGATGGCGCACCATCCTGATGAACCGCATCAATCCGGCGCTCTTTGCCGCGGTGTTCGCGGACTGGGTGCGGGAAAGCTGGCCCGACCGGGCCGATCAGGTGGCGATCGACGGCAAGACCTCGCGCCGCAGCCACGACCGGAGCGCCGGCGCCGCGCCGCTCCACCTCGTCTCCGCCTTCGCCACCACCGCCCGGCTGGTGCTGGCGCAGGAGGCCGTGCCCGACAAGGCGAACGAGCTCGCCGCCATCCCGCCGCTGCTGGCGCGGCTCGGCGCCGAGAACGGCCTGAAGGCCGCGCTCGTCTCCATCGACGCCATCGCCACCAACGGCGCCATTGCCACCAACGGCGCCATTGCCCGGGCGATCACCGAACAGGGCGCCGATTATCTGCTGGCGGTGAAGGCCAACCAGCCGACCCGCCGCGCCGAGGTCGCAGCCGCCTTCGCCGAAGCTCCCCGCCCTCGACACCTGCATCACCCTCGACAAGGGGCGCGGCCGCATCGAGGAGCGCCGCGCCGCCGTCCTCCGCGAAACCAACCGGCTCGCGGGTGCCCGGCGCTTTCCGGGCGAGCCGCGCCTGCCGGCGCCACCTGCCTGATCCGGGCTGAGGCCCGCGTCGAGACCAAAGCCGCGGTCCGTACCGAGACCCGCTCCTCCATCTCGTCCGAACCGCCACCGACAAGCGCTCCATCAAATCCCGACGAAAGCTGGCCGGATGGAGCCCAAACCACCTCAACGCCATCCTCTCCTCACAACCCGCCCAACTTGGATTCGGAGCCCTGGCGGGGATCACCGCGGCTTTCCATACCGGCAGCGGCATTCTGGCGTTGCCAGGGGCGCTGGCGCGCGTTAACCAAGCATACTGCGGATTCAAGCGCGATCCTAGCCGCCAGGAGACCCGGAGCCGGCCTTGCCCCCAGACGACACTGCGAATCTTGCCCGCCATGAGGCCGAGCCAGCCGTGGTCGGCCATTCCGTTCTTGCCCCCGTGCGTCAGGAAATCCCGTTCGTGTTCGCCTCGCCGCACAGCGGTTCGGCGTATTCCGATTCGTTTCTGTCCGCTTCCCGGCTCGATCCGATCGCGCTTCGCCGGTCCGAGGATGCATTCATTGACCGCCTGTTCGCATCAGCCGTGGAATTCGGCGCGCCCGTCCTGTGCGCCCATTTCCCCCGCGCCTTCGTCGACCCCAACCGGGAGCCCTACGAGCTCGATCAGGCGATGTTCGATGCGCCGCTGCCGCGGTTCTGCAACACCTCCTCGCCACGGGTCGCTTCCGGCCTCGGAACCGTTGCCCGGGTTGTCACCAACGGCGAAGAGATCTACCGCCGGAAGCTTCGGTTCGCCGAGGTGAAGCGGCGGATCGATGCGTTCTATTTTCCCTATCATGCCACCCTCCAGGGGCTGATCGAGGCCACCCGCGAAAGGTTCGGCCTTTGCGTCCTGATCGACTGCCATTCGATGCCGTCGGTGGGGGGGCCGATGGACAGTGACAGTGGGCTGCGGCGGGTGGACAGTGTGCTCGGCGACCGGTTCGGAACCTCCTGCGCCCGGGCCTTGAGCGATATCGCCGAACAGGCGCTCAGCGACGTCGGATTTACCGTCCGCCGGAACATCCCCTACGCGGGCGGGTATACGACCCGCCGCTACGGCGATCCGCGCCGGGGTGTGCACGCCCTCCAGATCGAAATCAACCGGGCCTTGTATATGGACGAGGAACGGGTCACACCGCTGCCCGGATTCCCCGCCGTCGAGACACGGGTGCGCGGGGTCATCGCGACGCTGGCGCGGCACGGCGCCGATGTTGCCGCGAGCTGAGAGGCAGGATTGCGGAGCGTGCGGATGGACAGTCCGACGGACACGGGCGCGGTGAGGTCGGGCTCCCTGGCGGTGGCCATGGGCGCGCCGGCGCGCCAGGACGTTGCCGGGGTGCGGCCGGCGACCCTCGCCGACATGGCCGACGTGGCGGCGATCTACGGGATCTATGCGCTGACCGGAACGGCGACTTTCGAGGAGCAGGCTCCGGATACGGCCGAAATGCAGCGACGGTTCGAGGCGATCGCCGGGCAGTCGCTGCCCTATCTGGTGGCTGTCGAAGGCGGACGGGTGTGCGGCTTTGCTTACGCCGCTCTGTTCAGGCAGCGCTCGGCCTACCGGTTCACGGTTGAGGACTCGATCTACATCCACCCCGAGTGCACCGGGCGGGGGCTCGGCCGGCGCTTGCTGGCCGATCTGGTCACCCGATCCGAAGCGCTCGGGTTGCGACAGATGGTGGCCGTCATCGGCGACAGCGACAACCGGGCGTCGATCGGGCTCCACGCGAGCCTCGGCTTCGCCGCGGCCGGACAGCTGGCCTCGGTGGGCTTCAAATTCGGCCGCTGGCTCGATGTTGTGTTCATGACCCGGCCGCTTGGCAGCGGCGATTGCACGGTGCCGGCGACCGACCGTCCCCGGTCCTGAGAGCCGGTTCACCTCGCGGGCAGACAGTGCCCGACTGTGGCCGTAGGAGACCTGCACACAAAAAAAGTGGGCCGTGTCACCACGGCCCTAGTTTTGGGAGGAAACGTCCAAGAAGCACAGACAGCGCGGCGTCAGCAGAACCCCGTGCTGCACTGCACACTCGGAAGATAATTACCTCCGCGTGCGAACGCAAATTAAAAAACCGGGAATCCCGGGGATCTTTCCGCCAGCCCCCATTTGTCCGCCGACAGCCGCGATAAGCGGTTGAAATGCGAGCAACAAATCTGCAACACCCGGGATCCTCCGCGAATTGTGGCGATCGCGTGGCGCCTCCTCCTTAAGGGGGGGGTCAACCCGTTTCGCGAGTGCAAGTGCGCCGGATGCTCGCGAAAAATGCGTTGCGTTGCAATATCATGGCGAGGGTCTGACGAACACCCGCAAGCGACCTTCGCGCGATCAGATCACACCCCGGTCGCGAAGGTTTCTCACCGCCTCGGCGTTGAGTCCGAGCAGGCTGGTCAACACCCGCTCGGTGGCCGCGCCCAATCGCGGGCCGAGGTGAGTCACCTGGCCCGGGGTCTCAGAGAGACGCGGGATCGGCGCCGGAACGACCACGGGACCGAGTGGCTCGGCCTCGATCGTGGCGAGATTGCGGCGAGCCTGGAATTGCGGATCGTCGAAGATATCGGCGATGGTGTTGAGCGGGCCGATCGGCACCTCAGCCTCGAGGCAGCGGCGCATCACCTCATCGCGGGACAGCGAGCCGGTCCAGGCGCCGACCAGCGCAATGACCGCATCCCGCTCGGCGAGACGGCGGTCCTGACGTCCCCAGCGGTCGTCGGCCGCCAGGTCCAGCCGGCCCATGGCTCCGGCCAGTCGTGCGAACATTTTGTCCGTGGTGCAGGCGATCGCCACCCAGCGGCGGTCGGCGGTGGGAAAGTGGCCGTGGGGAACGGCGTTTCGGGTCCCGGCGCCCTCGCGCTCGCGGACGATGCCGGCGCGCTGGTAGGCCGGTGCCAGCTCATCGAGCACCCGGAACACCGATTCGTACAGGCCGATGTCGATCACCTGGCCCCGGCCGCCGTTGACCCGGCGATGCCAGAGGGCGATGAGCACGCCGATTGCGCCATACAGTCCCGTGAGGTAATCGCCGAGCGAGGTGGAGCCAGGGGTGACCGGCGGTCCGTCCGGCATGCCAGCGAGAGCCGACAGGCCGCCGACAGCGTGCGCGATCCGGGCAAAGCCGGGGCGATCGCGGTAGGGTCCAGTCTGGCCGTAGCCGGTGACCCGGAGCAGCACCAGCCCCGGATTGACCGCGGACAGGACGTCCCAGCCGAGGCCCCAGCTCTCCAGGGTGCCGGGGCGAAAATTCTCGCAGACCACATCGCTGACCGCCACCAGCCGGCGGAACAGATCAGCGCCCTCGTCGGTGCGGAGATCGAGGGTGACCGATTCCTTGTTGCGGGCCTCCGAAAGCCAGGCGAGCGTCGCATCCGGCAGGTCCGTCGCGGTTCCGAAGCGGCGGAACGGATCGCCGCCGCGGGGGTGCTCGACCTTGATGACCTCGGCGCCGAACTCGCCGAGAATGGTCGCCGTATAGGGCGCGGCGATAAAGGTTGCCACATCGATGACCCGAAGTCCGGCCAGGGGCCCCGGGGATGGTCCGTCAGGCTCTGCGGTCGGGGAGGCGGGCGAACCGGCATCGGTCATGGCCCGGCAAGTCTAATCCCCCCACTCCCGCGCCACCAAGGCCTTGTGCGCGCCGGTGCGAAACAGCCAGGCGCTGCGCAGGTACGCGAACACCTCACGCACCCAGGCCGCCCACCACTGCCGGCGCGACATCGCCGAAGGGCGCGGTACCGCCTCGCCGCGGACATCAAACCCAAGCCGTCGGAACACCATGCGCGCACGCGGCAGATGGAAGGCGTCGGTGATGATGACAATCCGCCGCCAGCGGCGCGAACGGAGGAGGGTGCCGGTATAGAGGGCGTTTTCGAAGGTGTTGCGCGAGCGATCCTCGATGATGAGGCGTCGTTCGGGTACGCCGGCAGCGACGGCCAGGTCGCGCATCATCATCGCCTCGGCCGGCGGCGGCCCCGCCAATCCGCCGCTCAGGAGCAGCAGGGCACCGGGCGTGTCATGCCACAGCGCAACGCCATGCGCGACCCGGCGGCGCATCGCCGGACCCGGGCGGCCGGGGCCAGCCGGCCTCACGCCGAGCACGACGATGGCTTCGGGAACCTCCGGCGCCTCGCTCGCCTCCGGCTCGGCAAGTGGCGATGGGGCTGACGGCCCGGCAGTTCGCACCGGCCGGCCTCCCCCGTTCAGGCCTTGGCAAACCGCGCCCGGGCGGCCCGCTCGATGGCCGCGGCAACGAGGCGCGCCACGTTCAATTCGGTTCGCAGCAATTCGAGTATCCGCACTTCCTCCGGTTCGATCCGGCCGTCGGCGGCGGCAATGTCACAGGCCAGCGCATAGGCCGTCTCCCGCAACCGCTCGGGCAGAGCGTCGGCGATCAGGTCCAGGGCCTTGTTCAGGCCTTCCTCATCGTCGAGCAGCTCGGCGCAGCTCGCGGCGGTCTGCGGCAGCACCGCCGGGTCATAATCGGCGAACACGGGCAGTCCGCGAATGATGTCGCCGATCATCCGCAGCTCGGTGTCCGTCATGTCACTATCGGCAGCTGACACCAGAACCATGGTGTAAATCAGGGCGGTATGATGGCTGATCATCAGCGTGGCCTCGCGATTCGGTCCGGGCCGGCATCGCCGGGCGGACGGTGCGCTGTTAGAAACCTGAGTGAGGCCGCGGCGTCAAGCCCGGCCCGGCCCCGGTGCTGACAGGGCTTGCGCGGCGGGCGGCTTCCGGTGTCTGTTCCCATCCGCCGGCAGCACCGGTGCCGTCCGGCAGATCAAACGAGGAAGTTGCATGGCGATCATCGCCAAAACCTTGATGACGCTGGGCGTGATGATGTTCATCGGCGCCGTCGCCTGGTGGTACGTGTTTTTCGAGCAGTTCCTCGGGCAGGACGTGAAAGACGCCAGCGAGTGCTTTTATTATACGACAGAGATCTGCCGGTTTGGCGAGGTGGCGGGAATGGTCAGCGACATTCCGGTTTACTCACCGGTCCTGCTCTGGGTCGCTGCCGGTATCTTCATTGTCGGTCTCCTGCTCATGGCCCTGACCCCGCTCCGCCACTGAGTCCGCGGCCAGCGCACTCGGCCAGAAACTCCCGGATTTCCGCCGCCGCCGCGGCAAGGCCCAGCCGCCTCACGGCGACCCCGGGCGGAAACGCGCTCAGCAGCCGGGACGGCAGGCCACGATCCAGCATCACGAACACCCCGCGATCGCCGGCGCGGCGGATCAGCCGGCCGTAAGCCTGTTTCAGGCGAAGCCGCACCAGCATCTCATCGTAGCTGCGACCGCCGAACAGATCACGGCGGGCGCGGTGCAGGATGGTCGGCCGTGGCCAAGGCACCCGGTCGAAGACGATCAGCCGGAGCGAGCGGCCAGGTACATCGACACCGTCGCGCACCGCATCGGTCCCGAGCAGGCAAGCCTCCTCGTCGGCGCGGAAGATGTCGACGAGCGTGCCAGTGTCGAGAACGTCCACGTGCTGGGCGAGCAGGCGAAGGCCGGCGGCCTCGAGCGGTCCGGCTATCCGCTCATACACCGCACGCAGCCGCTGGATCGCCGTGAACAGTCCGAGGGCGCCGCCCCCTGCCGCCTCGAACAGAACGCGGTAGGCGGCTGCGACCCGCTCCACATCCTCACGGCCGAGATCGTCGATGACCAGCACCCGGGTGCGGGCCGCATAATCGAAGGGCGAGGCCACTGCCGAGCAAAGCGCTGGCGCGGGCAGGTGGCGGGCGCCGGTGCGGATTTCTGCAGCCTGCCAGCCCGCATCTCCTGGCAGCCGGCCGGTGCCGTCCTCCGGCCCGGGTGGGGGGGCGCCGCCGGCCTGATCGGACAGGGTTGCCGAGGTGATCAGCGCACCGTGGGCATGGCCGGCGATCGCCGCGGTGAACGGCGCCATCGGGTCGCGCCAGTGGCGGTGAAGGCCCACGTCCACTTCACGGCCGTCGACCCGCTCGACCCCGAGCCAGTCGACCACCGGCTCGGGCGTCGCCTCGGTGACCGCCCGGAGCATCGCCCGCCAGGCCGCAAGCGGCCGCAGGGCGCGGCGGTCCAGCCCCCGGAGCAGGCTCTCGATCCGTTGCCGGCCGGCGCTGTCGAGCTGATCGCTGCGGCCATCCAGGAGAGCCTCGAGGGCTTCAGTCAGGCCAGCGAGCGGCAGCGCGAGGCGGTGCAGGGCCTCACCGAGGCGGGCGGCGGCGGCGCCGAGGCCTTCGACGGGCGGGTGCAGGTCGCACTCCAGGCCGTAGCCACCCCGGGCGGTGGGATCGCGCGCGAAAACCTGTTGGCGGACCAGCGCGAGGAACACTTCGGCCGGCCCCATCGGCGCCGACTCGGCAAGGCGCTGCCGCCAGCCGGGCCCAGGCAGCGCCCGTGCCGCGACGACCACGGCATCGACGGCCTTCCGGCCCTTTTCGTCGTCGGCGATCAGATCGCCGACCCGCTCCCGGACCCCGCGGCTGCGGGCCCGTCGGCGGTTGTCAGCGCCGAGCAGCCAGCGGCGCAGTTCCGCCAGCTCCCGCCCGCTCAGATGGGCCGAAAATGCGCTGTCGGCAGCATCGAAGAGGTGGTGACCCTCGTCGAAGACATAGCGGGTCGGGAGCGCCGCATCGTCGCTGCCAAGCGCCGCCTGGGTCAGGACCAGGGCGTGGTTGGCGACGACGATCTCGGCCCGGCGGGCGCGGCGGATCTGCTTTTCGATGAAACATTTGCGGAAGTGGCTGCAGGCCGCGTGGATGCACTCGCCGCGGGTATCGGTGAGGTCGACGGTGAGCGCGGTGCCGAGCAGGTCGGCGAGCCAGCCGGGAAAGTCACCGCCGATCATGTCGCCGTCGCGGGTCGCCGCCGCCCACCGCGCGACCAGGCCGAGGCCGATCGCGCCCGGATTGCCGCGACCGCCGCGAACCGTAACCGCGTCCTCCAGATTGAGCAGGCAGAGGATGTTCTCACGGCCCTTGCGGACGACAACCTTCGCCCGCTTGCGGCCCAGTTCGGGGAACAGGCGGTCGAGCTCGCCGTCGATCTGCCGCTGCAGGTTGCGGGTGAAGGTGCTGATCCACACCGTGCCGCGGTTCTTTTCGGCCCAGACACTGGCCGGGGCGATGTAGCCCAGGGTCTTGCCGACCCCGGTCCCGGCTTCGGCCAGGACGACGTGCGGCTCGCCCGGACGCTCGCGTGGGGCAAAGGCAGCGGCCGCGGCCGAGGCATAATCCATCTGCTGCGGCCGCGGCTCGGCATCGGCGGCGAGCAACTGGACCAGCCGGGCACGCGCCTCCACCGGCTCCACCGGCCAGGACTCGGGTGGCAGCGGTGGTGCTGTCTCATGCCAGTCCTTCAGCCGGGTCCAGACCCGCAGTCCGGTGCCGAGGTCGCGGGCAGCGTCCTCGCCGGCGCCACCGATCGCCCTCAGCACACTCGGGCCCCAAGGCCAGCCACCGCCGGCCATCGCCGTGGCGACACCGAGGGCGTCATCGCCCGGCGACGCCTGGAGTTCAGCGAGGAGCGCATTGGCGATCGCCGGCAGCGCCGCCGCCTCGTCGCCAGCGTTCCCCGGCGGGGTCAGCAGCAAGGTTGCGGCGAGACCGGGAATCGTCGGCAGGCAGAAGCGCGCCGGGCGGACGAACGCGAACAGCTCCAGAACATCCAGCGCCGGGAACGGCTCGCAACCGAGCCGCCGCGCCACCGCCCGGGCATGACAGACCAGCGGCGGCGAACCGGCGCGCACCCGCTGGCCCGCCTCGGCGAAAGACACCGCCTCCGGCACCCCGCCGGGAGCCAGCCAGACACCGTGGCAAACCCCGGTGACCAGGGCCGCGGCCTCGGGCAGACGGACGGGCGCGGCGGCAGCGCGACATCGACTCATCATTGCCAGTATAGCCAGGGGCCGCGACAAACGATCTGGAAAACGCCACCCCGAGCGCTCATGTCCCTGGAGCCGGCCATCAGGAGCGAGGGACTGATCATGGCACTGACCGTGACCGTTAACGGCGAGGTGCGGCGTGTGGACGTCGACCCCGATACGCCGCTGCTCTGGGTCCTGCGGGATGAGCTCGATCTGACCGGGACCAAGTATGGCTGCGGTCAGGCCCTGTGCGGCGCCTGCACAGTCCATCTCGACGGCGTTGCCAGCCGGTCCTGTGCGATCGCCATCGCAGACGCTGACGGGGCTGACGTGGTGACGATTGAAGGAGTGCAGGGACGCATTGCGGATGCGGTCCTCGCGGCCTGGGAAGAGCTGGACGTGGTGCAGTGCGGCTATTGCCAGCCGGGGCAGGTGATGTCGGCGATCGGGCTGCTGCGCGAAACCGCGAAGCCCACCGATGCGCACATCGACGCGGCGATGAGCGGCAATCTCTGCCGCTGCGCCACCTATGTGCGAATCCGCGCGGCGATCCACAGCGCCGCCGGGCGGCTGCAGGGCTGAGGCGATGCTGGGGCGCATCCCGCCACGGCCCGATGGCTTCGCAGAGCCGAGCCGCCGCGGGTTTCTCAAGGCAACCGGCACCGCCGGGCTCGGCCTCGTTCTCGGTGTCCGGCTGCCAAGCGGCGGCGGGGCCCTGGCCGCGGCAAGCGAGCGCGGACAGCCCCCGCTGCAACCGGATGCCTTCATGCGCATCGCCCCGGACCACACCGTGACGGTGTTGATCAAGCATATCGAATTCGGTCAGGGGACGTGGACAGGCCTTGCCACGCTGGTGGCCGAAGAACTGGATGCGGACTGGTCGCAGATCCGCGCAGAAGCCGCCCCGGCGGATGCCCGGCTCTATAATAATCTTCATTGGGGGCCCTACCAGGGGACCGGTGGCAGCTCGAGCATCGCCAACGCCTATCTGCAGATGCGCACCGTCGGCGCTGCCGCCCGGGCGATGCTGATCGCCGAAGCGGCGGAGCGGTGGGGGGTGCCGGCCGGGGAGATCGCCATCGAGCGCGGGACCGTCCGCCATGGCGGCTCGGGTCAGGAGGCGCGGTTCGGTGACCTGGCCGAGGCGGCGGCGCGGCGACCTGTGCCCGAAGATGTGACCCTCAAGGGGCCTGGGGACTTTCGGCTGATCGGCGGGCCTGTCCCGCGACTCGATTCGCGCGCGAAGACCCGCGGCGAAGCGGTTTTCACTCTCGATCTCAAGCGGCCGGGAATGCTCACCGCCGTGCTCACCCGGCCGCCCCGGTTCGGCGGCAAGCCGGCGCGGGTCGATGCCGCGGCGGCCCTTAAGGTGAAGGGGGTGGTCGAGGTGATCGAAACGCCTCGCGGCGTGGCTGTCCTCGCCGAGAGCACTTGGCCGGCGATCAAGGGGCGGGACGCCCTGGCTATCGACTGGGACGACAGCGCGGCCGAAAAACGCAGCAGCGCCGACCTTATGGCTGAATACCGGCGGATCGCCGAACAGCCGGGCCTGGTCGCCCGCAAGGATGGCGATGCGGACGCCGCCATGGCCGCAGCGGCGCGGGTGATCGAGGCGGATTACGAATATCCGTTCCTTGCCCATGCGCCGATGGAGCCGCTGGACTGCGTCATCGAACTGTCCGACGGGGGCTGCGAGATCTGGACCGGATCGCAACTCCAGACGATTGATCAATACACCGCCGCCGAAATTCTGGGAGTCGTGCCGGAGCAAGTGAAGATCAACACCATGCTCACCGGCGGCAGCTTCGGCCGGCGGGCCACGCCCGACGCCGATCAGGTTGCCGAAGCCTGCTTCATTGCCAAAGCCATTGGCGGGCGGGCGCCGTTGAAGGTGGTGTGGACCCGCGAGGACGACATTCGCGGCGGCCGCTACCGGCCGATGTATTTCCACCGGCTGCGTGCCGGCCTGGACGGGGAGGGCCGGATCATCGCCTGGCAGCACCGGATTGTCGGCCAGTCCATCCTCAGGGGCACCCCGTTCGAGGACGCCCTCGTCCGCAACGGAGTCGACCAAACCTCCGTGGAGGGGGCCAATAATTTACCTTACGCCATCCCCCACCTCACCGTCGATGTCCATAACACCGACGTTGGGGTGCCGGTGCTGTGGTGGCGGGCGGTGGGCAGCACCCATACCGCCTATTCTGCCGAGACCTTCCTCGATGAGATCGCCGCGGCAACCGGACGCGATGCCGTTGACCTTCGCCGTGAACTGCTCCGCGATCATCCCCGTCATCTCGGGGTTCTCGACCTGGTGGCCGAAAAGGCCGGCTGGGGCGGGCCGGTGGCGGAGGGCATCGTCCGCGGCGTTGCCGTTCACGAGTCGTTCAATTCCTACGTTGCTCAGGTGGCGGATGTGCGGGTCGGCGATGACGGCAAGGTCCGGGTCGAGCGGGTGGTCTGCGCTGTCGACTGCGGGATCGCGGTGAATCCCGACGTGATCAGGGCGCAGATGGAGGGTGGCATCGGCTTCGGGCTCGGCGCGATCCTTCACGACGAGATCACCCTGGACCAGGGCCGGGTCGAGCAGTCCAACTTCCACGATTACGTGTCGCTGAGCGTCGATGAGATGCCGGCGGTGGAGGTGCACATTGTCCCGTCTGCGGCAGCGCCGACCGGGGTCGGAGAGCCCGGTGTTCCGCCGATCGGGCCGGCCGTGGCCAATGCCGTGTTCGCGGCCACCGGCAAGCGAATTCGCACCCTGCCGTTCGCCCGTCATAACCTGCTCGGTGCCTGAACCGGAATCGGGCCGCCGTTGTACCGGCGGCTCTCACCGTCAGCGGGGACGGAGGGTTTTCAGCAGGCGCAGGAACTCGGGACGGTAGGTGGCGCGATCGCCGGCCGGCGCCATCCCGAAGACCCGGAAGTACCGGCCTTCGCTGCTCACCAGGATCGCCTGCAGAACGAACAGCTCAGCGCCGGTCCGCCGGTCCGTGGCCGTGCCCTCGTGAACGAAGCCGCGAAGTCCCCCGACCGTTTCCGGCCAGCCATCCAAGATTTCGACATCGGTGATCGGATCGGTGGCCTTCAGCATCGCCGTGTTGAAGTCAGCGACGGCGTCCGGATCGTTGACGATGTCATTAACCGACCCCGCCACCACCAACAGCGGCTGCGCCTCGTCATCTTTCGCTGGCGCCGCATACACAGCCCCGCCGGCGCCGAGAGTCTGGTCAAACGGCAGGAGATTGCCCTCATCGATCGTGAACGGCAGGGCATCGCGCGGTTCGATGCTGGCAGCATCGCTGTAGACCACCGTCGACAGCGCCGCTTCCATGCTCTCCTCGGTCAGGGTGCCCTGCTCCAGAACGGATTCCGGAACGTTGGCGATCACGTACACCGCCTCCCGGGGGAACCGGACGAGCAGCAGCCACTTGCGGAAATCCAGCCCGGCGGCCTCCTGATGCACCCGGTAGCAGGCGTAGTCGCGATCGATCGCGAGGTCGCCACAGGGGCCGATCCAGGTCATCCCTTGTTCGGCGAGTTCCTCCCGGGTGAAATCAGCGCCGATCTCGTCGTAGACCGCGGCAGGAAAAGTCGCGAGGACGATGGACGCTCCGAGATCCGGGGCCGCGAACCCGGTAAACTCCTGGCTCGGCTGGAACCCCGGCGGCGGGACGAGGCCGATGGGGCTTCCGGGCGGATAGGTCGGCTCGGCGGCAACGGCCGGCCCGCCGGGGACGCCGGCCGCCGCTGCCAGCCACAGGGCGGCGCAGGTCGCGAAGTGCATGGGGTTCAGCATGATCCAGACGGGCCTCCGGCGATTCACTGTCGATTGGTTGAACAGGCTATCAGCCTTTCCGGGCCGTCGTCGACGGTGGCGGCGCGGGGCCGGATCAGGGTCGGCACGGGTGCGGGGGATTTGGTGGTCGACGACCCTTGCCGTTTCGCTTACCGTCCCGAACCCCAGCGGATCGGATCATTCGCTTGGGAACCAAGCGAATGATCGGTCCATCCACTAAACGATTGATCTTGTGGTTCGATTCATCTGACGGATGGGACTCATCCGTCAGTATCCAACCACTAGCGGGACGGCAACCGGCCAGGCATCATGATCACACCGGCTTCATCGGGCTCTGGTGAGTGGCTTTCCTCGCCGGCGGCGCTGCGCAACCGCGAGCCGATCCTTGCCGTCCTTCGGGAGGTCCTGCCGCCATCCGGAGCGGTGCTTGAGATCGCCGCCGGTTCCGGAGAGCACGCCGTGCATTTCGCCGCGGCGCTGCCGGGTGTCGTCTGGCTGCCCACTGAGGCGGATGACCCGTGCCTCGCCAGCATCGCCGCCCGGGTTGCCGACGCGGCGCTGGCCAATCTGCGCGCGCCCGTGCGCCTGGACGTGCTCAACTGGCCGTGGCCGGTGACGGAGGACGCGCCTTTCGACGCCATTGTCGCAATCAACATGGTCCACATCACCTCGTGGCCGACGGTGCAGGCGCTGATTGCCGGATCGGCGGCGCTGCTGGTGGCAGGTGGCCGGCTGATCCTTTATGGTCCGTTCGCGGTTGACGGCGTCCATACCGCACCGTCGAATGCCAGCTTCGACAACAGCCTGCGGATGATCGACCCGCGGCTCGGGATCCGCGACCTTGAAGATGTGGCGGCGGAAGCGGCGAGCCACGGGCTCGTCCTCGAGCGGCAATGGCCGATGCCGGTCAACAATCTGACGGTGGTGTTCCGGCTGGCGTAGGAGAACCGGGCCCTGCGGTCGCCCGAACAACCCGCTGCGGCCGGTTTATCGCGGCGGAGCATCGATCGGCGTGACCGAAACGGCGACCTCGACGGCGTGGGCGCCGCCCCCGAAAATGGTGCCGCGGATGGGGCTGACGTCGGAGTAGTCGCGGCCCCAGGCGAGCGTGATGTGCTCATCGCCGACCACCAGATTGTTGGTGGGATCCAGATCCACCCAGCCGTCGCCGGGACAGTAGACCGCCAGCCAGGCGTGAGACGCATCGGCCCCGACCAGCCGCTCCTGGCCCTCCGGGGGATGAGTGAGAAGATAGCCGCTGACGTAGCGGGCGGGCACCCGCAGGGCGCGCAGGCAGGCGATCTGGAGATGGGCGAAGTCCTGACAGACGCCGCGGCGACCCTCGAACACCTGCCTGAGCGGGGTCGAGACCGTGGTCGCCGTGCCGTCGTATTCGAACTCCTCGTAGATCCGAGCCGTCAGCTCGAGCGCACCCTCCAGGACCGGCCGGCCGGGCGGAAACGACTCGCGGGCGTAGGCCTCGATGTCACGGGTGATCCGGATACAGGGCGAGGCAAACGCATACTGAACGGCATCGAGGCACGCTGCGGAGCTCTCGGCGGTCAAAGCCGGGTAGACTTGGTCCCAGGGCAGGCTCTGGTCCGGTTGCGGCGCTGAGCCGGTGCGCACTTCGATGGTGCTGAGCCCGTGGATCGACAGTTCGGTGTGTTCCTCCTGGAGGGTGATCCGCGTGAGCGGGTTGCCGAAGAAGTCGGCATCGGCCCGGTGGACCGACGGCGGCGGGCTGACGGCGAGGGCCGTCCGGTGGCAGATCTGACGGTCGGAAGAGCGGGGGGTGAGGTGCAGGAGGTGGTGAGAGAACGACACCGGCAGCGAGTACCGGTAGAGGGTCCGGTGGCTCACGTCGTAGTTCACTCGGGCTCGGACTCCACGATCTGATCGACGGGGCGGCGCGCTTGGGCGTGACTGAAATAGCGGGCGGTGAGCGCATCCGACAGGGCGGGCAGGCCGCTTTCGACCGTGTCGAGCAGATCGGCGAGGCCGCTGCGCGAGCCGCGATCGTCGTGACGCAGCAGCACCGGGATCTCCGCCAGCCGCACCGCCGTGGCCAGCTTGAGGATCAGCCGTTGCTCGGCACTCCGCGCCGGCGGGATGACGTCGCGAGGCAGGTCCTCGACGTGCCGTTCCAGCGCGCAAAGCTGGAAGGCCACCGAGCGGGGATTGGTCTCGTCGAGAAGCAGCAGATCGAGAACCGGCCCCAGCTTCGGCGTCGACAGATAGCGCCAGCGATAGGTCATGATCGAGTCGGCGATCTCCAGCATCAGCAATAAGCTGCCGTCCTCCCCCGGCTCGCCGGACACCAGGCTGCGGCGCAGCAGCCGCGAGAGCAGCCGCGCCCGCTCCAGGCGGCGCCCCATATCCAGGAACCGCCAGCCGTGGTCCCGGGTCATGTTCTCCATTTCCAGGCCACTGAATGCCGCCAGCATGCGGATCGCCTCATCGACCCGCTCGAGGGCTTCGCTCACGTCGAGTCCGTCAGCAAGCGGCGGGCGGCGGGCGTCGATGTGGAAGCCGCTCAGGGTCCGCCACGCTTCCACCGACAGCCAGTCGCGGGCCGCAGTGGCCGTGCGGAACAGGGTCTCGAGAATGTCCTGGACGCCGTTCTCGTGACCGGGGAGGAACACCAGCGAGCGCACCCGCTGTTCCAGGGAGTCCATCGATACGGCGGCCGGACCGCAGGGCGCGGCGCCGTCGGCGGGGACGTAAAGGACGTCCACAACCCGATCGACGGCGGCGAGTTCGTCGGCCATGTCCAGTCCTTCGGCGATCCGCCGGAGCACGCTGCGCAGCACCCGCATCGTCCCGTCGAGGCGCTCGGCGAAGCGGCCGAGCCAGAACAGGTTGTCGGCGGAATGGCTGGGAATGTCTTTGGCGGTCCGCCGCGGCGAGGAGTCCTCCCGGCTGCGCCGGGGCATGTGCACCGCCGTGAACGGATCGTCGGCGAGGACCAGGGTGTCCTTGGTTCCCGAGCCGCGGCGAAGCACGAAAGCGCGGGCATCGGTGGACGCGGCGACCCGGGCGAGCCCGCCCGGCATCACCGCATAGTCGCCGTCGGCAGCGGACAGAAACGCCCGGATTGACATCGGCCGCGGCTGCAGCCGGCCCTCAAGCCAGACCGGCGTCGTCGACAGGATCACCGGTTCAACGCCAACAAAGGCATGGCTGCGGTGGCGGATTGCCTCGACCAAGCCGGTGCGGGCATGGGCTTGGAGGTCGGCAACGATCACTGGCCCGTCGCTGTCTTCGAGCAGCGGCTGGCGGTCGTAGGCGAGATCGACGGCCAAATGGTCGATGTTCTCGAGCACGTGGTCAAGGGCGTCGTCCTGTCCGCACCACCAGGTGGCGGCGTTGGGGAGGATCAGGTCCTGGTCGAGCAACAGCCGGCACAGCGACGGCAGGAAGCCCATCAGCGCCCGGGTCTCGACAACGCCGCTGCCAAGGGCGTTGGCGACGGTCACCGCCCCGCCGCGCGCGGCATCAACGAGGCCGGCGACACCGAGGCCGCTCGGATGGTCGAATTCCAGGGGATCGCACGCCTCGCTCGCCAGCATCCGCAGGACCAGATCCACGGGCTTGAGACCGTCGACGGTCTTCAGGAACAGCCGGCGGCTGCGAACCGTCAGGTCTTCCGAGCCTGCCAGTGTGTAGCCAAGGTGGTGGGCCAGGTAGGCATGATCGAAGAACCGGTCGGCAGCCGGCCCGCCACTCAGCAGTACCAGCCGCGGATCGGCAAGCCCGGTGCGGGCGATCAGGCTTTCGTGGAATGCCTGGAAGAAATCGGCGAGCCGGCGAACGTGATGGCCGCGGAAGAGTTCGCGCAGCGACCGTGACAGGACGTTGCGGTTCTCAAGGGCATAGCCGGCGCCCGCCGGCGCCTGGGTGCGATCGGAGAGCACCCACCATTGTCCCTCCGGCCCGCGGCCGAGGTCGGCAGCGTAGAAGTGCAGGAACACCCCGTCGCGCGGCGCAATTCCGGTACAGGGTCGCAGAAAATGGGGATTGGCGTAGACCAGGGCCGCGGGCAGGTGGCCTTCCCGGATCAGCCGCTGCGGGCCGAGCAGATCGGCGAGAATGCCGTTGAGCAGGGTCGCCCGCTGGGTCAGGCCCCGCTCGAGATGCTCCCATTCCTGGGTGGTCAGGACGACCGGCACGAAGTCGAGCTGCCAGGGACGCTCGGTGCCCTCGGCGCTGGTGGCGAGCTTGTAAGTCCAGCCGTTCTCATCGAGCAGCCGGGTCGCCTTGCGCAGCCGGGCGTCGAGCTCCGGCTCCGCAAGGCTCTCGAGGGTGGCCAAAAAGCCCCGCCAGTGCGGCCGGACGCTGCCCTCGGCCGTCATCATCTCGTCGTAAACGCCCGGGAGCGGTCGATAGCCTTGGGTCATCGGCGACGGTTCGCCGGTATCGGTCGACGTTGCGGTCATGGTCACGTCACCGGCTCTCCAGACGATGCCCGCGCTCCTCGGCAGGGCTGCCGGGAAACTACAGGATTTCCCAGCCGACCTCCACGGGCGAGGTGCGCGGTCCGGCGCCGGTGCTGCCGTTGCGGCGGTTCAGGCCGGGCCGGCCGGCCGGGGTGCCACATGGGTCCAGCGCAGATCGAGGGTCAGCGGATGCTCGCGGTTGGCGGGCGCCGGTGCCGGCCTGACCCGCCCGGGGCTGTGGCCGAGCACGCTGAACCGGGTCCGCCGCCGCGCCTCTGCCTCGAAAGCGTTGACCGGAAAGATGTCGTAGCCGCGCCCGCCCGGATGGGCGACATGGTAGACGCAGCCGCCGAGCGACCGTTCTGACCAAGTATCGACAATATCGAAGGTCAGCGGCGAATCGACCGGGATCGTCGGATGCAGGCAGGAGGGCGGCTGCCAGGCCCGAAAGCGCACCCCCGCCACGGCCTCGCCCTCGACCCCGGTCGGATGCAGCGGCAGGCGGTGGCCGTTGCAGGTCAGGGCATGGCGGTCCGCCACTGCGCCGATCGCCCGCACCTGCAGGCGCTCCAGCGAGGAATCCACATACCGGGCGGTGCCGCCGGTCGCCCCTTCTTCGCCGAGCACGTGCCAGGGTTCCAGGGCCGTGCGCAGTTCGATACCAACTCCGTCGCTCTGGACGCGGCCGCAGACCGGAAAGCGGAACTCGAAATGCGGTGCGAACCACTCGGGTTCGAACGAAAAGCCGGCGGTCTCAAGGTCGCGGAGCACGTCGAGAAAATCGGCCCAGACGAAGTGCGGCAGCATGAAGCGGTCATGAAGGGCCGTGCTCCAGCGCACCAGCGGCTTGTGGTAGGGCGCCTGCCAGAACCAGGCGATCAGCGCGCGCAGCAGCAGTTGCTGGGCGGAACTCATCCGGGCATGCGGCGGCATCTCGAAGGCGCGGAACTCCACCAGCCCGAGGCGGCCGGACGGCCCGTCCGGCGAGTAGAGCTTGTCGATACAGATCTCGGCACGGTGGGTGTTGCCGGACACGTCGACGAGCAGATTGCGCAGCACCCGGTCGATCAGCCAGAGGGGGATCCAGCCTTCGCCGGGGTCGGGGATCTGTCGGAAGGCCAGCTCGAGCTCATGAAGAGCGTCGGTGCGTGCCTCGTCGACCCGGGGCGCCTGGCTGGTCGGGCCGATAAACAGGCCTGAAAACAGGTAGGACAGCGCCGGATGGTTCTGCCAGTAGCCGATCAGGCTGCGCAGCAGGTCGGGGCGGCGAAGGAACGGGCTGTCCCCCGGGGTCGGCCCGCCGACGACGATGTGGTTGCCGCCGCCGGTGCCGCTGTGCCGGCCGTCGAGCATGAACTTCTCGGTCCCGAGTCGTGTCTGCCGGGCCTCCTCGTAGAGGGCGGTGGTGATCTCGACCAACTCCTGCCAGTTTGCGGCCGGATGGACGTTGACCTCGATCACGCCGGGGTCCGGGGTCACCTTGATGACGTTGAGGCGCGGATCGGGCGGCGGGGTGTAACCTTCCAGATGGACGGCAAGGCCAGTCTCCGCCGCGGTGGTCTCGATGGCGTTGACGAGGCTGACGAAATCGTCGGCGGCGTCGAGCGGCGGCAGGAACACGCAAAGCTGGCCGTCGCGCGCCTCCACGGTGATCGCGGTGCGGACCAGCCCGCCGACCTCGAGACCCTCGCCCCCTTGCGCCAGAGGCCAGTGGCGGTGCTCAGCCCCGGCGCGCGGCAGTGGCGGCTGACGACGCGGCGGCTCTTGGGGCCGGGGCAGCTCGGGCAGTTCCGAACGCTCGGCGAACGGATCGAGCGGTGTATCGTAGGGGTAGACGGACGCCGGCACCCACGGCAGAGAGCCGAGCGGCAGCCGGAAGCCGGCAGGTGAGTCACCGGGCACGAGGAACAGCCGCCGGCGACGGAACGACCAGCGTTCGCTGCGCCAGCCGGCGAAGTCGCGGGATTGCCAGCGCTGGATCGGCAGTACGAAACCCGCCGGCTCGCCGAGGCCGCGCTCGAACACCCGCGCCAGCCGGTCGCGCTCCTCGGCGTCGTCCAGCCTGGAGTCGAGGGGATCGACGTTTGGCGGCAGCATCTGTTCGCGGGCGATGTAGTGGACCGGGTCCTCGAACGCCGCCAGAACATGGCCCTCGTCGATCCCGAGCGTGCGGGCGAGCCCCGTCAGGAACCGTTCGGCGTCGCCGGTCGTCGCATTCGGCGGGGGGGTTTCCGGAGCGGTCAGCGACGGGTCATGCCAGAGCGGTCGGCCGTCGCCCCGCCAGTAGAGGGCGAACGCCCAGCGCGGCAGCGACTCCCCCGGATACCACTTTCCCTGCCCGAAATGGAGGACCCCGCCCGGGGCGAACCGGTCGCGCAGCCGGGCGATCAGGTCGGCGGCCAGCCGCCGCTTGGTGGGGCCGACGGCGGCGATGTTCCACTCCTCGGCTTCCATGTCATCGACGGAGACAAACGTGGGCTCGCCGCCCATGGTCAGGCGCACGTCGCCGGCAAGGAGGGCCGCATCGACCCGGTCGCCGAGGGCAAGGATTGCCTGCCACTGCGCATCGGTGTAGGGCTTGGTCACCCGCGGGGTCTCGCGGATCCGCCCGACCGCCATGTGGTGAGCGAAATCAACCTGGCAGGGGCCGGTGGTGCCGGTCACCGGCGCGGCGCTGGCCGGGTCCGGCGTGCAGGCCAGCGGGATGTGGCCTTCGGCAGCGAGCAGGCCGGAGGTGGGGTCAAGCCCGATCCAGCCGGCGCCGGGCAGGTAGACTTCGGCCCAGGCATGCAGATCGGTGAAGTCCACGTCCGTTCCCGCCGGGCCGTCCAGCGGCTTCTCATCCGGCTTCAGCTGAATCAGGTAGCCGGAGACGAACCGGGCGGCGAAGCCCAGGTGGCGGAGGATCTGGACCAGCAGCCAGCCCGAATCCCGGCAGGAGCCGCTGCCCCGGGCCAGGGTCTCCTCGCAGGTCTGGATTCCCGGCTCCAGGCGGATCAGGTAGCGGATGTGCTGCTGCAGCGTCCGGTTGAGGTCGACAAGGAAATCGATGGTGCGGCAGTTCATCCGCGGCACCGCGGAAAGCCATTCCCGCAGCCGCGGGCCGGCCGGCTCCGCTTCCAGGTAGGGGGCGAGCTCCCGCTGCAGCCAGGCCGCGTAGAGGCTGTCGATGGGGTATTCTTCCACTTGCGGCTCGAGGAAGAAGTCGAACGGGTTGATCACCGCCATGTCGGCGATCAGGTCCACGGCGATCCGGAACTCGCGCACCGGCTCAGGAAAAACGATCCGGGCGAGCCAGTTGCTCTGCGGGTCCTGCTGCCAGTTGAGCCAGTGGGGATCAGGGGTGATTTTCAGCGAGTAAGCGAGGATTTCGGTACGGCAATGGGGGGCGGGGCGGAGCCGGACGATCTGTGGCCCGAGGCCGACCTGCCGGTCGTAGACGTAGGAGGTGTTGTGGGTCAGGGCGACGTGGATCGACATGGCGTCCTTCCTCGGGTCTTGTCGACACGGAGTGTTTGCGGCCGCAACCGCGGCGGCGGTTCCGGCCGTCTCGACCCTCGGAAGATGGCGGGAGCGCCGTGACGGCTGCGTCGGTCAGGCCCAGCAGCGACATCTCGCTCCCGCGCCGTTCTGGTGCGGCGCGATCGGTTGCGGATACTGCCGGCTTTCGGCGCCGGCGTCATCAGGGAAAACGCCGCGGGAGTGCGGAGCAGCGCCTGACGGCAGGCGCAGGTACGCCTACGTCGCCAACAGGATCCGGTTCGGGTCCTCGACGCATTCCTTGACCCGGACGAGGAACGAGACCGCCTCGCGGCCATCGACGATGCGGTGGTCGTAGCTGAGCGCCACGTACATCATCGGCCGCGCCTCGATCGCGCCGCCGGCCACGACCATCGGCCGGTCCTGGACCTTGTGCATGCCGAGGATGCCCGACTGCGGCGGGTTGAGGATCGGCGTGGACATCAGCGAGCCGAACACCCCGCCGATGGTGATCGTGAACGTGCCGCCCTGCATCTCGTCGATGGTCAATTGGCCCGACCTGGCGCGCTTGCCGAAGTCGGCGATCTTCGCCTCCACCTCGGCGATGCTGAGCCGGTCGACGTCACGAACGACAGGGACGACCAGGCCGTTCGGTGAGGACACCGCAATCGCGATGTCGTAATGGTTCTTATAGACAATGTCTTCGCCGTCGATCTCGGCATTGACCGCCGGGAACTCCTGAAGCGCCACCACGCAGGCCTTCACGAACAACGACATGAAGCCGAGGCGGACGCCGTGCTTCTTCTCGAAGGCGTCCCGGTACTGGTTGCGCATCGCCTGCGCCGCGGACATGTCGATTTCGTTGAAGGTGGTCAGCATCGCCGCGGTGTTCTGGGCGGACTTGAGGCGCTCGGCGACCATCCGCCGCAGCCGGGTCATCCTGATCCGCTCCTGCCGCGGGCCGGCGGGTGCGGCGGTCGGGAAGGCGGACGGTGGGGGTGGGGCGGGTCCCCCGGCTGGTTCACGGCCGGCCGGGGGCGCCGGTTCCGGCGCCCGTTCGCCGGCGGGTTCGGCTTCCGCTTGCGGCGCTGCTTCCCGGGACTCAAGAAAGGCGAGCACATCGCCCTTGGACAGCCGACCGTCCTTGCCGCTGGCCGGAATCTGTGCCGGATCGAGGCCGTGCTCTTCGACCAGCCGGCGCACCGCCGGTGACAACGGCATCTCCCGGGCCGCCGGAGTTTCGGCAGCGGCCGGGGCGGAGTCGCGCTTTGGCCGCGGCAGCTCGGCCGGCCGGTGGGGCGCCGGCTTCGCTTCCGCCTCGGCTTCGGCGGTCGCTT
>CAYVUM010000066.1:0-20699 GCA_964454795.1 uncultured Rhodospirillaceae bacterium
GGCCGCGGCGGCGGCGATCACCGGCCGGATCACCGACGTGCGCGAGCTGCAATGACGGCAACGCCGCCAGCACCCGGCTGAGAGGAAGAGAGATGGACCCGTTCGTCCGCCTGACCGGCGTCGCCGCACCACTGGCGATGATCAATGTCGACACCGATATGATCATCCCCAAGCAGTTCCTGAAAACGATCCGGCGCAGCGGCCTTGGCCGGGCCCTTTTCCATGATCTCCGCTACCACGACGATGGCACAGAGCACCCAGACTTTGTGCTCAATCGCCATCGTTTCCGTAATGCCGTGATCCTGATCGCCGGCGACAATTTCGGCTGCGGCTCCTCACGCGAGCACGCGCCATGGGCGCTGCTGGATTTTGGGATCCGTTGCATTATTGCTCCCAGCTACGCCGACATCTTCTACAATAACTGTTTCAAGAACGGAATCCTGCCGGTGGTTCTCGACCGCGCCGCGGTCGAAGGCTTGGCCGAAGAGGTGGCGGCGGCAAGCGATCCGACAATGACCGTCGATCTGGAGGCGGAGACGATCCACGCGCCGGCCGGTCAGGTGATCAGCCTGCCGGTCGATCCGTTCCGCAAGCACTGCCTGATCAACGGCCTCGACGACATTGGTCTGACCTTGGAAAAGGCTGCACACATCGATGCATATGAGGCACGCCTGCGGCAACATCGGCCCTGGTTGCATTCATAGCCTGCCATAAAAACAAAACTACTCTGTGCTTGACTGAGGGAAGGGGAGCAATTGATGTCAAGGGGGTAAAAGGATCAGAGAGTGACCACACCAAGAAAGCTTCTTATCCTTTCCGGGGACGGTATTGGCCCGGAAGTGATGGCTGAAGTCATCCGCGTCATCGATTGGTTCCATCGACGTCGCGGCATTTCCTTTGAGGTTTCTGAAGGTCTGGTTGGCGGCGCCGCCATCGATGCCGAGGGCACGCCGCTCAGCGACGCAACGCTGAAACGGGCGCTCGCCAGCGATGCCGTGCTGCTCGGTGCCGTCGGCGGCCCCCGCTGGGACGACCTGCCCTTCGAGACCAAGCCCGAGCGGGGCCTGTTGCGTTTGCGTAAGGAAATGGCGCTGTTCGCCAACCTTCGCCCCGCCGTCGTGTTCCCCGCCCTGGCCGAAGCGTCCACCCTGAAACTGGAGGTGGTCTCGGGCCTCGACATCCTGATCGTTCGCGAATTGACCGGTGGCGTCTACTTCGGTGAACCGCGCGGCATCGAGACCCTCGCCGACGGCAGCCGCCGTGGCATCAACACCCAGGTCTACACCACCGAAGAAATCCGCCGGGTCGCCCGGGTGGCTTTCGAACTGGCCGCCCGGCGGCAGCGCCGGGTGTGCTCCGTTGAGAAATCAAACGTCATGGAGTCGGGCGTGCTGTGGCGCGAGGAGGTGCAGTGGGTCCACGACCACGAGTTCCCGGACATTGAGCTCACCCACATGTATGCCGACAACTGTGCGATGCAGCTCGTGCGCCGACCGGGTCAGTTCGACGTCATCGTCACCGACAACCTGTTCGGCGATCTGCTTTCCGACGCAGCGGCGATGCTGACCGGCTCGCTCGGCATGCTGCCGTCAGCGTCCCTCGGGGCCGCGGACAGCCACGGCCGGCGGCCGGCATTGTATGAGCCCGTCCACGGCTCGGCGCCCGACATCGCCGGGCGGGGCCTCGCCAATCCGCTGGCCTGCCTGCTCAGCTTCGCCATGTGCCTGCGCTATTCCTTCGACCTGGTTGATCTGGCGGAACTCCTGGAGGCGGCGGTCGCCGAGGTGCTCGATGGCGGCCTGCGGACCGCGGATATCATGCAGCCGGGCAAGGCCCGGGTGTCCACGCGGGTGATGGGCGAGGCGATTGTCAGCAGTCTCGGCAAGCTGGCCGAGCAGAGCCCGGCTTCAGTGTAAGAGGGGCCGGATCAAGGGCCAGAGCAATGGCAGAAGGATAGCCGTTGCAAGGCCGTTGAGCCCCATCGCCAGGCCAGAGAACGCCCCGGCGACGTCGCTGAGCTGGAGGGCCCGGGCCGTGCCGATGCCGTGGGAGGCAAGGCCGATCGCGAAACCTGCAGCCCGCTGGTCGCGGACTCGGACCAGCCGCAACACCGCCGTGCCGAAGATGCTGCCGACGATCCCGGTCAGGATCACCAGCACCGCGGTCAGGGAGGGCAGGCCGCCGAGGGTCTCGGCGATCCCCATGGCGATCGGCGCCGTCGCCGACTTGGGCGCCAGTGAGACCAGCGCGGTGCCGGTGGCCCCAAGCAGCCAGCCGACCCCCACGGCCGATGCGGCCGCAGTCAGCGAACCGGCGAGCAGCGCCGTCAGGATCGCCGGCGCGGACCGACGGACCCGGTCGAACTGACGGTAAAGCGGCACGGCCAGGGCCACCGTCGCCGGGCCGAGCAGAAAATGCACGAACCGGGCGCCATCGAAATACGTCGCATAGGGCGTTTCCGAAGCGACCAGCACGCCGGCCAGTGCGGCAACGGCGATCAGCACCGGATTGACCAGGGGCGAGCCGCCCGCGCGGCGATGGAGCCACATGGCGAGCTGATAGACGACCAACGTCAGGGTGAGCCAGGTGAGCGGGCTTGCCGACAGGTACACCCACAGCTCGTCCGCCCGCCCGGTCATGGCCGCCCTCCGTCCCCGGTTTCTGCGTGGTCGCGGAGCGGGGTCAGCGCCTGCATCAGCAGGCCGGTAACCACGATCGTCACCAGCGTCGAAGCAATCACCGCCGTGCCGAGAGCGGTCGCCTGCTGTTCAAGGAGGGGCAGATGGACGATCACTCCCACGCCCGCGGGGACGAACAGCACGGCAAGATTGGCGAGCAGGCCGTCGGCAGTCCGCTCCAGGGTCTCCGGCAAACCGCCGCGGACGGCAAGCCCGGCGAACAACAGCGTCATCCCGATCACCGGACCCGGCACGAGCAGACCCGTGGTCAAGGCGACCACCTCGCCCGCAAGCTGGCAAATCAGAAGAACCGTCAGGCAGCTCAGCATTCTCGACCTCCTCTAAGGGTCACGAGCGGGCTCCGGCCTGGCGGGCCCGGCCGGCCGACCCGGGAGACGTCTTGCAACCCTCACCGGTCCCGGAGTAGGACACGCAGCGGACTGACCGGCTTGCCGCCGGGCATCCGGGCCAGCGAAGGGAGCACGGAGATGGGTTACAGGGTCGCGGTGGTCGGCGCCACGGGGAACGTGGGACGGGAGATGCTGCGTCTCCTCGACGAACGCGACTTCCCCGCCGACGAGGTGGTCGCGCTCGCCTCGGAGCGGTCAGTGGGAATGGAGGTGTCCTGCGGCGAGGACGAGGTCCTGAAGGTCCGCGACCTCAACACTTTCGACTTTCGCGGCACGGACATTGTGCTGTCCTCGCCGGGCGCGAAGGTCTCCGCCGTGTTCGCCCCGAAGGCAGCTGCCGCCGGCGCCGTGGTCATCGACAACACGTCGTGCTTCCGGATGGATCCGGACGTCCCGCTGGTGGTACCGGAGGTCAACCCCTCCGCGATCAGCGGCTATCGCACCCGCAACATCATCGCCAATCCGAACTGCTCGACAATTCAGATGGTCGTCGCCCTGAAGCCGCTCCACGATCTGGCGACGATTCGGCGGGTGGTGGTCGCCACCTATCAGTCCGTGTCCGGCGCCGGCAAGGACGCCATGGACGAACTGTTCAACCAGACCCGCGGCATCTACATGAACGAGTCGCCCATTGACCATAAGGCGAAGTTCACCAAGCAGATTGCCTTCAACGTGATTCCCCACATCGACGTGTTCATGGAGGATGGCGCCACCAAGGAAGAGTGGAAGATGGCGGCCGAGACCCGGAAAATTCTCGATCCGAAGATCGCGGTCTCCGCCACTTGCGTGCGCGTACCGGTGTTCATCGGCCATGCCGAGGCGATCAACGTCCAGTTCGCCCGGCCGGTCGATGAAGACGAGGCGCGCGAGGCTTTGCGGGCCGCGCCCGGGGTGGCAGTGGTCGATTTCCGTCAGGACGAGGGCTATGTCACCCCGGCCGAATGCGCCGGCGAAGACCCGGTCTATGTGAGCCGGCTCCGTCACGATCCGACCATCGAGAACGGTCTCAACCTGTGGGTGGTCGCGGACAATCTGCGCAAAGGTGCGGCGCTGAACGCCGTGCAAATCGCCGAGACGCTGATCGACGCCTATCTGCCGATCACGGCGTAAGCCCGCAGCCCCGGCCGGGCTCGGCTGGTTCTCCGAGGCGCTCGGCGGCGAAGCGAACCTGCCGGACACCGAGCGCCGCCTGCGCGGCCACGAGACGAAGCTCGTCGGCGTCGGCGGCAACCGTCGCCTCGATGACCCGATAGAGGGACGACACTGCAGCGGGAAGCGCTCGCGCAACCGGCTCACCGTCGAGAAGAGCAGCGAGGAACAGGGCGGCAAACGCATCGCCCGCCCCCTTGGCGCGGAGCGCCAGCCGCGGGGTGGTCGCCAGCCAGGCCGCATCCGCGGTCACCGCCAGGGTGGCGATCCGTTCGCACCCCAGATCCCGGGTCAGCAGCGAGGTGACCACGCAGAGCCGGGGCCGGCCGCCGAGCAGGCTGCGGGCGGCGATGACGGCTTCGCCGACGCTCTCGGGCTCGGCCCCGCTCAGCCGCTCCAGCTCGAACTGGTTCGGGGTGATCACGTCGGCGATCGGGACAAGGCAGCGGGTGATCGCCGCTTCGACCGGCGCGGCCACGTAGAGGCCGGGGTCCCGGTCGCCCATCACCGGATCGCACAGGTAGATGGCATCGGGGTTGTGTAGACGGACCCGGGCGACGGTGTCGGCAACCACGTCGGCCGTGGCTGCCGCGCCGAGGTATCCGGAGATCACCGCCCGGCAGCGGCCGAGCACGCCGATGCGGTCAAGGCCGGCGATGATGCCGGCGATCTCCGCCGGCGGCCGCACCCCGCCCCCCGGCGAACCATAACCGGGATGATGGCTGAGGGCGACCGTGTCCACCGGCCATGCCTCGATGCCGGCGCGGCGCAGGCAGAACACCGCCGCGGCGTTGCCCACGTGGCCATAAGCCACCGAGGATTGAATGGTCAGAACGGCCATGTTGCCGGCTGCCGCTGCCGTCGCTTGCGCGCCTTCCCGGTCGGCGCTACCCTTTTGTGCGGGTGCGAACACCGGCGTCCCGAGGGTGCGCCGCGCCCTTCATGCGAACACCGACGCCACCGTCGTGAGGGAGGAAATTTCACCATGGCAACGACCGCACGTCCCCGCCGCAGCATTCTGTACATGCCGGGCTCCAACGCCCGGGCGCTCGAAAAGGCGAAGACCCTGGCCGCCGACGGCCTGATCCTCGATCTCGAGGATGCCGTCGCCCCCGATTCCAAAGAGCTGGCCCGGGAGCAGGTCTGCCAAGCGGTTCGCGATGGCGGCTATGGCATGCGCGAACTGGCGATCCGGGTCAACGGTCTCGCCACGCCCTGGGGGTACGACGATGTCGCTGCGGCAGCAGGCACCGGCGCCCACGCGATCCTCATCCCCAAGGTCGATAGCGCCGACCCCGCGCGTCTGGTCGATACGATCACGAAGGCGATTGTCGCCTCCTACGACATGGCGATCTGGGCGATGATGGAAACGCCGCGGGGGATGCTTGCTGCTGCTGAGATCGCCAGCGCCTCCCCGCGAATGGGCTGTCTCGTCATGGGCACCTCCGATCTGGCGAAGGAGTTGCACTGCCTTCACACTCCGGATCGGTTGCCGATGATCACTTCGCTCGGGCTCTGCCTGCTCGCCGCGCGCAGCTTTGCTCTTGCGATCATCGATGGCGTGTTCCTCGACCTCAATGACGACGAAGGCTTCGCCGGCGCCTGCCGGCAGGGGGTCGAACTCGGCTTTGACGGCAAGACCCTGATCCATCCGAAGACGATCGCCGCCTGCAACGACGCGTTCTCCCCGCGACCGGAAGACGTGGACTGGTCGCGGAAGATCATCGACGCCCATGCCGCCGCCGCGGCCGAAGGCAAGGGTGTGGTGGTTGTCGATGGCAAGCTGATCGAGAACCTGCACGTGGAGAACGCCCGGCGCCTCGTGGCGATGGCCGAGGCGATCGCGCAGATGGAGGGATCCGCGGCGGCCTGAGGCTGGCCCCGGCCTCCCGCGCCCGGACGGCGGCGGCGTCGCGGCTTACGACCCGGCTTTCGGGCGGGTCGGCTTGCGGGCGGCGGTTCGCCGGGTGCTCGCACGCGGCGCGGTCGTCCGGGTGGCCGTCGTTTTCCCCGCCGCAGTGGTGGTCTTGCCGGTTGCCGCCTTGCCGGTCGGGCCCTGTGCAGTGTGACCGTTTTTCGTCTGGCCTTTCGCCGTGGAGCCCTTTGCAGTCGGGTTCCGGGCGGGCTTGCCCTTGGCGGCCCGGGCGGGGGCCGACGTCTCAGGACTGGCCGCTGCCTCTGCCGGGGCGGCGCGGCCGGACCGGGACGTCGTCGGCGCGCTCGCCGCCGCCTTCGCCACCGCTTCAGCGCGCGGCTGATGCGCAGCCGCCGGCGGCGCATTTACCGGTTCCGGCGACGGTCGCGCTTCCGCCTCCCCGGTCGCGGACGCGGCCGAGGCGGCCTCCGCCGCAGGTTCGGGCGGCGGTTCGGCGGCCGCGACCGGGGCCGCTTCGGCCGGAGGCCCTGCGTGGGCCTCCTCAGCCGGCCTCACCGGCTCTTCCGCTGGCGGAACCGGCTCTGGCTCTGGCTCCGGTTCGGGAGTCGGTTGCGGCGCCGCCTCGGTTGGGGCCGGTGTCTCGCGGAGCATCTCCGCCTCCGCGCGCAACCAGAACGTCAGGGGATCATCATGGGGCCGCCCGGCAGCTTCCCACAGCTTGTAGGCGAGAAGCCGGACCCGCTCGAGGTAGTCTTCAGCGGAGAATCCGGCGAACAGGTTGGCCACCGCCTTCTCGGCACCGACGGTCGATCCGGCCGCCACCGCCGACTTTTCGAGCAGCGCCACCATGTGCTTTTCGGCGGCGATCCAGAATTCAAGACTTGAGGCGTACCGCGCGCCGGCGGCTTGCATCATCGCCTGGGCGAGTTCCCGGGTCCGCTGCAGGCACAAGGTGTTGAGCGAGACCGGCGGCGGCATTTCGGTGGGCGACGGTCGCATGACTGAGGACGTCAGGATCGACCGGGTCAACTGGGCCGATGCTGATGTTGCCTCCACGACCATACGTTCGGCCATGATCCAGTAGTCAATCGCCAGACCATAGTTGGTCCCGGCGGTCGCCCAGAGACTGAATGCCAGGTCTCGAACCTTTTGTTCGAGCTGATTTTCGCTCATTGTTCTCTTCCCCACTGTTCGCGAAGCCACCCTATGATACATAGCCCTTCGTCCTGCGGTTTGGCAGCGAAAATCCGGGAATTGCGCACGCGCGACAGCCCCTGCGCTCGGGTGACGGACGGACGGACGCCGGCGTGGCGCCGCTTGCCCGCCGGCCGTTCATCCCCTATCATCTCAACAGATGCGGACCGCGGGTGTAGTTCAATGGCAGAACGAAAGCTTCCCAAGCTTTAGGCGAGGGTTCGATTCCCTTCACCCGCTCCATCGGCCCGGCCCGCCGCTGTTCGCGCCCTGTGCCGGAACGTTCAGGATTGCGGCGCCATGCGGTGAGCAGGGCGATCGCGGAGAGCTGTGATATTCACGGAACCGCCGGAGGAACGCTTTCCTCCGGACCGGCTTGGTCAATCGTCGTCTTCCGGCCGCCGCTGGATGCGCGATCTGGTTCCGAGACTGAGAATAAACAGGCCGATGAAGATGATGGTGCTGCCGGCGAGCCAGTAGGGAACGCGCTCGGCTATCGGCAGGTCCTCACTGATTGACCGTGCGATCGCGGCGCCGGACAGCGCCACGACTGCCCCGACGATCCAGTAAACGGGTCGGGGCAGTCGTCTCCACAAGGGACGCGGGGAAGGCAAATCCGCCGTCCCCTCCACCGCTCTCAGATATTGCCGGCGCCGGAAGCCCGGACGACGGTGATCAGAACCGCCGCGAACACAGCCGAAGTGATCACCCCTGAGATGCTGGCACCGAGCGCGTGCGGCATGATGATCGCACCCGGGTTGGCTTCTGACACCACTTTTTGAGCGACCTTTGCGCAGGTAGGCACGCACGACACTCCGGCGATGCCGATACAGGGATTATAGTTTCGTCCATGGCGCTTCTCCCACCACCATAACGCATAGCCGCCGGCAAGTCCGCCGAGGCCGGAGAAGGTCAGGGCGATAATGCCGATGACGAGCAGGATCAGCACTTCCGGCCTGAGGATTGTGGAAGCCTCGCACAGCACGCCGAGCAGCAGGCCAAGGAAGAAGGTGGCACCGTAAAGGATCGGCCCTGAGAACACCTCGTGGTAGTGGTTGAGGCTTGCCTCCCGGACGATCACACCGATGAACAGGGACATGAACAACGGAGCGGCCACCGGGAACAACAGGCACAGCGCCGTGGACGCCACCACCGCAAACACCAGCTTTTCCTCGGGTGTGATGGGATGAGTCTTTTCCATCGGCATCGGCAAACTGCGGATGTGTTTGGGCACGAGCGCCTTGATCATGAACGGATAGCCGCCGTAGGTCAGACCCAGATACAAATAGGCGACGACGGTAATTGGAACGAACAGGTCCTCGGATAACAGCAGCGCGGCGAAGAGAATCATCGGCCCGTCGGCACCGCCGATCGTCGCTGTTGCCGCGGCGTCGGCAAGCGGCAGTCCGAACAGCACCGCCAGCGGAAAGGCCACGAAGGTCCCGAACTCCGCACAGAGGGCGATGAACATGCTCTTAAATGGCCGCGCCATGACGAAGCCCACGTCGAGGAGCGAGCCAATCCCGAAGAACACCAGACAGGCGATCAGGCCGTTGGAGAACATGAACGAATAGATCGGCTGAAGCCACTGAATCTGCAGGATATTGACCAGCTGATCGCCTTCGGCAATCAACGGGTTCAAGAACAGCGTGCCCATGCCGAGTCCGGTCTCGGGATTAACACTTCCCTCCAGAACCATCTTCGGCGGCACGAACATGACTGCAGCATTGACCGCAGCCATGCCGACCCCCATTGGCACCATGATCAGCGCTTCCAGGACGCCCTTCTTGCCGTAATAGATCAGGGTGAAGCCGATCGCAATCAGGGCGATCCGGCCGATGATTGTCGAGACATCCGACTCTGCAAGGGTCGCAATGCCCTGGAAAATATCGATGAACGCGAAGTCCATGGTGGCCTCCGCGCCCTACTCGATGGTCATCAGGGGCTGACCCGAATCCACGGTGTCCCCGGGTTTGACGTGAATTGCCGTGACCTTACCGCCGTGGTCGGCAGTGATTACCTGCTTCATCTTCATCGCCTCGATCAACGCCACCTGATCGCCAGCGTTGACGGTCGAGCCGACGCTGACCGAGATTTCAAGGATGACGCCGCCGAGCGGGGCGACCTTGTCCTTGGCTCCGGCAGCGGCCGGCGCAGAGGACGGGGCCGCGGGCGGCGACGCCGGTGCGGGAGCCGGGGCTGGCGCCGTCGCGGTCATGCCGGGCGTCGGATACATCATGCTCCCGGCGTCTTCGGTGACGTCCTCAACGGTGACGTTGTAGACCTTTCCTTCAACGGTGATCTTCAGCTGTTTGGCCATTTCTCCGGTCCCCCGTTGCGATGACTGTCTTGGTTCAGGCGCGGTTGTTGACCCGGCCGGGGTTTAAGAGCCGTCACGGCTTGGCGCTGCGACGGATCGTATGCGAACTCTGGTGGAGCAGCCGGCCAGCCGTCCGCCAGCCGGGCTGGGCGCCCACCTCGGCAATGTGGACCAACCGGTGGGCACCGACGACGGCGTAGACGGCCGCCGCGATCGCCGCCACATGCCGAGCGGTCTCGTCAAGCTGGTCCTGCTCCGGCGCCACCGCGACCGAAACCGCTGCCGGCGCGACCGGCAGCTTCGCGGCCTTGCGGGCCTGCATGCCTTCGAGAGTCCGCACAATCAGCGCCACCACCCCCGCCGTGGCCAGGGCCACAACGATGGTCAGGACGTAGCCCAGAAATGCCTGGGTCAGCGCGTCCCCCACTCCGAATTCTTCCATAATACTTCTCCGCGTACCGGTGCCGTGGCGGCGTCAGAGCGGGATGTTGCCGTGCTTCTTCGGCGGCCGCACTTCCCGTTTGTTGATCAGCTTGCGCAAGGTCATCGACAGCACCGACCGGGTCCGGCTCGGCTCGATGATATCGCTGACATAGCCGCGGGCCGCCGCCAGGTACGGTGAGGCAAATTCCTCCCGGTAAGCCGCAACCAGCTCGGCACGCTTCGCCGCCGGGTCGGCGGCTTCCTTGATCTCATTGCGATAGAGAATGTTCACCGCCCCGTCAGCGCCCATCACCGCCACTTCGGCGGTCGGCCAAGCATAAACCACGTCAGCGCCCAGGTCCTGACTGCACATTGCCAGATACGCACCGCCATAGGACTTGCGGCACAGCAGGGTGATTTTCGGAACGGTCGAGCCGGAATAGGCGAACAGCATTTTCGCGCCATGACGGATAATGCCGCCACGCTCCTGCTCGATGCCGGGCAGGAAACCCGGAACATCGACGAGGGTTACAATGGGAATGTTGAAAGCATTGCAGAAGCGGATGAACCGTGCAGCCTTGTCAGACGAGTCGATGTCGAGACAGCCAGCCTTTTCCATTGAGTTATTTGCAATGAAGCCGACCACGATGCCTTCGATCCGGCCCCAGCCAACAATCATGTTCTTCGCAAAGCCGGCGTGGACCTCCAGGAACTCGCCACCGTCGACGATCCGCATCAGGATCGACTTCATGTCCATGGCGACCGAAGGGTCGGACTGAACGAGCCGGTCCATGCCGGAATCCTCGCCCATGGAAACGGCGGGAGTCGGCCGGTGCGGCGGGTCTTCGGAGTTGTTGGCCGGCAGGTAGCTCAGCAGCGCCTTGGCAATATCGAGGGCATGCCGGTCGTTGTCGGCGACGAAGTGGACGTTGCCGCTGACCGTGGCGTGCATGACCGCCCCGCCCACCTCTTCCATCGTGACCTCGCGGCCGGTCACCGCCTTGATCACCTGCGGACCTGTGATGAACAACTGGGCGTTGTCCCTGGTCATGATGATCCAGTCCATCAACGCCGGGGAATACGACGCGCCGCCGGCGCAGGGACCGGCAATGATGGCGATCTGCGGTACAACCCCGGAGAGCAGGGTGTTGTTATAGAACACCTCGCCATAGCCGGAGAGAGCGTCCACACCCTCCTGGATGCGAGCCCCGCCAGAGTCGGCAATGCCGACCAGCGGCGTCCCGTTCTTGAGCGCGTACTCCTGACCCTGGATCATCCGCCGGGCATGCATCTTGCCGAGCGAACCCCCGAGTACCGTAAAGTCCTGGCTGAATGCGGTGACCTGCCGGCCATCGACGTATCCGGTGCCGGCGACGATGCCATCTCCCGGATAGTCTTCCTTCTCCATCTCAAAGAAGGTGCACTGGTGCTTGATGAAGGCACCGATTTCCTGGAACGTGTCAGGCTGGAAGAGGTACAGCAGCCGTTCCCGTGCCGTCATTAAGCCCTTTTCGTGGCGCTTCTTGATTTTTTCATCGCCGCCGCCAACAAGTACTTTCTTTCGCTGTTCACGGTAGACTTCAAGGAGCTTATCATCGAGAGGCATGTGGTGGACTGTCCTCCTGATTGGATCCGGTGCCGCAGCCCCGTATCCGGTTCCCTTCCCCCGCCGCCGGCCGGTATTGGCCTGCGGCTTGCTATCAATTCGCCGCCCCGGACACGACGGCTCGCTGTTGCTGCATCGCACCATGGCGATCCAACGCGGCTTTCGCCCCGGGCGTCGGTCCGTTACTGGAGTACGATCCCCCTCCAGGACCGGAAAACCGTAAAACCGACCCGGGAAAGAGTCAAAATAAATAGATGTCAACGCCGCCGCCGGTGTGTCCCCTGCGCCACGATCCTGTTGCAGGCGCTAACGGAATCCGAGGCCCCCGCCGAAAGACGGTCATGAACAGCGACGACCATCGCGCTTGACCGCTCGTGCGGAGGATGGATTACCCGGTCGGACGCACCACGTTGGCCGCCAACGAGTCCCGGCGCTCCCCGTTGCTGGCCGCCTCGGGCCGGGAATCCTCCGCGGTCGCACCGGCCGCGGCCTCGGGGAGAGACCCGGACGACAGTTCGGCCCCCGTCGCGCCCGGAGGATCGGCGGGCACATCGGTGCGCGGATCCAGAGTATCGACCACCACGGTCGTCCGCGGTACCGGCATGAACGGCACCTTTTCCTCCTCGCTGGCCGCCTCGCGCACGCCTTTGCGGATCAGGGCCACGGCACTGACCAGAACTCCCACACTGCCCACGAACATGAACAACCCCGACGGGCCGACCACCTCGATCGCCGCGGCGGCGATCAGGGGACCCAGGACCGCGCCGATGCCATAGGCGATCAGGATGCTGCCGGCCACGACGATCCGGTCATCGGGGGTGATCCGGTCGTTCGCCTGGGCAACGCTCAGCGGATAGATCGCGAAGATAATGCCGCCGAACGCCGGGGCCAGCCAGAGCACCGCCCCCGGAGCCAGTTCGCTGCTCAGCGCGAGGCCGGCGCAGACCACCGCCAGCCCGGCCCCGAGAAGCGCAATCACCGAGCGCCGCTCGAACCGGTCCGATGCCCAGCCGAGCGGGTACTGCAGCACCACGCCGCCGATGATCGTCACCCCCATGAACGCCGCCGTGGCCGCCAGATCGAGACCGATGCCGCCGGTGAAGACCGGAGCCAAGCCATAGAACGCGCCGAGCGCGAGGCCGCTGGAGAACGAGGCCGAGGCCGCCGAGGGCGACGCGCGGATGATGCCGCGAAGGGCGATCGGCCGCCGCCGCGGCCGCCTCGGTGCAATCACCCGTGCTGCGGCCACCGGCAGCGCCGCCAGTGACAGCAGGACCGAGGCGATCACAAACAGACCAAAGCCGGTCACATCGGGCACTGTCAGAAACGCCTGCCCCACACCCTGGGACAAGTAAAGAATGACCATGTAGATGGATAAAACGCGGCCGCGCACCCGGTCGGTGGAAACCTGATTGAGCCAGGTCTCGATGCACATGGCGAGACCCGACATACACGCCCCCTCAATGATGCGGAGAACGAACCAGGGTGTTGCGGCAACGACAAACGGATGGAGCAGGGTCGCCGCCGACAGCAGCGAGGTGAAGGTGACAAAGGCGCGGATGTGTCCGACCGCGGCGATGGTCCGCTGGCCCGTGTAGGCGCCGATAATCAGCCCCAGAAAGTAGCCGGATGAGACCACACCGATGGACGTGGTGGAAAAGTCGGCTTCGGTCAGTCGCACCGGGATCAGGGTGCCGAGGGTGCCGATGCCGAGCATCAGCAGCATCGTTCCCGACAACAGCCCGACCAGCTGGCGGAGGATCGATTTCATTGCCGCGTCAATCCGGCCTTTCCCGCTCGTCAAGCCGGCGACCGCACGGCCCGGACCTTTACGTGGCCTTGCGTTCGATCAGCTGGCAGATCATGTGGCCGACGTGGATGTGCATCACCTGGATATGCGGGGTCGAGGACGACGGAACCTTCAGGCAGAGGTCGCACAAGGACGGCATCTTGCCGCCGCCGGCGCCGGTGAGCCCGACGGTCACCATCCCGATCTCCCGCGCCGCCACCAGCGCCTCGATGACGTTCGGACTGTTGCCGCTGGTCGAGATGCCAACGAGAGCGTCGCGGGCAGTGCCGTGGGCGCGTAACTGCCGGGCGAACACCTGATCGAAACCGTAGTCGTTGCCGATCGCCGTCAAGGATGACGAGTTGACGGTGAGCGCCATCGCCGGCAGCGGCCGCCGGTCGATCAGAAACCGTCCCTCCAGTTCGGCGGCGAGATGCTGACAGTCGGCCGCCGACCCGCCGTTGCCGCAGAACATGATCGTGCCACCCGCGGCGATCACGGCAGCGAGCCGGTCCGCCACCTCGACGATCGGCTGCGTGAGCTCCTCAAGCCTCGCCAAGTTGGCCACCGTCTCGCGGATAGTGGCCATGACCAGGTCGCGATCGTTCTGGGTGGTCATCGGATCGACGTCATCATCGGGGCGGTCTTCCGGTTCCGGTGGGCGCAGCTCAGTCGTCATCCTCTTCGTCGCCGGAGACCACGAGGGTGCCGGCGCCATGCTCGGTAAACAGCTCGAGCAGGACGGCATGGGGAGTGCGGCCGTCGACGATCACGGCGCCGTCGACGCCCCGTTCCACGGCTTCGACGCACGTCTCCACCTTGGGGATCATCCCGCCGCTGATCGTGCCGTTAGCGATCATCGCCCGCACCTCGTCAGCGGTCGTCTCGCGGATCAGCTGGCCGTCCTGGTCCAGGACCCCCGGCACATCGGTGAGCATCAGCAGCCGCCGCGCCCCCACCGCAGCGGCAATGGCCCCCGCGGCGGTGTCGGCATTGATGTTCAGGGTCTCGCCCTTGGGCCCGATACCGATCGGCGCGATCACCGGGGTGATGTCCGAGCGCGCGAAGAAATCAAGGACGTGCGGATCGATCTCGGTCGGCTCCCCGACCAGGCCGAGATCGAGAATTCGCTCAATGTTGGAGTTGGGGTCGCGCTTGGTGCGGCGCAGCTTCTGGGCCTGGATCAGGTTTCCGTCCTTGCCGGACAGACCGACCGCGAACCCCCCGGCGCCGTTGATGTCCGAGACGATCTGCTTGTTGATCGAGCCGGCGAGAACCATTTCCACAACTTCGACCGTGTCCTTGTCGGTGACCCGCAGCCCCTCAATGAATTCGCTCTTGATCTTCAGGCGTTCCAGCATCCGCTGGATTTGCGGTCCGCCACCGTGAACGACGATCGGATTGATCCCCACCTGGCGGAGCAGCACCATGTCCCGCGCGAACAGCCGGGCGAGATCCGGATCGCCCATGGCGTGCCCGCCGTATTTGATCACGAATGTCTGGCCGGCATGCCGCCGCATGTACGGCAGCGCCTCGGACAGGGTCCGGGCCCGTTCGAGCCAGTGTTCGGAATCTTTCCGGATTTGATCCATGGTCGCGTCCGCGGGACCTACACCGCGGCCGTCCTGCTGTCCACCGGGAATGCGCCAGCGGGTCACGTCGACGCCCCGCCGCGTGGCTGTTCCACCGTATCCACGACGGTTGCGAGGGTGGCAAGCTCGGCGCGGAGCTCGGCGATGCCGGCGCCCGTGCGGGCGCTGGTGGCATGGACCGCAGGATGGGCGGCGGGGTGATTGGCAAGGTCGCGGCGAATCGCCTCGACCGTGCCCTCAAGAACCGGTCCGGTCACCTTGTCGGCTTTGGTGAGGACGATCTGACAGGCAACAGCGGAGCGGTCCAGCAGCCGCAGCACCCTATGGTCGACGTCCTTCAGGCCATGCCGGGCGTCGATCAGCACCAGCGCCCGGCGGAGCGGCTGGCGGCCGCGGAAATAGTCCTCGATCAGCCGGGTCCAGGCCGCCACCCGGTCCTTCGGGGCTTTGGCGTAGCCGTAGCCCGGGAGGTCGGTCAGCATCAGCCGGCCGCCCAGATCGAAGAAGTTGAGCTGCTGCGTCCGACCGGGGGTATTGGAGGTCCGGGCAAGCGTGGTCTGCCCGGTCAGGGCATTGATCAGGCTTGATTTGCCCACATTGGAGCGCCCGGCGAACGCCACTTCCGGAAGCGTGTCGGGGGGGATCTGCGCGAGTCGCACCGCCGCGGCGACGAACCGGCACGGACCAGCGAACAACAGCCGCCCGTGCTCGAGCGCCTGAGCGGTTCCGGGCGGCTCAGCCGCCGGCTGAGCGCCGGCGGCGGGGGCAGCGGCGATCCGAATGCGGCCGGCTGCCCCGGCAACGTCCTCCCGGTCGCAGCGCGCCGCCGGGTTCGCTCCGCTCCACATCCTCAGACTTTCACCCCCATCCGCCGCATGATCACCCATTGCTGAAGGATCGTCAGAATGTTGTTCCAGGTCCAGTAAATCACCAGACCGGCAGGAAACTGGGCGAGCATGACGGTAAACACCACCGGCAGCGCCATGAAGATCTTCGCCTGCAACGGATCGGGCGGCTGCGGGTTGAGCTTTTGCTGAATGTACATGGAGACGCCCATGATCAGCGGCCAGATCCCGATCATCAGAAGTTCCGGCGGTTGCCAGGGGACCAGCCCGAACAGATTGAAGATCGTGGTCGGGTCACGTGCCGACAGATCCTGGATCCAGCCGAAAAATGGCGCATGACGCATTTCGATAGTCACAAAGAGGACTTTGTACAGAGCAAAAAATACCGGAATCTGAATGAGGATCGGCAGGCAGCCGGACGCCGGATTGACCTTCTCGCGCTTGTAAAGCGCCATCATCTCCTGGTTCAGCTTTTGGCGGTCGTCGCCGAAGCGTTCGCGAAGCTTCAGCATTTCCGGCTGAAGCTTGCGCATCTGGCTCATCGCCTTATAAGACTTATTGGCAAGCGGGAAAAACAGCAGCTTGATCGCAACGGTCAGGATCAAGATCGAAACGCCGAAATTCCCGACCACATCCTGAATCCAGAGCAGAGCGTAAAAGATCGGCCGGGTCAGGAACCAGAACCAGCCCCAGTCGATGGCGAGATCGAAGTTGGCAATGCCCTCGGTGTCTTCATAGTAATCGAGCAGCCGGGCCTCCTTGGCCCCGGCGAAGACGCGGGCGGTCCATTCGGCGCTGCCGCCCGCCGGAACAACCACCCCACCGCCGACAAAATCCACCTGATAAACGTCTGTACCGCCGGACAGGCGGTGAACGAAGCGGTAGTTGGTTGTTGCCGTCTGGTCCGGCACCAGGGTGGTCAGCCAGTATTTGTCGGTGATGCCGATCCAGCCGCCGGTCGAAGAATGCTCGATGACCCCCGCCTCGGCAACATCGTCATAATCGACCTCTTCGAGCGTGCCGTTGAACACCCCGAGCGGGCCCTCATGGAGGATGAAGAAGCCACTCGTCTCCGGCGTTCCCCGGCGCGAGATCAGCGCGTAGGGATAGAGGGTCACCGGCGCCGCAAGGGTGCTCACCACCCGCTGAGTGATGGTGAACAGATAGTTCTCATCAACGCTGATCGTCCGCTCGAATTTCAGGCCATCCTCGTTCTGCCAAGTCAGGGTGACGGGCTCGCCGGGCCTCAGCGTCGTGGTGTCCGCGGTCCAGACCGCATCGCTGCCCGGCAGAGTGAGGCCGGCGCCGCCGTCGTCCCAGCCCACCTCGGCGAAATAGGCCTGATCAGACTTGGACGGAGACAAAAGCACGATCTCAGGACTCTCGGGATCGACGGTCTCGTGGTAGTCGGCGAGGGTGAGGTCGTCGAGACGCCCGCCGATCAGCGAAATCGAGCCGTGGACCCGCGGCGCATCAATCGTCACCCGCGGGGTCGCTGCCAGAGCGGCCTGACGCGAGGCTTCCGACGGCGGCACAGCCCCGGGAACAACCGACGGCCGTGCCGGATCGGCGGCAACGGGCCGGCTTCCCGGCGCCGTCGGCGGTGCGGCGTCCGGTTCGGCGACGGCCGGCGCACCCGGTTCCCGGGCAGCGGGGGTCTCCGCGCCGTCGCGTGCCGGCGCGGTTGTCGTCCTCTCAGCGTCGGCCGGGGGTTCCGGATATATCTGGCTCCAGATGAACTGGAAGCCGAACAGGATGGCGACGGAGAGGACGATCGCCAGGATGAGGTTCTTGTTGTCCACCATCAGGGTCGCTTGATCGGTTCAGGGCGGGGTGCGGCGGGTCACGGCCGGCGGGTCACGGCCGGCGCGACGGATGGGACGCCTGCCCTGGCCGGTCCGCCAGGTCAGGAACGGGATCGAAGCCCGTGCCGCCCCAGGGATGGCAGCGCAGCAGCCGCCCCACTGCCAGACGCAGACCGGTCAGACCACCATAGCGGTCCACCGCTTCCAGCGCATAGGCCGAACAACTCGGCGCATACCGGCAGGAGCCGCCCAGCACCGCTGCGAGACTGTAGCGGTAGGCGAGAATAAGCCCGCGTACCGCGGCCGTGGTGATCCGTGCGAACAGTTCTGTCAACGCCCCTGCGGTCCTTCTTTCCGGTTCGCTCCGCGATCACCCCCGGCCGGCCCGGTGTGCCGGGCACGCGATCGGCCCCGGCCGGCTGCAGGCTGCCGCTGGCGGGCGCCGCGGCCGGCGTTAAGTGCGGTCACGGCCTCGACCAAGTCGCCCGAAAGCCGGGAGAACGGCCGTCGCACGGTCGCCTCGCGGCCGATCAGAACGTAGTCGCACCCGGCGCGTCCGTGCAACGGCAGAAGCGTCTCGGCCAGCACCCGCAGGCGGCGACGCGCCCGGTTGCGCTGCACGGCCCTGCCGACTTTCTTACTGGCGGTGATGCCGTAGCGGATGGACAGGTCGGGCGCGCCTGATGGGGCAACGTCGCCGGACGCCGCCTGTCCCCCCCGATCGAACATCTGCAGGATCAGGCCGGGTGTCACAATCCGGCGACCGCGATCCGCCACCTCCAGGAACTGCCGCCGGCGCTTCAAGCGTTCGAGCCCGGAAGGCAAACGGCCGGACCGGGCGTCAGGCGGACAGCCGTTTGCGACCCTTGCGACGGCGGTTGGCGATCACCCGCCGGCCACCGACTGTGGCCATGCGGCTGCGGAAGCCATGCCGCCGTTTGCGGATCTTCTGGCTCGGTTGAAAAGTGCGCTTCACGGACGGACTCCCTCGGCAACTCAGCGGCGGCCTATACGGGCTCGGGGTTGGGAAGTCAACCCGCCGGCGGCACCGGCGATGACCGCATCCCTCCGCCGCTTGCCGCCGGCCGGACCGGAATGTGACGCAGATGTTGCAACGCCCGGGGCGCGCTGGCATCCAAATCGGAGGACGCCGGATGGGAATCGCACCGGACCGACGCCGGCAAAGCGGGTCGCGGCGCTGCCCGGATTTTGGGTGACCGGTCGACGCCGGCTGGCCATCCGTCGGCCACCGGATCGCCAATCCCGGATCGCCGATGACTGATCCGCCAGGGGAAAATGCGTTAGCATGGGGCCGTCATGGGCGAATCACCTCAGCCGTCAACGACGGCGTTTGGGCTTTCTGCACGACTGCTTGTTCTGGTGATCATCTTCGTCATGATCGCCGAGGTGCTGATCTACGTCCCCTCGGTCTCCCGCTTTCGCCAGACCTGGCTGAAGGACAAGGTGGAAAAGGCCAGCATTGCCGTCCTTGCTGCCAAGGCCAGCCCCCGGCAGCAGGTCGGACCGGGCCTTGCCATGGATCTGCTGCTGCAGACCGGCGCCTACGCGATCGCTCTGAAGACGCCGGAGCGGCGTCTGCTGATGCTCCGTAAAGACATGCCCCCGGCCGTCGACGTCACCGTGGATCTTTCGGCGACCGGTTTCCTGACCTGGATCGGCGGTGCGTTCGATACCCTGCTTCACCGCGACCCGCGGGTGGTCATGGCGATCGCGCCGGTCCCCCGTCACGGTGAGGGGGTGATCCTTGAGGTGCTGCTCGACGAGCGCCCCCTGCGGGCCGACATGCTCGGCTACTCCTCCCGGATCCTGCAGCTGTCGATTGTCATCTCGCTGATCACCGCCGGGCTGGTTTTTCTCAGCCTGCGTTGGCTGCTGATCCGCCCGATCCGCCGGATCACCGACAGCCTGATCCGCTTTCACGCCGATCCCGAGGACGAGAGCGTCACCCTGCCGCCGAGCCGGCGCCGCGACGAGATCGGCCTCGTTCAGCGCGAGCTGCGGGCGATGCAGACCGATCTGCGCGCGGCGCTGCGCCAGAAAACCCGGCTCGCGGCGCTCGGTGCCGCCGTCGCCCGGATCAATCATGACCTGCGCAACATCCTCTCAACAGCGATGCTCACCTCCGACCGTCTCGCCGCCATCGCCGATCCCGAGGTCCAGCGCCTGGCGCCGCGCCTGGTGGCGGCGATCGACCGCGCCGCAATCCTCTGCCAGCAAACGCTGGAGTTTGCCCAGGGCAACACCGATGCGCTGCGGCCTTCCGTCTTTCGCCTTGCCGACCTGCTTGCCGAGGTAGAGGCCACGGTCGGGGGCGGGAGCACCGCTGGCGGTGAGGTGCGGGATTTCGCGGTCCTTGCCGGCGAAGGCGGCGAGATCGCCGTGACTGCGGACCGGGGACAGCTGTTCCGGGTGTTCTGCAATCTCGCCCTCAACGCCCGCCAGGCCGGGGCCGGGCGGATTCGCATCGCCGCGCGCAGGACCGGCGAGCGGGTTGTCATCGAGGCCGCCGACAACGGACCCGGCATTCCCGGGCACCTTCGGCCGCGGCTGTTCGAGCCGTTCGCCGTGACCGGTCGCAACGGCGGATCCGGCCTCGGCCTCGCGATCGCCCGGGAGATCGTCAACGCCCATGGGGGCGAGTTGACCGTCGCCGAAACCGGGTCGGAGGGCACGACGTTTCGCCTCGATGTACCGGCGAGCCGCTCCCCCCGCACGCAGCACGCCGCCTGAGCGCGGCGCGGTGATCCCGCCCCGCAAAGGGGCTTGCGTGAGCGGTCCTGATCGCGCTGTTATGGCGCCGCGTTGCAGTATGGAGGTGAGGGCTGTGCCGAGCCATATCGACCGCTGGGTGATCGGGGCGCTGTTTGCGCTTCTCGGGCTGGGCGGGCTGTATCTCGCGTCTCGCGCGACCGACGACGTGATGTACTTCAGCGGAATCATCCTGTTTCTGGTTGCGTTCGTGTTCAATTTTCTGCAGGTCAAGGCCGTCTT
>CAYVUM010000067.1:0-20010 GCA_964454795.1 uncultured Rhodospirillaceae bacterium
CCTCGGCGACTTCGAAGTCGGCGATCTCGCCGTCACGATGCGGCCGGATGGCCTGGATGTTGCCCGGTGTCCGGCCGAGCATCAGCTTGGCCTCTTCGCCCACCGCGAGAACCTGCTTGCGTCCCTTGTATTCGGCGATTGCAACGACCGAGGGCTCGTTGAGAACGATGCCTTTGCCACGGACATAGACGAGGGTGTTGGCAGTCCCGAGATCGATCGCCATGTCGGCGGACAGAAAACCGAAGAGACCGGACAGCATCAACCCTCGCTGAACCAGGGTGGCGCCCGCCTCGCACCGGCCTCGGCACCGAGGCAGAGACCACGGGCGTGATGCACGGGCACAGGCGCCCTGCGATCATGTGAATGTGCCGGGGCGAACCCCGGCACATCGGTTTGTACACCAGTTGCGGGCGTTGGCAAGAGGGGCCGGCGCGGTTTACGCGAGTGCCGCGGACGCCGCCGTTTTTTCCCGCTTTGTCAGCAGCTTGTTGATGGCGCGCAGATACGCCTTGGCAGACGCGACCACGGTGTCGGTGTGCGCCGCCTGGCCGATGACCATCCGGCCTTGCTCTTCGAGTCGCACGGTCACCTCCGCCTGGGCGTCGGTGCCGCCGGTCACCGCCAGGACCTGATAGTTCTGAAGGGTCGCGTCCGTGGGAACCAGCCGCTTGATGCACCGGAACGCCGCATCCACCGGACCGTCACCGGTTTCGCTGCACTGGCGGGCTTCGCCGTCGATGGAGATTTCCATCTGTGCGGCGGGCTCGCGGGTTCCGCAGGTGATCTCCAGATGGATCAGCCGCACCCGGTCAACCGACTGCATCTGATCATCCGCGATTGCCACCAGGTCGTCGTCAAACACCTCCTTCTTTTTATCCGCCAGCGCCTTGAACCGGCGGAAGGCATTGTCGACAGCCGCGTCATCCAGGGCAAAGCCCAGGTCCTTGAGCTTCTCGCGAAAGGCGTGGCGGCCGGAATGCTTGCCGAGGACCAGAGTGGACCGGGTCAGCCCGACGGACTCCGGGGTCATGATCTCGTAGGTTCCGGCATTCTTGAGCATCCCGTCCTGATGGATGCCCGATTCATGGGCGAAGGCGTTGCGACCGACCACGGCCTTGTTCGGCTGGACGACAAAGCCGGTGACCGCGGAGACCAGCCGCGAGGCGCGGGTGATCAGTTCGGTCCGCACCCCGGTGGTGTAGGGCATCAGGTCGTGGCGGGTCCGGAGCGCCATCACGATTTCCTCCAGCGCAGCGTTGCCGGCCCGCTCGCCGAGGCCGTTGATCGTGCATTCCACCTGCCGGGCACCGGCCGTTATCGCCGCCAGCGAGTTGGCCACCGCCAAGCCCAGATCATTGTGGCAGTGGACCGACAGGATGGCCTTGTCGATGTTCGGCACCCGGTTGCGCAGCATGGTGATCAGCTGGGCATATTCCTCCGGGACCGAATAGCCGACGGTGTCGGGAACATTGATCGTCGATGCCCCCGCATCGATCGCCGCCTCGATGCACCGGCAGAGAAAGTCATGATCGGTGCGGGATCCGTCCTCGCAGCTCCACTCCACGTCGTCGGTAAATTCGCGGGCGAAGCGAACGCTCTCGATCACCGCGTCATAAACGGCGTCCGGCTCCATCTGCAGCTTGTATTTCATGTGCAGCGGGCTGGTGGAGATGAAGGTGTGGATCCGGCCGCGGGCCGCCGGCCGGATCGCCTCGGCGGTCCGCTCGATGTCCCGCCGGTTCGCGCGGCTGAGGCCGCAGACGGTGGCGTTGGTGATCGTCTTGCTGATCTCGTGAACGGCCTCGAAATCGCCATTCGAGGCGATCGGAAACCCGGCTTCGATCACGTCGACGCCCATGTCTTCGAGAACCCGGGCGATGCGCAGCTTTTCGTCCAGGTTCATGGAGGCGCCCGGCGACTGTTCGCCGTCGCGCAGGGTGGTGTCGAAAACGATGATCCGTTGAGGGTCGGCAGTCATGCTCATGGCGTCTCGGTCCTTCGAACGCTCTGATGATCGCTGATCGGCTCGGTCTTGCGGGTCCCCTGAACGTTCGACACCCGGCGCGATGCGATCAGGGCGTCTTCGGCGTTCAGGGGCCGATAAGTCGAAGGAGCGCGAGCGGGAGCAGGGTTGCGGACGAAGCCGGGCACACGCCGGCTGATCCGGCCCGGCAGGCCGGCACCCACATCATCCGGGTGGAATCGTCGATCATCCGGGGCGCCGGCACCAATATTGAAGGACCGCGGTCGGCACGCTGCCGACAGTTCAGTCACACCTGCACGGTTTTCATGCCGATTCGGCGCTCGCCCTGTCAACAGGAAAAACCGACTGTATCGTTGTCCCGGGCGCTCAGGCACTCCGTTGCCCGGCGAGAACCATCCTGCTAGTTTCCGCCCAGCCAACCGGTTTCCCCGCAGCGATTACCAGGGCTCAATCCCATGAAGATCAACGGAAACGCCGTCCGCCCCGGCATGGTTATCGACCACCAGGGCCGGCTCTGGCGGGCGGTCCGCATCCAGCACACCCAGCCCGGAAAGGGCGGCGCCTACCTGCAGGTGGAGCTGCGGGATATTCGCGACGGCACCAAGCTCAACGAGCGGTTCCGGTCCTCGGAAACCGTGGAACGGGTCCGGCTGGAGCAGGTGCCGTTCCAGTATCTCTATTCTGACGGCGACACTTATACGTTCATGAATGCTGAGACCTTCGAACAGATTACCCTGCCGGCCGAGTTCATCGGCGAGGACGTGATCCAGTTCCTTCAGGAAGAGATGCAGGTAACGATCGAGATGTATGAAGAAAGTCCCATTGGCGTGCAGCTGCCGGATACCGTCGTACTGGCGATCACCGATACCGAGGCCGTGGTTAAGGGGCAGACGGCCGCATCCTCTTACAAGCCGGCGATCCTCGAGAACGGGGTGCGGACCATGGTGCCGCCGCATGTGGAGGCCGGAACCCGGGTGGTCGTCAATACCGCCGACGGAAGCTACGTGGAGCGCGCCAAGGACTGACCCGGCGCCGTAACGGCACCGCGGTCTCCGGGCTCTGCGCGCCATGCTTTACCGCTCACCGCTGCTGAACGTCATGACCGCCGCTGCCCGCAAAGCGGCCATGCGGCTGGTACGCGACTTCGGCGAAGTGGAGCACCTTCAGGTCTCGAAAAAGGGCCCGGCGGACTTTGTCAGCAAGGCGGACCGCCGCGCTGAGGCGGTGCTCCGGGTCGAACTGCAGAAGGCCCGCCCGAAGTATGGTCTTGTGGTGGAAGAGGGCGGTGAGATCCGCGGCACCGACACCTCCAACACCTGGCTGGTCGATCCGCTCGATGGCACCACCAATTTCCTTCACGGCATTCCCCATTTCGCCATTTCGATCGGCCTTGTACGCGACGCCGTACCGTTTGCCGGCGTTGTCTACAACCCCGTCCAGGATGAAATGTACGTTGCTGAACAGGGGCTCGGCGCCTACCTCAACGGCCGGCGCATTCGCGTCTCCGCGCGGACGAAGCTGGAGGAGTCTGTCTTCGCCACCGGGGTGCCCTTCCGCGGTCTGCCCAATCATCGCCTGTTCCTCCGCCAGGCCGCCGAGATCATGGCCGCGAGTGCAGGCGTGCGACGGTTCGGGTCGGCTGCGCTCGATCTCGCCTACGTGGCCGCCGGGCGCTACGACGGCTATTGGGAGAATGGCCTCAAGCCCTGGGATGTGGCCGCCGGCATCGCCATCGTCCGCGAAGCCGGAGGGTTCGTGACCGACTTGGCCGGAGGCAGGAAAATGCTTCAAGGAGGCGGTATCCTCGCCGCCAATCCGGACCTTCACGGCCGCCTGCTCGCGGTCATCCGCGGTGCCGGCAAGGCCGAGGCGGCCGGCGAAGCGATCGCCATCCCGGGCGAACCGGGGCAGGGTTGTGCTCCGGCAACCCCCTGATTATTCTGACGGTGGCCGGGCTGGTCCGACAACCGCCTGAATCGAGACCGATGCCGATCTGTTCCCACTTCTCCCCGTGGCCGATTCTCGGCGTGGCCGTGATGACCGCTCTGGTCACCCTGCCCGCCGGCGTCTACAGCCAGTCCGGCGGTACGCCGGGCGTCGAGGTCAACCGCAACGTGATCGAAGCACTGCCCGGCCCGCGGCCGCTGTCGGGTCCGGCCACCGCCGGAAGCCGGACGGACAAGCCCCCGGCCCGGCCGCAGTCGCAGTTCTATGGCGATCCCCTCTATCCGATCCGCCCGGGATCTGCGGCGCCGTCCCGCCGCTCGGCGAGTCCGCTGCCGCCGGCACCGGTCGCGGCAACCACCCTGCGCATCCCGGCCGCCACCCGAAAGCCGCCGGTCCCGGACCCGCTGCCGGCGGCCCGGGACACCACGGCGGCGCCGGCCACCGGAACGGCGACCGTCAGCGAACCGGTTGCCGCGCCGCCTCCGGCAACCCCCAAGCCGTCGGCACCGCCAGCGCGCCAGGCGGCCGCGACACCACCGCAGCCGCCGGCGCCGGCCACTGCGCGTCCAGGCACCCCGCCGCCACCGCCGGTGCTGTCGCCATCGCCCGCCCCGGTGGGGGTCGATCGCGCGGCGCCGATGCCGGCGGAGACCGGCGACGTGGAGACGGCGCGGCTCGAACCGGGCGAACCTGCGGCCCCCGCGACGCTCACGGCCGGCGATCTGACCGTGCTGGCGTTCGACCGGGACGAGACCGTGCTGAAAGATGACGCGCGAGCGGAGTTGGACCGGGTGGCCAGCGCCCTTGAGGCCAGTCCGGACCTGCGCGTGCAGGTGGAGGCGTTCGCCAGCGGGCCCTCATTGTCGGCGAGCCAGGCGCGCCGTCTGTCGCTGTCCCGGGCTCTGGCGGTGCGCTCGCACCTGCTCGACCGGGAGATCGAAAGCGCGCGGATCGACGTCCGGGCGCTCGGCGACCGGGCACCGGCGGAACCGAAGAACCGGGTCGATATCAGGATGATCGAGCGTTGACCGCCCGGCCCGGCGTTCCCGGTAACCGGCAAGCGCGAGGCCGGGGTCGCGCCGGGACCGGCCGATGACCCGTCCACGCCGCTACATCGTCCGGATGGTGTTGTTCCTTGTCGCCGTGGTCGGTGCCTGTCTCGTGCTGTTTGCCCCGCTGCGCGATGCCTTTCTGGCCAATGCGCCTCTGAACGGCCTGATCCTCGTCGCCCTGCTGCTTGGAATCATCCACAATTTCCGCCAGGTGCTGAGGCTGCGACCGGAAGTGGACTGGCTGGAGCAGTTCCGCGCGGCCCGCAGCCGGGCGGCACCGACGGCAGCCGAGCCGGTTCTGCTCGCGCCTATGGCCCGGATGATCGGCGACCGCACCGGCCGGCTGAGCCTTTCAGCGATGGCGATGCGCTCGCTGCTCGACGGCATCGCCTCCCGCCTCGATGAATCCCGCGATCTGTCCCGCTATGGCATCGGCCTGCTGATCTTCCTCGGCCTGCTCGGCACGTTCTGGGGGCTGCTCAACACCGTTGGCGCCGTCGCTGAGGTGATCGGCGGGCTGTCGATCCGCTCTGCGGATGTGGCAGCGATGTTCACCGAGCTGAAGGCGGGGCTTGGCGCACCGCTCGAAGGTATGGGCACGGCGTTTTCGTCGTCGCTGTTCGGCCTCGGCGGCTCGCTGGTGCTCGGCTTTCTTGACCTGCAGGCCGGCCAGGCCCAGAACCGCTTCTACACCGACCTGGAAGACTGGTTGTCCGGGGTCACCCGGCTCGGCAGCGGCGGACTGGCGAGCGAAGGCGAGGCGCCGATGCCGGCCTACGTCCAGGCGCTGCTGGAGCAGACCGCCGAAAGCCTCGACGGGGTCCAGCGCGCACTTGCCCGCGGCGAAGACTCCCGGGCATCGGCGGCTCATCAACTGAATGCCCTGAGCGAGAACATCGCCACGCTCATCGACCAGATGCGCACCGAACAGCTGCTGATGACCCGGCTTGCGGAGGGGCAGTCCGAGCTGAAGCCGATCCTTGCCCGCCTGGCCGACGGCCCGGCGGCCACACCGCCGGTCATCGACGATGCCACCCGCACCCATATCCGCAACATCGAGCTCTACGCGGCCCGGGCGGTCGAGGAAATGGTCAGCGGCCGCGAGGAGACGATCAGCCAGGTGCGCGCGGAAATCCGCCTGCTCGCCCGGACGATCGCCGCCCTGGCCGAGGACGAAAGCGGGTCCTGACGGCCATGGCCACCCTGTCGCGCCGCGAGCCGCGCACCGTCAACACCTGGCCGGGGTTCGTCGACGCCCTGGCGGCCTTACTGATGGTCGTCATCTTTCTGTTGCTGGTGTTCGTGTTGGCGCAGGTGTTTCTGAGTGAGGCGCTGTCCGGGCAGGACGCCGCCCTCGACCGGCTGCAGAACCGGGTGGACGAGCTCTCCGACCTGCTTGGCCTGGAACGACAGGCCACGGCCGATCTGCGCGCCAACCTGGAGCAGGTCTCGGGCGATCTCCAGGCCTCGCTGGCGGAACGCCGGCAGCAGGCCACGCTGATTGCCACCCTGCGGGAGCGGGCCGGGCTCGCCGAGGCGCGGGCCGAGGCGCTTGCCGCCGACGTCGACCGGCTGACCGCCGAGGCGGCGGGTTCCGAGGCGGACATCAACGCGCTTGCAGCCGCACTGCTCGCCGAGAAGGACCGCGCTGCCGCTGCCGTCTCGCGCCGCAGCGAAGCCGAAGCGGCGCTGACCGAGCTGTCCGCCGAGCGGGATGCGACCGAACGCCGGATTGCCGAGCTGATCGCCGCCCTCGATGAGGCGACAGCCCGGGCCCGCGAGGCCGAGCAACGGGCCTCGACCATGGTCAGCGATCTGGCTGCGGCGGAAAGCACGGTGACCGAGGCGGAACAGCAGGCCGCCGATGCCGAGGCGGAGGCAAACGAACTTCGCCGGCTGCTTGACGAGTCGGCGGAAACCATCCGGGCCGACCGTTCGACCATTGAATGGCAGACCGAACGGCTCACCGAACTGGTGCAACGGGTTGCCGCCCTGGAGGCGCTCAAGGCCGAGCTTGAAGACGAGACCGACCGTCTCGCCGCCGAGCGGGATGAACGGGGCCGGACGCTGGCCGCCGAGCGCCGGATCTCGAAAGAGGCAGAGGCCGAGGTCGCCCTTCTCAACAGGCAGGTCGCCGCCCTCCGCGAGCAGCTTGCCGCCCTCGTCACTGCGCTCGATGCCTCCGAGGCGACGATCCGCGAACAGTCCATCGAAATCGAGGATTTGGGCAGCCGGCTGAACACGGCGCTGGCCAGCCGGGTTCAGGACCTGTCGCGCTACCGCTCTGAGTTCTTCGGCCGGCTTCGTGAGGTCCTGGGCGACCAGGAAGGGGTGCGGATTGTCGGCGACCGGTTCGTCTTCCAGTCGGAGATCCTGTTCGGGTCCGGCTCGGCGATCCTCGACAGCCGCGGCCGCACCCGGCTGCGCCAGGTTGCCGATACCCTGATCAAGCTGGGTCGCGAGATCCCGCCGGAGATCGACTGGGTGCTGCGGGTTGACGGGCATACCGACCGGGTGCCGGTCGGTCCGGGCACCCCCTACCGGTCCAACTGGCAGCTGTCGGCGGAACGGGCGCTGTCCGTGGTCGAGCTGCTGATCGATGCCGGGATTCCGCCCGAGCGGCTGGCCGCGGCGGGATTCGGCGAGTTTCAGCCGCTCGATACCGGCGATACCGAGGCGGCCTTTCGGCGCAATCGCCGGATTGAGCTGAAGCTCACGCAACCCTGACCGGCCGCCCCGGTTGCCGGAGGGTCCGCCGGCGACGCACAGACGAAGTTTCCGCTGCCAACGATGAAAATCCTGTTTCTGATCGTCTTCGTCGACCTGATCGGGTTCGGCATCGTCATCCCGCTGCTGCCGTTCTATGGCGAGCACTTCGCCGCCTCACCGGCGGAAGTGGGGATGCTGATGGCGGTCTATTCCTTCACCCAGTTCCTCGCCGCACCCCTGTGGGGACGACTGAGCGACCGGGTCGGCCGCCGGCCGGTGCTGATTGTGAGTCTGGCCGGAATCGCCGCCGCCTATGTCTGGCTCGGCTTCGCCACCAGCCTCTGGGCGCTGTTCGCCGCCCGCGCCGCCGCCGGCTTCATGGCCGGGAACATCTCCGTTGCGTTCGCTTACGTGGCCGACGTCACCACCGCAGAGACGCGGGCACGGGGCATGGGGCTGATCGGCGCGGCCTTCGGTCTCGGTTTCATTTTCGGCCCCGCAATCGGCGGCGTGCTTGCCGGCGACGATCCGGCGAATGCCGACTTTCTGACCCCCGCCCTGGTCGCCGCCGCCGCATCCATTGTGGCGCTGGTTCTCACCGTGCTGCGGCTGCCGGAATCGCTCGACGCCGGGGTGCGCAGCCGGCTTGCTGCGATGCCGCGCGCTGACCGATGGCGCCAGTTCCGGCAGGCCACAGTCCGTTCCGACGTGGGCCTGATGCTGGCGATGGGATTCCTCGCCGGCCTGGTCTTCGCGGGTCTGGAGACCACCTTCGCGATGTGGTCGCGTCGTCAGCTCGGCTGGGGTCCGGAGCAGAACGGCTGGCTGTTCGCCTACATCGGCCTGATCACGGCGGCAGTCCAGGGCGGCCTGATCGGCCGGCTGGCGCCGCGGGTTGGCGAGACCCGGCTTCTCATCGCCGGCTCAGCGTTGCTCGCCATCGGCATTGCGACCATTCCCTTTGCTACCGGCCTTGCCGTACTGCTGCCGGCGATGGCAGTCGTCGCGGTGGGCTACGGGATCAGCCAGCCGGCCCTCAATACGCTGATCTCGCTGCAACTCGGCGCAGACGCCCAGGGCGGCGGCATGGGGCTCGCCCGCTCGGCGACGACGCTCGCCCGCATTGTCGGCCCGCTTATTGCCGGCAGCTTATTCTTCTGGCTCGGCAAGGATTCGCCGTACGTGTTTGGCGCCATCGTCATGGCCGGGGTTGTCCTGCTCGCGCTGCGCTTACGCGCGGAGGTCGCCGGCCCGGGGCGTGCCGCTGATCCGGCAAAGGATTGATCGCGCTGCCGGCGCCCGCTATATAGCCGGTTCGCCGGAACGGAGCGGACCTGTGAAGAAAAACATTCATCCAGACTATCACGAGATTACCGTCGAGATGACCGACGGCAGCACCTTCAAGACCCGCTCGACCTACGGCTCGGCGGGCGACACCTTGAAGTTGCAGGTGGATCCGAAAAGCCATCCCGCCTGGACCGGGGTCCACCGGCTCGTCGACAGTGGCGGCCAGCTCGCTAAATTCCGCAAGCGTTTCAAGGATTTCGGCATCAAGGACTGAGCCCGCGCGGCGGCCGGCCCGACCGCCGCCCAAGCCGGTCGGGATAAGCCGGGCAGCGGCGGCCGGATCCTCAAACGCCGTCGGCTGGCCAGCCGGGGTTGGCACCGCTGGCCGAGCGGGCCCGGGCGAACCCGCCGTTCACACCAGGTCCGAGGCCTGAGGGTCGAGCAGACGCTTGAGCCGACCGAGGGCCTTCGCTTCCAGCTGCCGGGCCCGGTCCTTGGACACGCCGAGCTCGCGGCCGATGGTGGCGAAGGTGGCTTTCGCCTCTTCCAGATAGCGGCGGCGGATCACGGTCTGTTCAGGGCGCGGCAACCGGCCGAGAGCGGCGGTCAGGTTTTCCACGACCCGGCGCTGTCGCGACCGCCTCTCCATCCACTGCTCCGGGTCGGGAGCGTCCGAGGCGAGCCGGTCGAGCAGGGTGGCGCCGTCGTCGTCGCTCTGATCAAGGGAATGATCGCCGGAAATGCGCCGCGCGAGGCTGAGGACGTCGGCCTTCGTTGCCCCGAACCGCGCAGCGAGCGCGCCGGCCACATCCTCGCCGCTCTCGCCGGCACCGCCGCCAAGATCGCCGCCGATGCGGCGGAGCTGCAGCACCATCAGTTTGTGGGCGTTGCCGGTGCCGCTGCGGACCATGGACCAGGACCGCAGCACCGACTCCTGGATCGCTGCCCGGATCGAATACATCGCGTAGGTGGAAAGACGCGCCCCCCGGCTCGGGTCGAACCGGCGGACTGCCTGCACCAGACCGACGATGCCCTCCTGGATCAGGTCATTCATCGGCAGGCCGAAGCCGCGGTAGCTCCGCGCAATTCGGATGACGAACCGCAGATGGCTGCCGACCAGCCGGCGGGTCGCCTCGCGGTCGCCAGCCCCGGCGCGACGCAGCAGATCAGCCTCCTCGTCCCGGCCGAGGACCGGGTGGCGGGCGGCTTCCGCGGCGATGGCCGATGGGCCGGGTGTGACGGCGGGCCGCTCCCTGCCTCGCGCCGGGCCGGTCATGCTGCGATCCTGGTTTCGCGAATCGATCTCATCTGATGATAGTGCTACAAGCTCTCGAACGATGCGACAGGGAAAAAACCGGTGATGCCATGTCCGAGCCGATATCTGCTCCCCACTCCGACCCGATGTCCAGTCCCGCAGACGAGGCGGCCGACCGTCTGATCGACGCGGCTCTGGCCCTGGCGGGGGAAGCCGGGTGGCTGCCGCTGTCGATCGCCGAGATTGCCGGGCGCGCTGGTGTCCCCCTTGTCGAGGCCTTTGCGGTGTTTCCGACGCGCGGGGCGATCCTCGAGGCGTTTTTCGCGCGGATCGATCGGACGATGCTTTCCGACACCGCGCCGGACCTGAACGAGCCGGCGCGCGACCGGCTGTTCGAGGTGATCATGGCACGGTTCGATGCCCTGTCCCCCCATCGCGCGGGGATGACGGCGCTCGTCCGCAGCCTGCCGGCCGATCCGATCGGGGCGCTGATGCTGGCCCCCGGCTTCCTGCGCCGACTGACGCAGATCCTTGAGGCCGCCGGGTTGTCGACGGCGGGACCGCTTGGCACCCTCCGCGTGCAGGCGCTAGCCGTCGTCTACGCCGACACCTTCCGGGCCTGGCTCTCGGACGACAGCGCCGATCTGGCCCGGACGATGGCCGCCCTCGATCGTGGCCTGCGGCGACTGGACGGTCTGGCGCGGGGTCTTGATCAGCTCCTCGGCCGGGTCGCACCCGTCGGCGGCGGATATCGCGTCCATGCCGGTGACGGACCTGCGGCCGCGCCGCCGGCCGGAGCAGAGCCAACCATGGCCGGCCCCGTCGGCGGCGAGTCTCCGGATCCGTCCCGCGGATGACCGGGGCGCGCCTGTTCGCCCCGCATCGGAGCGGCCATGTTGCACTCCGGGACTGCAACATTTTGCGACGTCGCGTGCCTTCGCTGAGCTCTGAACCCTTCGGGCCCGGGAAGTAACCGTCAATTTTTCAACTGGTTAGAGAGTTTCGCCGCGTCGACCCGGGTTTTTGTGCAGTGCACAATTGGCATTGACAGGGTTGTTGCGCTGCGACATATTTTGGGCGTTGGACGATTGTTAACGTCCTCGCGACCCTGCCGGAAAGGATCCGATCATGGCCCAACCGCCCGAATTCATGGACTTCACCAAAATGATGAAGGATTTCGATCCGACGAAGTTCGTCGAGCAGTTTTCCGAAATGGTGAAGAATTATAAGCTGCCCGGCGTCGAGATCGATGCGCTGATCGCCAGCCAGCGTAAGAATGTGGAAGCTTTGGCCAGCGCCAACCGCGCCGCGTTCGAGGGCGTTCAGTCCGTCGCCAAGCGCCAGGCCGAGATCCTTCAGGAAACGATGAACGAAGCCCAGAAGGCGATCGACACGGTTTCGAAAGCGGCCTCGCCGCAGGATGCTGCCGTGAAACAGGCCGAAGTCGCCAAAGACGCGTTCGAGAAAGCTTTGGCCAACATGCGCGACCTGGCCGAAATGGTCACAAAAGCGAACGAAGACGTCGCCAATACAATCACGAACCGGGTTTCCGAGACTCTCGAAGAGATCAAGGAAATGGCCGAGAAGTCGAAAGCCTGAGCTTCGGGCTCCTCTCCGGAGGCGGTCGCCCGGTCGGACGGCCGCCCCTGTCCGGACTGCCTTTCATCCGAAGCGCTCCAACACCCTCCCTCCCCCCGGTCCGCGTTCCTAATGATGGCAGCCCCGTCCATCCTCTATGAGGATTTCGCCCGCGTCGATGTGCGGGTGGGCACCGTGATCCGTGCCGAGCCGTATCCCGAGGCGCGCAAACCCGCCCTCAAGCTGTGGATCGACTTTGGCGGCGACATCGGCGAGCGCCAATCGTCCGCCCGGCTCACCCGCCACTACCAGCCCGAGGCCCTGATCGGCCGGCAGCTCTGCGCCGTCGTTAACTTCCCGCCGCGGCAGATCGGCAAGTTCGTCTCCGAGGTGCTCGTGCTCGGCCTTCCCGACCCGGACGGCGAAGTTGTGCTGATCGGACCCGACGTCCCGGTTCCGAACGGCGGCCGGCTCTTCTGAACCTTCAGCAACCTCACATCGGCAGGCGGATGCAGACCCGCAGTCCGCCCATCGGGGAATCGTCGAGAATCACTTCACCGCCGTGACTTCGGGCCAGATCCCGCGCAATCGTCAACCCCAGACCGACGCCGCCGGTCCGCGGATTACGGGATTCCTCCAGACGGAAGAACGGCTTGAAGACGTCCTCGCGGACCTCAGCCGGTATCCCCGGGCCATCGTCCTCGATCAGCACTTCAACCATCTCACCCACCTGCACGGCGCGTAGCCAGACCCGGGAGCCGAAGCGCAGGGCGTTGTCGATGAGGTTCGTGAGGATCCGGCGGAACGCCAGCGGTTTGACGGCGATTTCGATGCCGTCCGGACAGCGCAGATCGACGATCCGGCCCTGGCGCCGGGCATGGCGGACGACCTCGTCGAGAAGCCGCTTCAGCTCCACCGCTTCCGGCCGCTCCGCGTCCTCGCCACGCGCGAAGGCCAGATAGCCTTCGAGCATCCGCTCCATCTCGATGACGTCTTCCTTCAGTGCACTGACCCCGTCGTCCTGAGTCATCAGTTCCAGCTCCAGTTTCATCCGGGTCAGAGGGGTCCGAAGGTCATGGGAGACGCCGGCCAGCATGGCCGTGCGCTGGCCGATCTGTCGCCGGATGCGCTCGCGCATGGCCAGAAACGCGGCAGCGGCCTGGCGTACCTCGCGGGCCCCTTCCGGCTTGAAGCGCGGGGTATCCCGGCCTTTGCCGAAAGCGTCGGCCGCGCGCGCCAGCCGCAGGATCGGCTTGACCTGGTTGCGCATGAACACCACCGCCACCGCCAGAAGCAGGATCGAGGTGCCGACCATCCAGATCACGAAAACATAAACGGTTGCCGTGAACAGCCGTTTGCGGCTGGTGACCATGTGCAGCACACCGTCGGTGACCTGGACATCGACGATCACCTGGTTGCGGTCGGCATTGGTGGTGATGCGGTAGGGCTGGTGGAGGTGCTCGGCCAGCGCACGCGCCAGCTCCGGCTCAGCCGGCTCGTCGTCCTTCGTCGCTTCCGGGAGAACCTCGCCACGCCGCAGTGTGCCGAAGATGCCGAGATGGTAGGCCGCGCGCTGCAGCGCCCAATCCCGTAAGTGCGCGTCCGCCGCGGTGGAGCCGCGACCGTCTGCCACCACGCCGTCGACCGCATCGACCAGGATCGCCATATCGCCGGCCAGGTTCCGGGCCAGGCGCCAGCTCACCGTGTCCCAGTGGCTTTCATAGAAAAACAGCGCTGCGACCACCTGGAGCAGAAACAGCGGCGTGACGATAATCAGCAGAGACCGGCCGAGCAGGCTCCGCGGCAGATAGTTCTTGATCGCCAGGGCGGTCATCGCCGGCGGTCGCCGGCCCGGTTCTGGGAGAGGGACACAATGATCTCTCCGGCGGAGGCGACGTCCGCTCAGTCGGGTTTCAGCACATAGCCCTTGCTGCGCACGGTCTGCAGATACCGTGGCTCGCGCGGGTCGGGCTCGAGTTTGCGCCGCAACCGGGTCACCTGGACGTCGACGGCGCGGTCGCCGCCGCTGGCCCCGGTCAGCTCGATCAGTTCCTCGCGGCCGAAGATGGTTCCCGGGTGGCGCGCCAGCACCCGAAGCAGCTCCGCTTCGACGGCGGTGAGCCGAACGAGTTCCTCGTTGCGATACAGTTCGCCGCGGGCGGCATCGAACACCAGCTGACCCAGGCGGATCCGGCTCGCCGGGACCTCGATCTGCGGCCCCCGCCGCAGCACGTTCTGGATGCGCAGGAGCAGCTCCCGGGGCTCGAACGGCTTGACCAGATAGTCATCCGCGCCCCGTTCCAGGCCGGTGATGCGGTCCTCCGGTTCGGCCATGGCAGTCAGCATCAGGATCGGGATCGCCGAGCGGGATCGCAGGTCGACCGCGAAGTCGAGACCGTGCTCGCCCGGCATCATCAGGTCGAGAATGATCAGATCGAACGACAGGCTGGTCAGCTTGGCACGGGCATCGGCCGCATCACTGGCCGTGGCGACAATGAAGCCGTTGCCGGTCAGAAACCGGGCAAGCAGGCTGCACAGCCGGGTATCATCATCGACGACGAGAATATGCGGCGTTTCCTCGCTCATTCACCGGTCCCGCCGCAGCGGCCGGCGGAAGCCCCGGCCTCCAACCCCGCCTCCACGGCCGATACCGGCGCCGCCGGCAGCCGGTCGCAATCGGAGGGGTTGATCAGGGCCGCGAGCACCCGGGTGAAACCGTCAACGGCATCCCGGCCGGCCCGGTGATAAGCACGTATCAGCATCATCGATTGCCGCTCGGTGAGCTTCCGCTCGAGCGCCGCCGCTTCGACCGTGAGGAACAACCGCCGCCGGCGGCGGTCCTCCGGGTCCCGCCTCTGAACAACAAAGCCTTCGCGGACAAGCTGTCCCAGAACCGGGCTCAGCGCCTGCTTGCTGATCTTGAGAATGGCGAGCAGGTCCCCCACACCCAGCCCGGGATCCCGACCGATGAAATAAATAACCCGATGATGGGCGCGGCCGAACCCGTAGCGGGCGAGCATCGCATCGGCCTCGCCGGTGAAGTCCCGGTAGGCAAAGAACAGCAACTCGATGACCTGCCGCAGCTCCACCGGCGAAGGCCGCTCAGCGGGTCCGACCGCCGCTTCGTCGGGCGCAACCGGCTGGTCCATGTTTGCAACCTCAACCTTGTCGTCGACCGACGCCTGACCATCAACGCCGGGACTGGCAAGGGACTCCTTGCCGGCGGCTGGCGGCGGCCCGGACGGATATGTCAGGCTTGTTGACGTAAATATCCGAAGCTGATAGAAAACGCAAGCTCCGAGCTGGAAACACGTAACGATCCGTCGTTCAGGCACCGAGTTAGCCGCAGGAATCCAGAAACCCGATGTTCGGATCGCAAGGACGGGGAGGAACACGACCAATGACTGCTCAGGCGTTCGACGACCGGGATGGTCTGATCTGGATGGACGGCGGGCTGACCCCGTGGCGGGACGCCAGAGTTCACGTGCTCACCCATGCCCTGCACTACGCCTCGTCCGTGTTCGAAGGTGAACGGGTCTACGGCGGGCGTATTTTCAAGCTCAGCGAGCATTCCCGCCGGCTGGTCGAGTCCGCGCGCATGCTCGGCTTTACGATCCCCTGGTCGGTGGACGAGATCGACCGGGCCTGCGAGGAGGTCGTGCAGGCGAACGGCATCGTCGACGGCTATGTCCGGCCGGTGGCGTGGCGCGGTTCGGAAATGATGGGCGTCTCGGCGCAACGGTCTTCGATCCACCTGGCCGTCGCCACATGGGCATGGCCGTCCTATTTCACGCCGGAGGCGCGGTTGCAGGGCATCCGTCTGTGCACCGCGCCGTGGAAGCGGCCGAGCCCGGAGACGGCCCCCGTGCACGCCAAGGCCGCCGGCTTATACATGATCTGCACGCTCTCCAAACATCAGGCGGAAGCGGCCGGGTTCGATGATGCGCTGTTGCTGGACTGGCGCGGTCGGATCAGCGAAGCCACAGGCGCCAACATCTTCCTCGTTATGGGTGACGACCGGCTGCATACCCCGATCCCCGATTGCTTTCTTGATGGCATCACCCGCCGCACGGTGATCGAGCTGGCCAGGTCCCGCGGCATCGAGGTTGTCGAGCGGGCGATCTGGCCCGACGAGCTCGGCGCCGCGACCGAGGTTTTCCTGACCGGCACGGCCGCGGAGATCACCCCGGTGCGTAGCATCGACGACCACCGGTTCGTCCCCGGCGCGATCACCCAACAGCTGATCCGCGACTTCGAGCGGATCACCGGTCAGGCCGAGACTGCCGGCGCAACGGCGGCGGCGGAATAGCCGCGCCCCGGGGCGGCAAACGCGGGCGGCGGCGTCCCTCGCCCGCAGAGACGATGCGGGCGCGGGAGGGCGGCCACGAGTGGATCGGATCATCCGCCTGGTTCCCAAGCGAATGATCGGTCGATCCTCTCAGCTCGTGATCCTGTGGTTCGATTCGGCTGACGGCCGGGACTCATCCGTCAGCATCGAACCACAAGCAAAGGTTCGGCCGCACTCGACGACCGTGGCCCGAAACCGGGTCCCCGAGACCCGGGAAGCGACCGCAGGCGGTTGTTGCGACTCCGCCCGCCCCCCGAAATGATTCGCTTCCTTTCGGAAAATCAATAAGTTAGCGCGCGCCTCCCGAGGACGCCGGGGCGGCGCCGAAGCGGGTGGCAGTATTCTTTACACCCGAAAAAGAGCCGACGCTGCGCTCCAGAGCGTTGAATTTGAACAATTCTCTTTAACCGGTTTGTGGCCGCTGCCGCACCCCGACACCGCCGACTGTAAAAAATTTTTACACAACGGCGCCGTCAGGGCCGGGCCCCTCCGCTCAACGCCTTGATTTCACTTACCCCAATCAGGTGGCACAGATGTTGCGAGCAAGGCGCCCAACAGCGGGTCATCCGCCCCACGAAACGGGGGTGATGCACGCATGACAGGAGGTTAAGGGATGTTTAGCAGATTATTGGGCTCCGCCGTTGCCGGTGCTTTCGCGCTCTCGGCTGCCGATGCGGCAGCCGCACTGGGATTGGACTTTACGGATAATCTGGTTGGCACCACCCTCGCCGGAGGCCGGACGATCGGCTGGCAATTCAGCCTGATCGATGCCGTCACGGTCGATCAGATCGGGGTCTTCGACGTCGGCTCGGCTGGCGCGAACACACTGATGGATGACCATGACGTCGGGATCTGGGTCTGCGACGACATCGCCTGTGGCTCGGGCACACTCGTGGTCAGCGGCACCGTGTTCGGGTCCACCTCAGCCGTTCCGAGCACCGATTTCGAGGTCTCGGCCTCCGGCGTCGGCGCCTGGATCCTGGAAGACGTGTCGGACACCTCCCTGCCGTCCGGCGACTACGTCATTGGTGCGTTCTATCCGTCGGCCGAGGATCCGGTTCCGACCAATATCGATCGGGCAAGTCTCGTCGCCGACCCGGCGTTGTTGCACAACGCCCGGCGGCTCACGGCACCCGGTACCGCTTCGTTGTCGTTCCCGTTCGCACAGCTGCCGCTGGGGGCAGGCTTCTTCGGGCCTACGTTTGCGATTGCCGACGCCGACGTTGTTCCCGCGCCCGCAACGCTCGCCCTCTTGGGTCTGGCGCTGGCGGCGCTCGGCGGTGCGCAGGTGGCGCGCCGGCGCTCGGGACACCGGCTGTAGGGGAAGATCGACACCGGACGCCTCCACCACAGCCCATTGGACGGCGCCGCGAGCGCGCCGTAGAATTCCCGCAAGGGTGGAGACCGGGGCGGGACGGGAATGGTTGCGCGGGTTGCGACGGTGGCGTTCCAGGGGATCTCGGTCCTCGACGTTGACGTGCAGGTGCAGATCTCCGGCGGGATGCCGAGCTTCAGCGTCGTCGGCCTGCCCGACAAGGCGGTCGGCGAAAGCCGCGAGCGAGTCCGCTCGGCGCTCGCCGCCATGGGCCTGTCGCTGCCCCCCAAGCGCATTACGGTCAACCTCGCCCCCGCCGACATGCTCAAGGAGGGCAGCCACTTCGACCTGCCCATCGCCCTCGGCCTGCTTGCCGCCATGGCGGTGCTGCCGGCCGACGAGGCTGACCGTTACCTGGCTCTCGGTGAACTGGCTCTCGACGGGGCGCTGACCGCCGTCACCGGCGTCCTGCCTGCGGCCATTCACGCCAGCCGCCGCGGCCTCGCGCTGGTCTGCCCGGCCGCCCAGGGCGGCGAAGCCGCATGGGCCGCCGGCATCGACATTGTCGCACCTCCGTCGTTGCTCGCCTTTGTCAATCATGTCCGTGGTCTGCAGGTGCTGACCGCGCCTCAGCCGAAGCTGGTGGACGGCACCGGAACTTGTCCGGACCTGGCCGATGTCAAGGGCCAGGAGACCGCCAAGCGGGCCCTCGAAATCGCCGCCGCCGGTGGTCACAACCTGCTGATGGTTGGCCCGCCGGGCTCGGGCAAGTCGATGCTGGCGAGCCGGATGCCCGGGCTGCTGCCGACCCTCGACCCGGCCGAAGCGCTGGAAGTGAGCATGATTCACAGCCTCGCCGGCACCCTGCCCGAGGGCGGGCTGCTCCGCCGCCGGCCGTTCCGCGACCCCCACCATTCCGCGTCCACCCCGGCGCTGATCGGCGGCGGCCTGCGCACCCGGCCGGGCGAGGTGTCGCTCGCCCACCTCGGCGTGCTGTTCCTGGACGAGTTGCCCGAGTTCCATCGCGGCGCCCTTGAGGCGCTGCGCCAGCCGCTGGAGACGGGCCGGGCGAGCGTCGCCCGGGCCAACAGCCATGTCATCTTCCCGGCGCGTTTTCAGCTGGTTGCGGCGATGAACCCCTGCCGCTGCGGCTATCTGGACGACGCCGAGCGGGCCTGCGGACGGGCGCCGCGCTGCGCCGTCGACTACCAGTCGCGAATCTCCGGGCCCCTCTATGACCGCATCGACCTGCACGTGGAGGTGCCGGCGGTGAGCGCTGCCGACTTGGCCCTGCCCCCGGCAGCAGAAAGCTCGGCGGCGGTGGCCAAGCGGGTGGCGGCGGCGCGCGAAGCGCAGAACCGGCGCTATAGCCCGGATACCGGGGAGTGGACCACGCTGGCGCCGCCGGGCCGGGTGCGGACCAACGCCGAAGCGGACGGCGCCCTGCTCGACCGGGTGGCGTCGCCCGATGCGGCCGGCAAGTCCCTGCTCACCAATGCCGTTTCCAGCCTGCGGCTGACCGCGCGCAGCTACCACCGGGTGCTCCGCGTCGCCCGCACCCTCGCCGATCTGGATGGCAAGACGGCGGTTGGCCGGGTCCACATTGCCGAAGCGCTGTCCTACCGCCGCGTCGTCCCCGGACGCACCGTCGCCGGCTCGGGGTAAGGGAAAGCGGCGTTCCGTTGAATGGACTGGCCGGACGGGTGAACGGCTTCCGACGAAGGTCGCGGCGGCGCCGCTCCAATCCACCCGCGCTCCTGATCGGGCGATCTTTGGGAAAAGTCCCGGGACGAGAGTTGCCCCGGCGGAGAGCCGGGGCGCACACCTCCCATCTTAAACGGTTAAGGCCGGCGGAGCGCTCAGCGCCATCGGAACGTGGTTACTGACACTGGTCCTCGGCAGAACCATCGACGGTGTTGCCGGCAACCCGGATCGGCGGGGCGTTGTCCTGACACTGCAGGTTGCCGGCAATGACATTCCGGCGAACCGTGATCCCGGCCAGGTTGCTGTTCGCCTGAACATCGCCGGCGACGTTGTTGCCCGCCACCGCCACCGGGCCGGCATTGTTTTCAAACTGCACATTGCCGCCGATAATCGATCCGGCGACGAGAGCGGTTCCGGCGGTTGCGTCCACCTGGACGCTGCCAGCCACGAACGCGTCCCTGATGGCGACACGTTCGCCGCCGTCCGCCTGGATGTTGCCGCCGACCCGCACACCGCTGCGGGCCCGCAAATCGCCTCCCGGCTCGACTTCGACCCCACCGAGAATATTCGTGCCGGTGAGGGTGCACCGCGGACCGGGCGTGACCACGACGTTGTCTACGGTTTCCGGCCCGATACTTGGCGGGCAGAACACGTCATTGGCAGATGCGGTGGCAAGACCGCTGAACAGCAGAATTGCGGCGGCACTAACCGTGCGGGAGTCGACCATCACACTCTCTCCTGATCCAATAGGCTGATCATCATAACGTCGGGCGTAACCGACCTGCCAAGAAAACGCCCCGATTTGCCCTCAATAAAGTCAAACAGATAGAG